>JBDGQA010000065.1:0-10138 GCA_042219325.1 Haloferacaceae archaeon | reverse complement strand
AGCCGCGTCAGCCCGTAGTAGTCCTCCGGCGAGCGCCCGAAGTGCCCGAAGAAGTCCTCGAAGACGTCGGGCATCAGGTACCAGGAGGGTCCCATGTCGAACCGGAAGCCGTCGCGTTCGAGACGGCTGGCTCGGCCGCCGACCTGCCCGTTCCGTTCCAGGAGCGTCACCGCAGCGCCGGCGCCGGCGAGGTAGCAGGCGGTCGAGAGCCCGCCGAAGCCCCCACCGACGACGACGACGTCGGCCCCGGCCAGCGATCCCAGGTCCGCGACGTCGTTCATGTCGTCCTCGACGACGGACATAGAACCGACAGGGGCGTGACGGGCTTAAATCGCCGGTCCGACCGGAGGCGTTATTAACCCGACGTGGGGAATTAATATCGACATGGACCTGAAGCGGCGTCCGGGATCGCTCGGCCGCCCGTCGTGGCTCGGACTGGGCGCCGTGGCGGCGCTCGTCGTCCTCTCGGCGGTCGGGACAGTCGCCGGGCGGTGGAAGCTCCTGGGAATCGTCTGGGTGGCGTTCGTCGCGATGGCCGGCGCCGCCCCGCTGGGGGCCCGGGCGCGCGAGGGCGGCCGGGCCGGCCCCCTGGTGTGGGGGTACGGGCTGGCCAGCGGCGCGATGATCACGAGCGCGTCCGTCTTCCTGGTGCCGGGCGCCGTCGGCCACCATCCCCAGTTCGGGGGGTTCGGGCTGGCGCTCGGGCTGCTCGTCGGCTACGGCGGCCACACCGTCGGCCACCGCCTCGCGCACGTCGACCTCCCGGTCGACCGGACCGTGGCGGAACTGACCGCCCACGCCGTCGCCGCCGGCCTGGTGATCGGTATCGTCTACGGTAACATGCCGGACCTCGGGCCGACGCTCGGGCTAGCGATCGTGTCGCACAAGGGGCCGGCGGGCTACGCGGCCGCGGCACGGCTGGCGGGCCGGGGACGCGACCCGACGGCACTCCTGCTCCCCGCCGCCGGCGTCGGGGTGGCCGCGCTCTCGGCCAGCGCGGTCGCGCTGCCGGCGGCGGAGCCGGTCCGGGCGGTGGTCTTCGGCTTCGCCGCGGGCGTCTTCCTCCACGTCGCGATGGACTTCCTGCCGCGGTGTGAGATCGGGAGCGAGGTCCACGACCTGCTCCAGGTCGAGGGCGACGCCCACACCGTTCTCGACCGGCTCCGGACCCAGGCCGTCCTCAGCACCGCGCTCGGCGGCCTCGCGGTCGCGGTGGCGTGGCTGCTCGTCGCGTGACGGCCGGCCCGTCGGGTCGCGGGTCATCGCATCCGGCGCGCCTGCCAGGCGATGCCCGCGCCGGCGAGTAGCAGGACGGCGAGGTTGAACGCCGCCCGGAACAGCGGCCGCCACTCGGGGGTCACCCAGGTCGAGATGGCGGCCGAGACGGCCGTGTAGACCCCGGCCGCCGAGACCAGCGCCAGCAACAGGAGGCCGGCGAGCAGCCCGTAGTTCAGCATCCGGCGAAGCCGGGGGGCGTCGTCAGCCCCCTCGGTCGCCTCGGTCGCCTCGTCCGCGGAATCGGCGGTCGAGACTGCGCCCGTCGCGTCGCCCCCCTCGTCGGTGGGTTCGTCGCTCATCGTTGCCACCTCCCGGCGAGCAGGGAGACCGCGGCGAGCGCCAGCAGGCCGGCCAGCGCGGCGGGGGCGCCGAAGCCGGGGGCGCTCCCGCCGGCGGCCACCTCGGTCCCCTCCGGACGGGGTTCGGGCCGCCCGTCCGCGGGCGTGAAGTCGCTCACGTCGAGGTCGACGTCCTCGGTCGTCTCGTTCGCGCTGATGGTCCGCTGCGGGTCGAGGTTGGCGACGGTCCGCGCGGTGTCGATGACGACGCCGTCGCGGGTCAGCACCGCGTCGACGTAGTAGTTGTAGCCGTCGGGCACGGTCACCGCGACGCTCGGGCCGGCTGTCCGGCCGGGCCGGATGCGGCCGACGGTCACGGTCCGGCGCGCGGCGACCAGGTTCGACTCGGCCTGTCGGAAGACCACGGTCACGCGCAGGTCGTCGACCGGTTCGTCGCCGCCGTTCTCCAGGGACGCGGTCGCGTTCAGCGTCACGCGGTCGCCTCCGGCGGCGGCGACGGAGATGCTCAGCGGCGGGAGGGCCCGCTGATCGGTGAACCGGACCGACGAGCGGGCGTAGGGGGGCGTCAGCGCGCCGAGGCCGCTGACCGTGCGCGAACCGCTCGCCACCCGCCGGTCGTCGGTGTAGACGACGGCCTCGATCCGGTAGCCGCCCTCGCGCTCGACGGTCAGGTTGGCTGGCACCGTCACCTCCCCATCACCCTCGATGTCACCGACGGCGACGGTCCGGGTCGTCGCCACCAGCCCCGACGCCGCGTCGACCGCCCGGAACCGGACGGTCACGTTGGGCGTCGGGTTGCCCCGGTGGGCGAGGTGCGCTTCGACCCGCAGGGTCACGGTCTCGCCGGTCACCGCCCCCTCGCTGATCGGCAGTTCGACCAGTTCGACGGGGCCGGGTCTGACGGGACCCTCGTCGGAGGGGTCGGCGATCGCTCCGGGGACCAGGGCGGCGGTCACGACCGCAAGGACGGCGACGACAGCGGCCGCGACCGCGAGCCCGCGCTCGCGACGCATGGCTGGTGGAGGCGCCGGGCGCTGTATCAGTCTTGTGGAGGCTCAAACGCGGACTTTTTCTCCCGCCGGCGCCCTTCCGCGGGACATGACGACGTTCGTCGTCGGGGCGGGCTCGGTCCACGCGAGCGCGGCGCTCTGTGACTACCTCGACGGCCGACTCGACGATGGGGATACGGTCCACGCCGCCGCGTGGGTCGCGGGCGCGGGCGCCGAGGCGACTCGGGACGCGGCGGACGCCCTCAACGGAGTGCGGTCGCGGCTCGGCGTCCGCGCGTCCGTCGAGACACACCGGCTGGGCGGGGAGAAGGAAGACGGGGACGGGGCGACGGGCGCGGACGACGTCGGCACCGCCCTCCTGCCGCTCGCCGAGCGGACGGACGCGGACGAACTGGTCGTCGGGAGCGGGGCGGACGGTCTCGCTCCCGAGGACGTGGCGGACCTGGTGGCCGGCACGACCCGGCCGGTCGTGGCGGTCCCGCTCGGGTGACGGCGGCGAGGCGTCGCCGTGGCCGGGCGATGGCCGGCAGGGTGGACGACGCGCCGACGCCGTGTCCGTCGGGAGCGACGACGGCTACTCGTCGAGGACCTTCCCGGCCAGCGTCGGGACGAACGTGCCGATGTCGGTGACCATGCCGATGGCCTGCGACGAGCCGCGGTCGAGGAGCTGCGTGACCGTCGCGGGGTCGATGTCGACGCAGACGGTGCGCGTGGTCGAGGGGAGACAGTTCCCGACGGCGACGGAGTGGAGGAGCGTGGATAACATCAGAACGAGGTCGGCGTCGTGGGCCTGCTCGCGGATGGCGTTCTGGGCCTCCACGACGTCCGTGATGGTGTCGGGGAGCGGCCCGTCGTCCCGGATGGAGCCGGCGAGGACGAAGGGCACGTCGTTGACGACACACTCGTACATCACGCCGCCGTCGACGACGCCCGCCTCGACGGCCTCGGCGATGCCGCCCGCGTGGACCACCTGGCTGATGGTGTAGATGTGGTGCTTGTGCCCCTTCCGTGGGTGCTCCATGGTCTCCATGTCCATCCCGAGCGAGGTGCCGTACAGGTTCCGCTCCAGGTCGTGGACGGCGAAGCCGTTGCCCGTCGAGAGCGCGTCGACGTAGCCCTCGCGGACCAGCCGGGCGAGCGACTCCCCGGCGCCCGCGTGGATGAGCGCCGGCCCCGCGACGACGAGGACGTTCCCCCCCTCGGCGCGGGTTTCCTCGACGGCCTCGGCGACCTGCTCGATGAGCGACTCCGAGGGCCGCTCGCTGGAGACGCCGCCCTGCATGAAGCCGAAGGGGCCGGAGGCGTCGCGGGGCCGTTCCGGGGGTTCGACCCGGATGCCCGCCTCGCCGGTGACCACCATGTCCCCCTCCCTGACGGCGTTGAGCACCTTCGTCGTCGCGCGCGGCCCGCCGGGGGCGTCCGTGTCGACGACGATGGCACAGTCCATCTCGACGTCCTCGACCGGGAGCCACTCGCCGTCGTGTCGGACCTGGGTCGGGTGGTTGGTCGTCGAGTAGAAGTCGAGGGGGACACACCGATCCCGCGGAGCGGGTTCGAGGCTGGCGTCGACGGGGTCCGAGAGGTTCGCCCCGTTCTGGTGGAGTTCGTGGACGATGGAGGTGAGCGTCGACTCGTCCTCCGCGATGACGCGCATCCGACAGTACGACTCCTCGTCCTTCCGGCGCCCGACGTCGAACTCCTCGACCTCGAAGTTCCCCCCCATGTCCATCACGAGGCCGAAACACCGCTGCATCATCCCCGAGTCGATGATGTGGCCGTGCAGTTCGACGGTGCGCGAGACGGTCATCACCGCCGAGAGGGGGGAGAGGCGTAAAACGGTGGCGGGACCGGCGTCGGGCGCGAGGGGCGACGGGGCAGAAAGCAGGCCCTTGGCCGCGTTGATGATCGTCCACTTCGCCTGCTGGACCGGGTGGCCCTGCGCGCCCTTGATCACGACGCCGCGGACCGTCCGCGAGTCGCCGGAGCCGACGAAACGGCCCGTCTGGACCGCGGAGACGAACGGACCGACTGGCTCCTCGGCGGCCGCGAGCGATTCGGCCGTGTCGCGGGTCATGTACATCGCCAACTCGGCGTCGTCCCGGGACCTCCACACGATACGCGACGGCGGGTCGACCGCCTACGACGTGACGAACGTGCAGGTCGTCGGGCCGCAAGCCAGGGACCTCGACGGCGACGGGCGGGTTGTTCTTCGTGAACGACGCCGAAACGGCCATCTACCGGGTCGACGACGACGAACACACGGAAATCTCGGCGCGAGCGCCGTCGTCGGCGTGGTCGACGGCGACGGCGACGGCGCGAAGGAAATCGTCTTCGTCGACGGGAGCGCGCAACTCCGGTACGTCGAGGAGGACGGGACGACGATCCGGAAGATATCGAACGGCGGCGTCGGGTCGAACAACGGCATCGGGGCCGGCGAACCGGCCGACTTCGAGGGGAACGGCACGGTCCGGGTGCCGTTCGTCGACGGCATCGGGTACCTCTCGCTGGTCACCGTCGACGGGACGAAGACGGTACTCTCGGAGGAGGGGAGTGCCATCGCCGTCGCAAAGGCATCCGTCGCCGCGTTCGACTGGAACGGCGACGGCACCGCCGAAATCGTCTACATCGACGGCGGCACCCTGCACCTGGCCGACGACATCGGGAGCGGAACGGCCGACACCACGGAAATCACGCGCGACGGAAGTCCCGTCGGCGCCGCGGAGGAACCCGGTGCCGCCTGATCGGACGGCGTCGCGGCGGTCGAACGCGGGAACGGAAAGCGTCGCGCGTGTCGGACGCGTCGGAGGGGGATCCGTTCCCTGGCGGGGCACGGACGGTGACGGCGCCGGCCGCCCGGAGTTAGGTAGACCTAAAACTAATGGGGCTGCGTCCGGAACCCCCCGTCCATGAGGGTCGACGCCCGTGCCCCGTCCGCGCGGCGGCGGACGTGGGTCTCCCGGATCGGGGTGTCAGGATCGGACGTCGTCAAAGCACGGGACAGCGAAGGGGAGCGGTCGCGCGCGATCGAGGAGCGATGAACGACGCCGATCAGTATCTGAAGGCGATATACCTGCTCCAGCAGGCGTCCGACGGACCGGTTGCCACCGGGATGATCGCGGACTCGCTCGACGTCCACCCGTCGAGCGCGACCGAGATGGTCCGGAAACTCGAGGACGGTAACCTGCTCGACTACGAGAAGTACGTCGGCGTAACCCTGACCGATCCGGGTATCGACCGGGCGCGTGCCGCCCTCGAAACGTACTGCATCCTCGAATACTTCCTGTCGTCGGTCCTCGACGTCGACGCGTTTCGAGGGGAGGCGAAGCAACTGCAGTCCGTGATCGACGAGACGGTCGCCGATCGGTTGGACACGATCATCGACCGTCCGGGAGAATGCCCGGACTGCTTCTCGCTAGACGAGGACCGATGTGCGTTCCTCGACCCCGACGACGAGTAGAGAATGCGAAGAGTTATGCTGTCCAGCGTCTCACTCGGAGATGACGATACCCGAACCTTTTTGTTTTAGGTTTGCCTAAATCGGATCGATGACGACGTCTCACGGTCGAGCGGCGGACGCCGATTTCGGGGGAGTACCTGCCGAGGATGATTCGGACGACGAGGCGCCGCGCCTGAACGCCTACGAGATTCACTCCGACCGGACGGTCCTCACCGAACCGGGCAACACCGACGGCTGGATCGCCAGCGACGTTACGGTCGAACTCCGGGCGTAGTTCGGCGCGTCGTAGTCGGCCCGCGTCGGGGAGGGAATGACGGACCCCGGCCGTCGCGAGGATCCGCCTCAGTTGAGCGCGTCCTGCCGGACGAGCGTGTCGTCCGCGAGGAACTTCTCGAGCGCGTGTGCGTCCTCCTCCAGGACCTTGAGGTGTTCACGGAGGAGTTCGGCGGTGGTCGTGTCCCCGGACTGTTCGGCCAGTTCGACGTGGTCCCGCATATTCACCGCGAGCGTCGCGTACCCGTCCAGGTCGCGTTCGAAGGAGGACCGCACGTCGTAGTGATGGGGGGCCTCGATGTAGACCGGCGCATGCTGGCGGATACCCATCGGTCCACAGACCGGAACGCCGCCGAGCGCGTGCACGCGGATGGCGAAGTCGTCGGTCATCCGGCTGAGCCGGTCGGCGGCCCCCTCGAGGAAGCCGGCGAGGTCGTTCGACTCGGCGCCCTCGACGAGCCAGCGGTGTTTGCGCACCTGGTTGAACAGGACGTACAGGCCCGACAGTTCGTCGTTCAGGGCCGACACCATCTCCTCGGCCACCTCCCGGTCGAGTCGGAGGTCGTTCTCGCCGACCGTGTCCCACTCGCGGCGGAGGCGGTCCGGGCCGGGTTTCCGCAGGTGTGGTGTGCTCGACATGGTCAGTTGAGCGCGTCCTCCAGGACGAGCGTGTCGTCTTCGAGGAACTGTTCGATCACGTGAGCGTCGTCCTCGAGGGTCTCGAGGTGGTCGCGCAGTCGCTCCGCGGTGCCCTTGTCGCCCAGGTCCTCCGCGAGAGCGATGTGATCGCGCATGCTCGCGATCAGCGTCGCGTACCCCTCGAGGTCACCCTCCAGCGACGCGCGCAGGTCGTAGAGGTCCTCGGCCTCGAGGTGGACTTCGGCGTGTTCCTGGATGGTCGGGGGCGTGTTGGGCGGGATGCCGCCGAGTTCGACGATGCGAATCCCGATGTCGTCGTTGATGGCCCGTACCCGCTTGTACGCGCCCCGCAGGAACTCGGCGACGTCGTCGAATTCGGCGCCCTCGGCCGTCCAGTAGTGTTTTCGAAGGAGGTAGAACAGGTTGAACGCGCCGGCGTGGTCGACGCTGAGCGCGTCGACGAGTTCTTCGGCTTCGTCGCGGTCGATCCGCTGTGCGTTCCCGGTGAGCGTGCCCCACTCCTGGCGGCGTTCACCGGTGTCGGGTTCGCGGACCAGTCCGATCTGTCTCTTCGCCATGGTGCTCTCCCCCCCTTAGTGCGTCGCGCTTTCGAGTACGAGCGTGTCGTCCTCGAGGAAGTGCTCGATCTCGTGGGCGTCGTCCTCGATGTCCTCGAGGACGTCGCGGAGCAGTTCGCCCGTGGCGTAATCCCCGAGGTCCTCCACCATCGAGACGTGACCGCGGACCTCCTCGATGATGTCGCCGTACATCTCGAGGTCGTGCTCCAGCGACGTCCGGACGTCGTAGACGTCCTCGCCCTCGAACTCGACGGGGGCGTGTTCCTCGAGCGTGCTCGGCCCGCTGATGGGAACGCCGCCGAGCGCCTGCACCCGCTCGGCGAGTTCGTCCGCGTTGTCCTCCGCGGACTCGGCGGCGTCGCCGAACCAGTCGTGGAGCTGCTCGAACTCCGCGCCCTCGACGTTCCAGTGGTGCTTGCGGAGCTGGTGGTAGAGGACGTACGTCGCGGCGAGGTCGGTGTTCAGTGCCTCGATGACCTGTTCGGCCTTCTTCGTGTCGATCCGAAGCTCGTTCTCCTCGACGGTGCCGGCTTCGCGGCGGAGTGACTCTCTGGCGCTCATCACCTGCCCCTTCGTCGGCCAACGACTTAAATCTTATCAGAATCCCAATATTTTAGGCACGCCCAAAACGCCCGTGCACTCGACGACGGCGTTCGGAACCCTTCCTTACCGGAGTTATTCGATCCGTACAGTCGTATCGGCCGCCAAATACCCTGTTTATTTTTAGATTTCTGTCTGATACTTTTCGGGAGAGAAACGGTCACGGAGGGGGACGGATCGCGGCGCGGCAGCCCTCACGGACCGCTCCGCCCGGCAGGGTACTCGAGGTTTGTTGTGGCACACCATCGGCTACGACAGCGTGGAGAAAGACACCGGCTCTGGACTCCGAAGAGGGGGACTCGCACGGACGCTGAGACGGTCCGGCAAACGCGCCGGCAGGGATGCGTTCGAGACGAAGGCTTACGTCGACGTAGGACCGAGTTCGATCTTATGCCCTCTCTCGGGTGGCTCCGTGAGCTCTTGGGCGTCGAGCGGGAGCATGCCGCTCATTACCAGTGTGAGCGGTGCGACCGGGAGTTCGCGTATCATCCGTCCATCACCGATCCGACCTGCCCGTACTGTGATTCGACCGAGTTGCGCCCGATCAATACGCCGTAGGCGGCCGGGGCGCTCGGGATCGCCTGCGCGGGAACGGAGGTGCCCGACTGGGAAGGCGGCCGGCACGGGTTGCTTCGGTCGGTAGCAGTGACGACCGTGATGCCATCGCCGAGCAGGGGCATCGTCCTGCCCGTCCCGGCGACTCTCGCCGCCCGGCTCGACGCGCTCGGCGACGCCCGAGCACCGGATGAGCCGGTGGTTGATCGGACCGGCAAGACGGTGTACCGATGGGTGACGGGAGGCGCTGCCGAGTTGGCCGCGGCGACCGCCGACGACGGCTGGCACGATCTCGACGTCCACGACCTGCGCCGGACGTGGGGGACGCACCTGCTCGAACAGGGCGTCCTCCCGACCGTCGTCATGGACTGGGGCGGCTGGCGTGACTGGGACACGTTTCGGACCCACTACCTCGGCGAGTTCTCACCGCGGGCGCTCAAGCGGGAGCGGGGGAAGGTCGACTTTCTCGAAGGCGACGCCGACGCGGGTGCCACGGGCCAGCATCCCGGGATCGGCCCGGCGGTTCCGACGTCAGAGGCGCACCGAGCGGACTGAGGACGAAGGATCAGTACGTTTCGACTGTCAGCCCATCCACGTCCTGAAATCCCTCGTCGTTCGATACAACCGCCTCGTTGTAGGTGAGGCCCGTCGCCGCCACGATGGCGTCCCCCGGACCGAGGTCCGGCTTCGTGTCGCTGTCGAGGTGCTGACCTTCGAGAGCCCCTGCCCGGCGAGCAATATTCGCATCCAGCGGGACCACCGGCTTGTTGGCAACCAGCGCCTCGTAGTCCCGGGCGTTCGCGTTCGGCGTGCCGCCCGCTCCGACGCTCACGTACAACTCCTCGACCACGATGGTCGGGACACGCGTCGGCACGCTGTTCGCCTCCAGGTCCGCCGCGAGCGCCCGGGCGGCCTCGTCGCCGGCCTTCAACGAGATGAGAAACTCCGTATCGAGGATCATTCGTTGTCGAGCCGATCCAGCATCTCGCGGCGGTCCTCGGCCACCACCTCGTCGGCGCGGTCGAGCAGGTCGCGGTGGCGCTCGGCATCGGCCTCGTCGTAGCCGCCCGCGAAGTCGAGCAGAGAGTAGCCCCCGGTGAGCCGGGCGATGGCCTCCGAAAACGTCTCGTCCTCGCGCTTGTGTGCCTTGATCCGCTCGTACACCTCCTCGTCGAGCCGGACCGTCTTGGTGCCCATGTGTATACGTCCGTGTACGAGCCGGAAGAACCTTCGGCCGACTACAGTGACTGGGGGGTGGTCGGACCTGGAGACGTTCCTCGACCACTATCGCGGCGACTTCACCCCTGACGCGCAGCGCCGGGAGCGCGGCAAGGTGGAGTGGCTGTAACGCTTCTATCCTGTTTTTGAAGGAGGACAACCGCTCGGCAGTTCACAATAAAAAATGCCCCGGAGGCGCGGTGCCCCCGGGCGGAAACGGCTCGCGTGTGA
>JBDGQA010000009.1:0-10352 GCA_042219325.1 Haloferacaceae archaeon | reverse complement strand
CTCGAAGCAGTCGTGAGCCTCGTGGAAGGCGCCCGAGTTGTAGAGGCGGACGCCGTGGGTGACGGCGCGCCGGAGCGTCCCGTGTTCCCACCCGTTCGACGCGGAGCGGTTCGCGTTCCACCCCGTCGGGTCATCTCGGGTCGGCGGCGCGACGCTCGGGTCCCGGGTGTGCTCGTTCACGGGCGCGATAGGGGCGCGGGCCACCTAACCCCACCGCCGGTCGGCCGACCACGTCGGCCGCGGCGAACCCTGCGTCACGTGGCCGCGACAGTGACGGGGCCACCAAGCACTTCCTCGGCCATCCATGACTCGGATGCATGGACCGTGTCGACCGCCGGACAGCCCTGACCGCGGCAGCGGCGGGCGCCGCCGCGTACCTCCTCGGCTACCTCGTCACGTACGTCACGCGGCGCGACGCAATCGCGGACCGCCTGCGGGGGTTCAACTTCGTCGCCGATCTGTTCGGCGGCGACCCGATTCCGACCTGGAAGGCGGTCGGCTGGCTGTTCTACAACGCCCACCTCGTCGAGACGACGATTCCCGGCTTCGGCGGAGCGCGGACGGTGAACTTCCTGGCGGACGGGGGATTCGCGCCGCTGTACCTGCTGCCGCCGACCCTCCTCCTCGGTGCAGGTGTTGCGGTCGCCCGTCTCGGCGACCGCGAGTCCCCGACCGCCGGTGCCGTCGCCGGCGCCCTCGTCGTCGTCGGCTACCTCCCGCTCGCACTCGTCGGCGCGGTGGTCGTGGGCCACCCGGTCGGTGACGGCCGAATCGGGCCGGACCTCGTCACGGCGGGAGCGCTCGCCGGCCTCGTCTATCCGGCGGTCCTCGGAGCTATCGGGGGCACAGTCGGGGGCGTAGTCGCCGGGAGAGGGTAACGGCGACGCGGCGACTCGACGGCCCGCGTGACGAGTCGCCGCGCGGCCCGATGTCGTACAACACTTATATCAACGCGGACGGAGACCCGTATGCGGTCGTCCGAAACGGGACCGCGCAAGCGTGCGAGGGTAGCCAAGCCTGGAAACGGCGGCGGACTCAAGACCCGCTCTCGTAGGAGTTCGTGGGTTCGAATCCCTCCCCTCGCACTTCTCGGCGCGAACGAGCGTGAGCGCCGTGTGTGGCGGAACGGAGGATTCCGGGAGAACGAAGCGGCCCAGCGGAGGGCCGCCCATCTACCGCGTCGAGTGCGTCACGGCCGCGGCCAGTTCTGGAGTTCGTTCACCTCCTCCGGCGACTGGATGCCGACCCCCGCGCTCCGGCCCGGGAACGACTCGTTCAGGAGTCGTTCGAGGAGGTCGGTGTCGCTCTCGTCGTCCCGTTTCCGCGCTTGCAGTCGGTCGTACACGTCCGCTCGGACCTCGATGGTCTCGGTGCCCATGTTCGTAATTATCTTTCGTGATATAAGAAAGTTGGCGCGCCGTTTCCCGGTGCGCCGCCCGCGACCCGATCGCGGCAGAAGTTTTATCGTGTAGAATTGGTAACGTCTACCACGGTGAGAAACCATGGCGATGATGTCCAGCAACAACAAGAATCACGGGGCGCTCAACGCGAGCTGTCCCGTCTGTGGCAGCGACATCACGAACGGTCTGGAGGAACGGCACCAGGGCGACTCGTACCAGGTGTGCGACATCGAGTGTCTGATGGAGTTCCGTGAGGACCCCGACGAGTACGTGAAGGACGGATAGCATCCGGGAAACCGAACCGGGGGAGTGTCGTCCCCCGGTCGCGTTCTCCGGTCGAACTCGGTGGGGCCGCTCTATAGCGTTACGGAGTCACGGGGAGCGACGGGTGCGCGTCCCTATCCCAAACGGCCGTCGATGACGGCTCCTAGAAGCGGCTTTGTTCCCGGCGTCCGCCCGTCCGCCCGTGCCCGCCGACCGCTCCGACGATATCCACCCGCCGTCCGACCGTCGACCGCCGACCGCCGCCCCGGCGGCCGACGTCGGCCTCCGCGCGACGGTGGTGCGTTACGACGCGAGTCCGGACAGGCGCACGGTCTATCCCGCCGGCGTCGCGGACCACGAGCGACTGACCCGGTGGCTCTCGGCCGACGACGGCGCCTTCGTCGACCTCGATGCGGTCCGGTGAGCGCCGACCGGGTACGGCCCGGGAGCAAGGGGTTCGCGACGCGACTGGCCCCGAAGCCATAAGAACGGACGCCTCGAACGGTAACAGGGTCATGCTAGACCGGCGCACATTCCTTCGCTCGGCCGGCGGTGCGCTCGTACTGGTGGCCGGGTGTAGCGGCGGGGGCGGGGGCGACGGGGGCGGCGGGGGTGACGAGAGCACCGACAGCGACGGCGGTTCGACCGTCGTCGAAACCCCGTCGGTATCGATGGTCGACACGCAGTTCGACCCGCGGAACATCCGGGTCGATGCGGGAACGGAGGTGACCTGGACGAACGAGGACGACTTTGGGCACACGGTGACGAGCGCCTCCGACAACTGGAGCTTCGACGTCGAGGTGGCCGGCGGCGGGGAGACGAGCCACGTGTTCGAGGAGAGCGGGGTCTACGACGCGTTCTGTCGGTTCCACGGATCGGCCGATCTCTCGGGCATGAGCATGAAGATCGCCGTCGGCGACGCGACCATCGAGCATCCGCTCGGGGGCGGGAGCGAGGGCGGGGGCTACTGACCTAGGGGCGCCCCGGGCCCTACTCGTCCGCCCACAGGCGGAATCCGACGACGAGGACGCTCGTGAGAATCACGAGGAGCTGGAGGCCCGAGCCCGCAATCGGGAACACCCGCTCGACGCTCGCGCTCTCGGTCCCCTTGGTCCCGGGATCGGGGTCGACGCCGGTCCAGTACTGCTGCGTCGCGGTCGTCCCCTTCGCCGACTCGAGATCGACGACGGTCTGGACGAGACCCCGCTGGGTCGAGAGCAGTACTTTCCCGGACAGGCCGTAGAACTGGTCGACGACCGGGAAAAAGAGGTTGACGCCGTTCGTGAAGAGGTCCGGACCGATCCCCGCGACCGTCAGCACCACGACGCCGACCCACGCGAGCCGTCCCGCGTCCGGTCCCCAGCGCCCGCGCAGCCACGACCGGGAGCGGATCGCGGTGTCGTAGTGGACGAGGCCCGCGAACGCGAGCGGGACGAAGACGTTGTTGAAGTACGCGCGGTGGGCGCCCCGTATCCAGAGCCCGACGAACACGTCGATTTCCGGGACGAGGACGGCGACGAGGACGACGCCGAGGACCCGCCGGTCGAACCGTTCCCGGATCAGCGCCGCGGCGATCAGTCCCCCGAGCGCCGCGTGAAAGACCGTGGAGGGCATCGTCATGCGTTGGGGTCGGGAGACATAATCGTTTGTTCCGCCTCCAGTACGGCGGTCCCGGCGTCCAGTCGGGGGGCTGTCCACGGCGACCGGCCCCGGTTCCGGACTCGGCGGCCGGTCCTGGCGCTGCCGTCAGGTCCGGAGCCCGTACCCCTCGCGGACGAGGAAGACCGCCGCGACCAGCACGACGGTGGTCGTGGCGAGGAGGACGCCGAACGACGCCCAGGGGTCGGCCTCGGCGTAGCCGAGCAGGCCGTACCGGAAGCCGTTCACCATGTAAAAGAACGGATTGGCCGTCGCCAGCGGGCGGAGGGTCGGGGGGAGGTCGCTCGCGGGATAGAACACGCCGCCGACGAAAACGAGCGGCCGGAGGAGGAACTGGTTGAACAGGTTGAGTTGGTCGAAGTCGGCGGCCCACAGGCCGATGAGCACGCCGATACCGCCGAACAGGACGCTGACGACGAGCAGGAACCCGAGCAGGACGCCCGGATGCGCCAGCGGTACCGGCGCGAAGGCCGCGCCGAGCAGGAGGATGCCGATGCCGACGGCGCTCCCGCGGACGGCGCTGGCCGCCACGTAGGCCGCGACCTGTTCGACGTGGGACATGGGCGAGGAGGTGACGGTGTCGACGTACCCCTCCCACCGGCCGTGGAAGACGCTGAACCCGGAGTTCTGGACGGCGTTCGTCGTCGTCCCGAGCAGCATCAGCCCCGGCAGTACGAAGAGGAGGTAGCTGAAGCCGGCGATGTCGCCGATCCGACTGCCGAGGATCACCCCGAAGACGGTGATGAACAGGCCGTTCGTGACGAGCGACGGGACGACCGTCGTGGTCGGGCGGGTGACGAAGCGGACGACCTCGCGGCGACACAGCGTGCCCGCCCGGACGAGCGGCGCGGGGAGGGGCGTGTCAGTCATCGAGCCTCGTGATGTCGACGAAGACGTCCTCGAGCGACGTGCGCTGCACGTCGACGTCGGCGATGGTCCGCCCGTGATCGGTGACCCGGGTCGCCAGGGCCGCGATGGCCTCCGGCGGGCGGTCGGCCTCGACGGTCACCGTCCGGCCGTCGGCCTCGACGGCGGCGATGCCGTCCTCGTCGGCCACCGCCTCGGTCAGTCCGTGGCCGTTCTCGAGGGCCCGGTCCAGCCGGACCCGGACCGTGTCGGCCCGCTTGCGCCGGAACTCCGCGGGAGTCCCGATCTCGACGACCTCGCCGCCGTCGAGGATGCAGATGCGATCGCACAGCTGCTCGGCCTCCTCCAGGTAGTGGGTCGTCAGCAGCACGGTCACTCCATCACCGGTCAGATCCTCGACCAGCCCCCACACGTCGCGGCGGAGCTGTACGTCCACCCCGGCCGTGGGCTCGTCGAGGATGAGAAGGTCGGGCTCGGTCACCAGCGCCCGGGCCAGGAGCACCCGGCGTTTCATCCCGCCGCTGAGCGCGCTGAACTCCCAATCGGCCTTCTCGGTCAGACCCACCTGGTCGAGAACGCGGTCGGCCCGCTCGCCGGCCTCGGCCGGCGGCACGCCGTGGAACCCCGCCTTGTGTTTCAGTACTTCTCGTATGGGGAAGAACCGATCGACGTTGAACTCCTGTGGCGAGAGGCCGATCCGGTCGTGGGCGCGCCGGGCGTCCTCGACCACGTCGTGGCCGAACACGCTGGCCGTCCCCGACGTCGGGTCGGCCAGGCCGGTGAGGACGTCGATGAACGTCGTCTTCCCGGCGCCGTTCGGCCCCAGGAGGCCGTACACCTCGCCCCGCTCGATGGTGATCGAGACGCCGTTCAACGCCTGTACGGAGCCGTATCGCTTGGAGAGCGCGTCGGTGCGGACCGCTGGGGACACGACCAGCCGTACGGTCCGGGCGACGAAATGCCGTTCGGTCCGTGCCGGCACTTCGGGCCCGGACTTATCACTCGATCCGCCGTATTCGTCGACGACACCATGACCGTCGACGTCGGTGACGTGCTCTCCCGTGCCGCCCGCCGGACCGCCGCTCGGAACGGACTCGTGCTCGTCGCAATCGTCTACGTTCTCGGGGTGGTCTCCGGGCTGTTCGGCCCGCGGCGGCCACCCGGTCCGGGACCGGGGGGTCTCCCCGGCGGGGCCGAGATGCCGATGGGCGGGGCGCCGGGGCCCGTGATCCCCGTCTCGCCGCTCGTGGCCGCCGGAATCGGCGCCGTCTTCGCGCTGCTCTCGGCCTTCCTCACGGTCGGCGCCCTCCGGATCTTTCTGACCGACGAGCGGGAGCATCTGCCGACCGAGGCGTTCACCCGCCGGATCGGATGGGTGCTCCTCAACGTCGTGATCGGCGGAATCGTCTTCGGCCTTGCCGTCGCCATCGGCCTCGTCCTGTTGATCGTGCCCGGCGTCTTCCTCATGGTGGCGCTCGCCTTCTGGACGGTGGTCGTCGTCGACGAGGACACGAGCTTCGTGACGGGCTTTCGCCGGTCGTGGCGGCTGACGAGCGGCCGGCGGCTCCGGCTGTTTCTCCTCGGTCTCGTCGTGCTTGTGATCGTCTTCGTGGTGAACCTGGCCTTCGGTGCGATCGGGGGGCTGCTCGGGTTCTTCACGCCCGTTCTCGGCGTCGTCGTTGGACAGATCGGCGGCGCGTTCACGACGGTGTTCACCTGGGCGGCGCTCGCGGCCGCGTACCGGCAACTCGGCGGAACCGCCGACGTGGCGGAAGGGGTCGCCGGCTGATCCCGGCAGCCGTCGCGGTCGGGCCGCTGTCGCCCGCGGATACGCCGTTTGCCCGGGGTTTCATGCCGGTCCCCGTTCACCTGCGGGCCGATGTCTCCATCTACGTCGACCGACCAGGAGGACCGTCCGGTCGAGGCCGTCGTCGGGGACACGCTCCGCGAGGCGGGGGAGACGGTCGCCGTCGCCGAGTCGCTCACCGGCGGGCTGGTGGGGTCGCTCATCACCGACGTCCCGGGGTCGAGCGACTACTTCGACCGCTCGGTCGTGACCTACTCGAACGACGCGAAACTCGACGCGCTGGCGGTGCGCCGCGAGTCGCTCGATAGCGAGGGCGCCGTCTCGGAGCCGGTCGCCGTCGAGATGGCCCGGGGCGTCCGTGACCGTGCCGGGGCGACGTGGGGCGTCTCGACCACCGGCATCGCGGGCCCGACCGGCGGAACGGACGAAAAGCCCGTCGGCCTGGTCTACGTCGGCGTCGCGTACGCCGCGCCCTGGGAGACCGGGGACTCCTTCGCCCGCGCCGAGCGGTACGTCTTCGACGGCGACCGACTCGACGTGAAGCACAGGAGCGCGAAGCAGGCCCTCCGTGACCTCCACGCCGCGCACCGCGGGGCCGAGGACGCGAACGGGGCGTGAGCCCGTCGACCGCGAACGCTTTGGGGCGTCGGCACGGACCCCCGGCCATGGCGGACACCTTCGGCGTCGGGGTCCACGTCACCGAGGAGTCGCTCCGTCTCGTCGTCCGCGTCCCCTCCAACATCGACTCCGGCTGGACCGACCCGGAGGAGTTTCAGGGACTCGTCGCACAGGTCGTCTGGGAGCGGCTGGACCGGGACGCGACGCTCCGGGCCGTCGCCGCCACGACACCGACCGGCGAGACGGCCGGACTCGGTACCGTCACCCTCCGGCCCGACGGGACGGTCGTGGAGCATTCGCTCGACACACCGGATACGGACGAAGGGTGAGGGGCGGGCCCGTGGCCACGGGCCGTCGCGGCGAAGCACGCGACTGCCACGGCGGAACGAACGCGGACCGCCGTCGCGGGACGAACGGTGCTCGCGCCTGTTTATAAGTGGCTTTTAAGTACCAGGGGGTTCACGGTTCGACCGTACATGAACGGGCCGGTGGACACCATCGAGATACAGAACGTGGTGGCATCGACGGGGATCGGACAGGAGCTGGATTTGGAGGCGCTGGCGGCCGACCTGCCCGGCGCGGACTTCAATCCGGACAACTTCCCGGGGCTGGTCTACCGGACACAGGAACCGAAGGCGGCGGCGCTCATCTTCCGCTCCGGCAAGATCGTCTGCACGGGTGCCAAGAGCATCGACGACGTTCACGACGCGCTGGAGATCATCTTCCAGAAGCTCCGCGACCTGTCGATCCCGGTCGAGGAGAACCCGGAGATCACCGTCCAGAACATCGTCTCCAGCGCCGACCTCGGGCACACGCTCAACCTGAACGCGCTGGCCATCGGCCTGGGCCTGGAGGACGTGGAGTACGAGCCCGAGCAGTTCCCCGGCCTCGTCTACCGGATGGACGATCCGGACGTCGTGATCCTCCTGTTCGGCTCGGGCAAGATCGTCATCACGGGCGGCAAGCGGACCGACGACGCGACGGCGGCCGTCGAGGCCATCGTCGAGCGCATCGAGGGGCTCGGCCTGCTCGGCTGAACGCCCGGCCGCCGGTCCGCTCGTCGTCCGTGGCCGGCGACACCGATCCGGAGCACTCGTCGACGACGGGCCGGCGGGCGGTCCCGCCGCGTGTCGCAACCCGTTTGCCCGTCGGGCGACAACCGAACGTATGACCGACGGGACGGCCGGATCGGACGCCGACCGGGACGCCGACGTGGGGGACGGCAGCGGGGATGATGCCGACGTGGGGGGCGACGGCGGGGACGAGGCGAACGCGGGGGAGGACGACGTGAATGCTGACGACGCGGAGCCGGCAGTAACGCTCGACGCGTTCCTCGACGCGCTCGAAACGGAGGGGCGGCCGGTCGCCACCGCCGAGAGCGTCGCGCGCCGGGTCGGATGCTCCCAGGCCGCAGCGGCCGAGGCGCTCGCCGACCTCGCGGACGCCGGCGAGGTCGGTCGGCTCGATGTCGGGTCGGACCCGGTCGTCTGGTACCCCGAGGAGTCCTCGCGGCTGGTCGACCGCGAGCGGGTCGTCGTCTTTCCCGACCGTCGGGAGGTCATCGTCCACCATCCGACCCAGTTCACCCGCGCGCGGCTGGCGTCGTTCGCCCACCTCACGGACACCACCACCGACCGGGCGTACCGCTACGAGATCAGGCGCGAGGACGTCTGGAACGCCCCCGTCGACGATCTGGGCGACCTGCTCGCGCGAATGCGGGCCGTCCTGCCGCGTCCGTATCCGGACCTAGAGGGCTGGGTCGAGGAACAGTGGACCCGGGCCCGCCTGTTCCGGCTGTACACCCACGAGGACGGATACACGGTGCTGGAGGCCGACACACCGGAGCTGATGGGCAACGTCGCGCGCCAGCACCTCGACGAGGAACTCCACGGCCCCATCTCGGAGACGGAGAGCTGGGTGCAGGAGGGGGAGACGGCGGCGCTCAAGCGGGCGCTGTACGAGGCCGGCTACCCCGTCAGCGACGAACGGGACCTCGACCGGGGCGCGGACCTCGACGTCGACCTGACGACCGACCTGCGCGACTACCAGCGCGACTGGGTCGACCGGTTCGTCGAGCGCGGCGCCGGCGTGCTCGTCGGCCCGCCGGGGAGCGGGAAGACCGTCGCGGCGCTCGGCATCCTCGGGGCCGTCGGGGGCGAGACGCTCGTGCTCGTTCCGAGCCGCGAACTCGCCGGGCAGTGGCGCGAGGAACTGCTCGCGCACACGACGCTCGATCCCGACGACGTCGGGGAGTACCACGGCGGGAGCAAGCAGCGTCGACCGGTCACCATCGCCACCTACCAGACCGCGGGGATGGACCGGCACCGCTCGCTGTTCGACGGCCGGGAGTGGGGACTGATCGTGATGGACGAGGCCCACCACGTTCCGGCGCCGGTCTTCCGGCGCGCGGCGGACCTCCAGTCCCGGCACCGACTCGGCCTGACCGCGACCCCGGTGCGCGAGGGCGACGACGAGACGGAGGTCTACACGCTGATCGGCCCGCCCATCGGCACCGACTGGGACGCGCTGTTCGACGCCGGCTACGTCGCCGAACCGGAGGTCGAACTCCGGTACGTGCCCTGGGCGGACGAGGAGGCGCGGAACGCGTGGGCGAACGCCGAGGGGCGGGACCGCCGGCGGGCCGCGGCCACCAACCCCGGCAAGATCGACGAGACCCGCCGGCTGCTGGAGGCCCACCCCGACAACAAGGCGCTGGTCTTCGTCGACTGGCTCGACCAGGGCCGCGAGCTCGCCGAGGCCCTCGACGTTCCGTTCGTGTCCGGCGAGACGCCGCACTACGAGCGCGAACGGCTCTTTGCCGCGTTCCGAGACGGACGCGAGCGGACGCTCGTCGTCTCGCGGGTCGGCGACGAGGGCCTCGACCTGCCGGACGCTGGCCTCGCCGTCATCGCCTCCGGCCTCGGCGGGTCGCGCCGGCAGGGCGCCCAGCGCGCCGGTCGAACGATGCGCCCGACCGGGAGCGCGCTGGTCTACGTCCTCGCCACGCAGGGCACCCGCGAGGAGGAGTTCGCCCGGCGTCGCACCCGCCATCTGTCCGAAAAGGGCGTCCGGGTGCGCGAACGCCGGCTGTAGGGGCTCCGGGTGACGGGTCGGGCGCGAAGGCGTCCGGTCCCCTACAGTTCGTCGGCGAGCGCGTCCATCGCCCGCGCCACCCGCTTCGGGTCGGCGTTGTACCCCATGTGGCCCACCCGGAGCACGTCCTCGGCCACGGGTCCGAGTCCCGTCGCCAGCGTGACGTCGTGGCGTTCCCGAAGGCGTTCCTGGAGGACGGACGCCCGCCCGGGGACGTGAAACGCCGTGACCGTCGGCGAGGCGAGGTCGGGGTCGCCGTAGGTGTCGAGACCGAGGTCGCGGCCGCGCTCCCGGCACTCGGCGGCGACCGCGGCGTGGCGGTCGTAGACCGCGTCGGGGCTCTCGTCGATCAGCAGGTCGAGCGCCGCGTCGAGCGCGGCGACCAGCGTGCTCAGGTGGGTGTACGGGAACCCCTCGTTCGTGTTCCGCCAGGGCAGCAGGTTGGTGTACAGTGAATCCGGGTCGCGCTCCTCGACCCGTCGCCACGCGCGGTCCGACACCGCGACCGTCGTCAGGCCCGGCGGCGCGCTGAAGCACTTCTGGGACGCGCCGAGACAGACGTCGATCCGGTCGGTCGGCACCGGCGTTCCCCCGAGCGAGGAGACCGCGTCGACCACGGAGAGGACGTCGTGGTCGTCGAGCAG
>JBDGQA010000002.1:0-10825 GCA_042219325.1 Haloferacaceae archaeon | reverse complement strand
GCGCCTTCTGCCTCGCTCCCGTCCTCGTCGTGTTGCGCGAGCCCCGCGAGGTGGGGCGCCTCCGGGACGATCAGTTCCTCGGCGCCGAGTCGTGCGGCGTTCTCGCTGCCCGGGAGGCAGAAGGTCGGCACCCCGTTGGCGACGCCGGCGACCGCGCGCGTCCCCACCACTCGGGTCCCGACCTCGTCGTACGAGAGCCGGCGGAACAGTTCGCCAAAGCCCGGCAGGCGCTTGTCGAACAGCGGCTCGACCGCCTCGACTGTCACGTCGTCCGGCGTCACCCCCGTGCCGCCCGTCGTCACCACGACGTCCACGTCCTCGCGGCCGACGAGCGTGTCCGTCCGTCCCTGTATACCGTCGAAGTCGTCGCGCACGAGTTCGCGGACGACCACCTCGTGACCCGCCCCCTCCAGCGCCGCCGCGATGGCATCGCCCGCGGGGTCGTTGTCGAGCGTTCGCGTCGAGGAGACGGTCACCACCGCCGCGCCGAGCGACTGCAGGTCGTGGGCGTGGTGGTCGTGACCGTCATCCCCGTGTCCGTGGTCGTGGCCGTCATCCCCGTGTCCGTGGTCGTGGCCGTGCCCACCGTCCGCCGCCACGCGGTCCTCGGTCATGGCCCGCCGTTCGGTACCCCGGCCCAAAACTCCCCGCGTCGACGGCCGGTGTCCCGGCGGATGCGTCAAAACCGTGAGGGCTTTGGGCCGGCCGCGGGAACGCCCGGCAGTGAGTTCCGAGGCCGGGGACCGAGCGGACCCGCCGGCGACCGGGGCCGCGGACGCCTCCGAGTCGCGCTCCGCCGCCGAGGCCGGCGCTGTGACGAGCGCGGGCGCGGCCCCCGACGGCTTCGGTACCCGTGGCTGGGTGCTCGTCGGCGCCGTCGCCCTCTCGACGGCCGTGGTCCCGGGCCTCATCTACGCCTTCCCGGCGCTGCCGGCCGACGCGGGCCTCCCGTTCCTGGTCGCGATGCTCGTGCTCCCGCTGCTCCCGGCAGTCCTGCTCGGTGCCGCCGCGGTCTGGTCGATGGCCGCCGCGACGGGGCCCACCGACGACCGTGACTGAGACCGGCGACCGACGACCGGGATTGCGGTTCGACAAAAACCCACGCGACAAGGCTTATCCCCGCTGGCGTGTGAACACATACCATACAGCATGTTCGAGCGGTTCACGAGCGAGTACTACCTGGGGCGGCTCTACGTCGAACCGCGCGACTGCGACCGGGCCGTCATCCAGCGTGCGGACCACGAGCGGGTGAACGAGGAGCTGTACGCGACCGGCGAGGGCCTGGAGCGACTCGACAGCCCGCTCGTGATGAAACTCGACGGCCACCACTTCCCCGTCCACCCCGACGAGGGCGTCCCCCACGGGACGCTCGCGCTCCCGCGCCCGCTCGCCGACCGCTCGCTTCCCGACCGGTGCGAGGTGCTGCTCGCGGACGCGGACCGGGCCGGCGAACTCCTGCGGTACGCCGGCTACGCGCCCGACGCGGAGGCCCACACATAGAAGTGGGCGGCGGCCGGCTCTCCGCCATGCTCGACGACCTGCTCGGCCGCTCGGAGCTCAAGGAGCGCATCGCCGAGCTCGAGGCTGAGCGCGACAGCCTCGAACGCCAGCTCGAGTCGGCCGAGGAGAGCCGCGCCGAGGCTGTGAGCGCCAGACAGGAGGCCGAGGAGCGGATCAACCGCCTGGAGGACCGCATCGCCGAACTGGAAGACCGGGTCGAGCGCGCGTCCGGCGGCGGCGACGCAGCCATCGAGTTCCGCCGCGTCGACGAACTCCACGACGCCCGCCGCGACGAGGTGCTCGCCCGCCTCCGCAGCGTCGAGACGGACACGGAGGGCGCGCTGACGGCGATGCTCGGGGACGAGGTTCCCGCTCCCGTTCGGGAGGCGTTCGGCGCCCGCGCGCCGCTGGTCGAGCGCGCCACCCCCTGTCTCGCCCTGACCGACGACGAGGGGCTGGTCGCCCTCGCGCTCGCCCCGCCGCTCCCGCCCGAGCCGTTTCACGAGTGGGGCGCCGGGTTCCGCCTGCCCGACGAGTGGTTCCAGCCACCCGAGCGGATGACGCTCGCCGTGGTCCGTGCGGACCTGTTCGCCCTCGGCGTCTACGAGGACGGCAAGCGGGTCGAGACGGAGTCGATCACCGCCGACGTGGGCGAGCGCCACTCCAAGGGTGGCTTCTCGCAGGGCCGGTTCGAGCGCCGGCGCGACGAACGGGTCGCGGCCCATCTGGACGACGTGCGGGAGCGCCTCGCCGCCCGCGACCCGGACCGCCTGGTGCTCGCCGGCGAGCGGACCGCCCTCGACGCCCTCGACCTCGACGACCTGCCGTTCGACGCCGAGCGCCGGGTCGCCGTCGACGCCAGCGGTGATCCCGAATCGGCGCTCGACGCCGCCGTGCGGGACGTCTTCGCCACCCGGCTGTACGTGCTGTGAGACCGCGCTGGCGGGGTCGCCGACGGATCGTCCCTGCCCCCGGGTTTTAGGCTCCGCCCCCCCGAGTGCCCGCCATGCTCGACCCGGACGCTCGCGTCGCCGTCCTCGCCCACGGGAAGTTCCCCCACCGCGCCAAGACCGCGGTCGGCATCCTCCGTTACGCGGACTACGAGGTGCGCGCGGTCCTCGACCGCGAACGGGCCGGCGACCGGGTGAGCGACCACCTTCCGGACGTTCCCGACGCGCCGATCGTCGCCTCGATGGCCGACGCGCCGGAGGTGGACGCGCTGGTGATCGGCATCGCCCCCATCGGCGGCGGCTTCGACGAGTCCTGGCGTCCCGACGTCCGGACGGCCATCGAGCGAGGGTGTGACGTGGCCGCCGGCCTCCACTACTTCCTGGCCGACGACGACGAGTTCGCGGCCCTCGCCGCCGAACACGGCGTCGACCTGTGGGACGTCCGCCGCCCGCCCGACGACCTCACGGTCGCGGACGGCGTCGCGGCCGACGTCGCCGCCGACGTGGTCCTCACGGTCGGGACCGACTGCTCGACGGGCAAGATGACGACCTCGGTCGAACTCGTCCGGGCCGCCCGCGAGGCCGGCGTCGACGCCGCGATGGTCCCCACGGGGCAGACGGGCATCCTCCTCGAAGGGTGGGGCGTCCCCGTCGACCGGGTGGTCTCGGACTTCGTCGCCGGCGCGGTCGAGGGGATGATCGTCGAGAAGGGCGCCGACCACGACCTGCTTGTCGTCGAGGGGCAGGGGAGCATCGTCCATCCGGCCTACTCCGGCGTGACCTGCGGCATCCTCCACGGGGCGATGCCCGACCGCCTCGTCCTCTGTCACGTCGCCGGCCGGGAGGCGGTCCACGGCTACGAGCAGTTCCCGCTCCCGCCGGCCGAGCGGTACGTCGACCTCTACGAGTCGCTCGCGGCGCCGGTCCACGGGACCGAGGTGGTCGCCGGCGCGCTGAACACCGCCGACCTCGGCGGAGCGGCCGCCCGCGACGCCATCGACGCGTACGCCGACGCACTCGACGCCCCCGCGACCGACCCCGTCCGCTTCGACGCCGCCGAGGTGCTCGACGCCGTATGCTGAGCACCGAGTTCGAGCGCGTCTCGCTCCCGCTCGCCGACGAGTTTGCCATCTCCCGCGGCGCGCGGACGACCGCCGAGAACGTCCTCGTTCGGGTTCGCGACGACGAGGGCAACGTCGGCGTCGGCAACGCCGCCCCCTCGCCCCGCTACGGCGAGACCGCCGACACCGTCGAAGCGGTCCTGCCCGACCTGCTCGCCGCCGTCGAGGCGGTCGATGATCCGGGCGCGCTCGACCGGATGGAGCGGCGCCTGCGCGATGTCGTGCGGGACAACCCCGCCGCCCGGGCCGCGATATCGGTCGCGCTCCACGACCTCGCTGCGACCCGCCTGGGCGTGCCGCTCTACCGCCTGCTCGGCCTCGACCCCGCCCGGACGCCCCGCACCTCGTTCACGGTGAGCATCGACGACCCCGACCGGATGGGCGAGCGGGCGGCCGACGCCGTCGCCGACGGGCACGAGCTATTGAAAGTGAAACTCGGGACCGACGACGACCGGACGCGGGTCGCGGCGGTCCGCGAGGCCGCGCCGGACGCCCGCCTGCGGGTCGACGCGAACGAGGCCTGGACGCCCGCCGAAGCGGTCACGAAGGCCCGCTGGCTCACGGAGTTCGACGTCGAGTTCCTCGAACAGCCGGTCCCGGGCGAGGACCTCGCGGGCCTCGAACGGGTCCACGAGCGCGCCCCGCTCCCCGTGGCCGCCGACGAGGCCTGCCGGACGCTCTCCGACGTGCCCCGGGTCGCCGGGCGGACCGACATCGCGAACCTGAAGCTGATGAAATGCGGCGGCGTCCGCGAGGCGGTCCGGATGGTCCACGCCGCACGCGCCCACGACCTGGAGGTGATGCTCGGGTGCATGGTCGAGTCGGCGGCCGGCATCGCCGCGGGCTGTCACCTCGCGCCGCTGGTCGACTACGCCGACCTCGACGGCGCGCTCCTGCTCGACGCGGACGTCTACGAGGGGCCGGACCTGACCGGGGGCGAGATACGACTCGACCCCGACCGGCCCGGCACGGGTGTCCGGCGGACGGACGGCGTCGACGTCAACTGATCGCCGGACGACTCCAGCCCGTTGCTGGATCACTCCCGGTCGGGGCCGCTCGTCGTCGGATCACTCCCGGTCGAGGTCGACCGACCGGTCGGTCTCTCGCAGGATGAACGGGCCGATGGCGAGCGTCCGCTTCGTGACGGAGACGATCCGGAGGACGTACGCGAGGAGCACCGCGAACGGCACGAGCGCCACCGTGACCGCGAGCGCGACGACGAGGAGGGTGTGCGAGACTCCGAGCGTCGCGCCGGGCAGGGCGCGGGGGTCGAGCAGGAGGAGCGCGCCGATGGCCACCGTCAGCGCCGGGAGCGCCGCGTAGAGGAGCGTCCGCGAGAGTTGCGAGAGCTCCCACTGGAAGTAGAGCGTCTTGAAGTGCTCCCGCGCCGGGCCGAACAGCTCCAGCACGTCGAGGAGCGCCCCCAGCGCCTCGTCGGCCTCGTCGGACAGTTCGTCGGCGTGGTCCGTCCTGATCCGCCGTCCGGCGTAAATCTTCCACGAGTAGTTGTAGTTCAGCGCGGCCCACACCACGTCGAACTCGCCGAATGTGGCGCCCTCTAACTGGTCGGTCACGGCGTCGGCGTTGCCGACGACGTCGTCGACGTAGGCGTCGACCCGCTCGGCGAGGGTCGCGTCACCGTTCGCGTCCCGGTCTCCGTTCCCGTCGACGGCGGCGGCGAGCGCCGTCGCGCGCGTCTCGGTCGCCCGCACGAGCGCCCGGAGGAAGGCAGAGGGCTCGGCGGGACTCACGGCCGCGTCGGTCACCCCCTCGACGTCCCGGCGGAAGGAGAGGGATTCCTCCATCCGTTCGCGCTGGTCGCCGACGGCGCCGAGTTCCTGCGAGAGAACCAGCTGGCTCAGCGTCAGGACGAGCGTCACGCCCGTGATGGTCGCCGCGACGAGCGCCTGGAACAGCGTCTCGATCGGGTCGCCCCGGCTCAGGAGCGTCCGGGCTGGCGTCGGGTGCGCCGCGCCCGCGGCGACGAGGGCGAGGAAGACGCCGACGAGGAGCATCCCGGTGACCGCTCGCCGGTCGGCGTCGAGCACCAGCCAGACCCGCCACCAGCTCTCGGGTACCCGTTCGCGCATCGTGTCCTCCGGGGCCCCGCCCGACGGATCGTCGGCCATCGGCCGAACGGACGCCCCGGAGGGCAAAGCCTCTTGGCCTCCGTCGGGCCGTCGAGACGGCCCGCGAGGACCGATCCGATCCCGACGACAGCGGAGTGCAGAACCGTTCTGCGTCGCACCGGGGAACGTCATTTCAAACACATAAAGGGTGCCGGCGGGCGGGACGGACCGCTGTCGGCCCTTCACAACAGTTAATTGCGGGCCGGGACTGAGTGCAGACACGGAACCGATTCTGGGGTGGAACGCATGTCAGAGCCAGCAGAGGAGACCGAAACGCTTCGCACCCCGATCGTCGCCGTGCTCGGGCACGTCGACCACGGCAAGACGACGCTGCTCGACCGGATTCGGGGGTCGGCGGTCGGGGAGCGCGAGGCGGGTGCGATCACCCAGCACATCGGGGCGACGGCGGTCCCGCTGGAGACCATCTCCGAGATCGCCGGCCGCCTCGTCGATCCCGACGACTTCGATCTGCCGGGCCTGCTCTTCATCGACACGCCGGGCCACCACTCCTTCAGCACGCTGCGCTCCCGCGGCGGGGCGCTCGCGGACATCGCCATCCTCGTCGTGGACGTAAACGACGGCTTCCAGCCCCAGACCGAGGAGGCCATCGACATCCTCGAACGCACGGGCACGCCGTTCGTCGTCGCCGCCAACAAGATCGACGTGACCCCGGGGTGGAACCCCGACGAGGACGCCCCCATCCGCGAGAGTCTCGACCGACAGAGCGACCGCGTCCGGTCGACGGTCGACGAGCGCCTCTACGAACTCATCGGCGACCTCTCGGACGCCGACTTCGCCGCCGACTTCTACTGGCGGGTCCAGGACTTCCGCGCCAACGTCGGCGTCGTCCCCGTCAGCGCGGTGACCGGCGAGGGGGTCCCCGACCTCCTCGCGGTGCTGATGGGGCTCTCGCAGCGGTACATGCGCGAGGAGATGGCCGTCGATCCGACCGGCCCCGGGGCGGGGACGGTCCTCGAAGTGACCGAAGAACGGGGATTCGGTGCCACCCTCGACGCGGTGCTGTACGACGGCCGAATCCAGGAGGGCGACCGGATCGTGGTCGGTGCGACCGACGGCCCCATCGTGACCGAGGTGCGCGCGCTCCTCCAGCCCCAGCCCCTCGCCGAGATCCGCACCGGCAAGCAGTTCGAGCGGGTCGGGGCCGTCTCGGCCGCGGCGGGGGTGAAGATCGCCGCGCCAGATCTCGACGACGCGATGGCCGGGGCGCCGATCCGGGTCGTCCACACCCGGCCCGTCGAGGACGTCATCGCGGAGGTCGAGGCCGAACTCGCCGAAATCACCGTCGAGACCGCCGACGAGGGCGTCGTCGTCAAGGCCGACACCCTCGGCTCGCTGGAGGCGGTCGCCAGCGCGCTCGACGACGCCGACGTCCCCGTCCTCCGGGCCGAGGTCGGCGACGTCGCCCCGCGGGACCTCGCCGTGGCCTCGACCGCCAACGAGCCCGAACACCGGGTGATCCTCGGGTTCAACGTCGACGTGCTCGCCGACGCCGAGGACGAACTCGAGGAGTCCGAGGTGCGGCTCTTCCGCGACGACGTGATCTATCAGCTCGTCGAGGACTACGAGACGTTCGTCGAGGAGCGCCGGGAGGCCCAGCAGCAGAACGTGCTGGAGAAGATCGCCCGTCCCTGTCGCTTCCGCATCCTCCCGGACCACGTCTTCCGCCAGTCCGATCCCGCGGTCGTCGGCGTCGAAGTTCTCGACGGCACCCTCCGGAACAACCAGCACGTGGTGCGGTGGGGGGGCGACGAACCCGAGCGGCTCGGACAGCTATCGGGCATCCAGGAGCAGGGCGAAGACGTGGAGGAGGCGCGGCGCGGCGACCGGGTGAGCGTCGCCATCGACGGCCCGACGGTGGGGCGACAGATCGACGAGGGCGACGAACTCTGGATCGAACTCCCCGAGAAGCATGCGAAGATCCTCGAACAGGAACTGATCGACGACATCCCCGACGACGAGCGGACGGCGCTCCAAGCGTACCTCGACAAACACCGCCAGCGCGACCCCTTCTGGGGCAAGTAACCCACGACGACGCGACCCGATCCGACCGCTATCCGCCGATGATCCGGATATGCGGACTGATAAGTTATGGGTGAGTTATTCTAAGCATCGAAAAAACCATAAACAAACCACAAAGAAACCACGGTGGAACTGCACCAGAACCACATTCAAATTCACAGTAACGTTTTAGTTACGTCGGTCCGTAGACAGGACCGAGGTGAGACGTCGTGAACGCCCGCCAGGTACCCCCGATCGACGGCATCGCCCGGAAGGCCCGACTCAGCCGGTACGACCTCTACCTCGCGCTCCTCCCGGTGCCGTTGATCGTCGGCGTGCTGACGGCGCTCACGACGCCGACCCCGCTGCCGTACGGTGCCGGTGCCGGGGCGCTCCCCTCGGCACTGGTCCTCGCCCACGGCCTCTTCCGTGACGCGCCGACCGCGACGGCCGAGGCCGCCGCGACCGACCGCCGCGGGGCACCCGCTGACGACTGACCCCTCGACCGGCGCTCACCCCGAGGAACGCAGCCGCGGTCCCACCCGGACCGCGACCGCGGCGACGAGCCAGCACCCCGCGACGAGGAGCGTCGCGATCAGGAGGGTCGCATCGACCGCCGTGGCCCACGACGGAAGGGCGTACAGGACGCCGTGGAGCACGAGCGGTGGGACGAGCGAGACGACCAGGTACCCGAGCGTCGAGACGGGGGCGGCGAGACCGCGCGCCATCGCGCCGGAACCGTCCCCGGTGGTCCCGTTCCCGCCGGACGCAGCCGAGCCGTTGCCGGCCAGGCTCGGGCCGACGGTCGCGTCGCGCATCGACGTGTTGCCGTCCACGAGCGGGGTCGTGGGGCGGCGCGAGCGGAGGTCGAGCGCCGCGGCGGCGTGGCCGCCCGCGCTCTCGTCGCCGGTGCCGAGGAGTTCGACGTCGTAGCCGCCGGTCGGGAGCGAGCGCGACCAGGCGATCCGGCCGTCCGGCGCCACACTCACGATGCGCTGGCCGTGGGTGTCGACGGCCAGGGTCCGGCCGGACGGGAGCCGGTCGGCGTCCCGGGGCCACTGCATCGTCGCGTCCCGCCAGACCCAGGTGCGCTCCCAGGAGCCGTTCGTGCGCTCGTACTCGACCAGCCGGTTGTTCTCGCTGTCGGCGATCACGACCGCCGGCCCGCCGCGCGACGCGGGGATGTAATCCGGGTTGTGGGCCTCGTACAGCGTGGCGTGGTCGCCGTCGGTCCCCAGCGTCCAGTTCGGCTGGATGCCCTCGCCCGGGTCGACGAACACGACCTGGTCCTGGTTGCGGAGGCTGAGCATCACGCGGCCGTCGGGCAACCGCTCGACGTCGTTGATGTGGGTCCAGTCCCGGGGGTACGCGCCGCCGCTCTCGGGGCCGTAGGCCTCCGAGACCTGCCACTCCCAGGTCACCGCGCCGGTCGTCGTGTTGCGGACGTAGACCCGGTCGGGGAAGCTGATGTCGGCGACCAGGACGGCCGAGTCGTTGATCCGGTCGACGTCGTGGATCTGGGTCGACCCGTTCCGCGGGTGGACCCACGAGTCGACGCGGGTCACCTCGCCCGTCGTCAGGTTGGCCCGCTCGATGACGTTCCGCAGGCACCTCTCCCCGCCACACGCGTCGGGCGGAGCCCCGTCGGACGCGACGTACGTCATCGTGTGTTCGCCCGCCGGACTCGGGTCGACGTCGTGATAGAGGAACAGCGAGTCGTCGCGGTAGACCACGTCGCCGTCGGCGTCGTAGGCGACGATCTGTCCGGGACCGACCCCGTCGACCGTAGCCACGACCAGGGGTTCGCCCGGCGGCCCGGTGCCGGGTGGCGACGCCCGCACGACGGGATCGTAGGTCAGGGCGGAGTGGCCGGCCGACAGGAGCGTGAGGAGGCAGAGCGCGAGCGCTGCGATCCGGAGGGTGCGGCGCGGCGACCGGCCCGCGGGGCGGTCGCGGAGTCCCATCGTCTCACGCTCCCCCGACCTGCGCGGTCGGACGGGTCCCGGTGGCGGGGCTGAACCGAGCGCGGGAGGGCGAGGACGGCCCCGTGGCGGCCGGGAAGGCTGGAGAGGGCGCTCGGGAGGGGAAGCGGCGGGGACGGGGGAGGGGCGGTGAGCGGAACCGCGTCGGTCCGGGGGATCGGTCCATCACGTCGGAGGGGATGGACCGAACCCATCAAGATAACGGTGACGGCACGCGACGGCGCGCTAGCGGGCGGTGGGCGTGAGGTCGTCGCCGACGGCGTTCATCATCTGGAGGGCGGCGCTGGCCGCCAGCCCGCGGGCGACCTCCTCGCGGTCCTCGGCACCCATCCCGTCCGCGAGGTCGTCGCGGTCGGGCGTGAGCCCGGCGCTCACGGGTTGGCCCACGGGCGGGCGGACGGCCACGGTGGCCTCGATGCCGCGGGCGCCACGGCTGACCTCGGAGCCGACGGCGTAGCCCTCGGGGAGGTACGTCCGGGCCTGCGCGACGATGCCGGTGACCTCCTCCCGGAAGGCCCTGAGCTCTTCGCTGGATACGTCGTGGTCGTCGGCCGGGCGACCGGCGTCGACCGCGCCGGGCGCGCCGGCGTAGGGAGTATTGCCGTTCATTCGAGTCGACTGTGATAGGGCGAGAAGGCAGAAAAAGCCAGCGTTCGGGGTAAGAACCCGATCGGCGCCCGGGTCGGGGAAGGGCGCGGGAGCCTCAGTAGTGGTAGTCGGTGACGCCGGGCACGGATCCCTCGCCCTCGCCGTTCTCGATCTTCTCGGTGGCGGCCTCGAAGTCGGCCTGGGTGACCGTGGTCCGCTCGTCCCGGATGGCGAACATCCCCGCCTCGGTCGCGAGCGCGGCGATGTCGGCGCCGGAGTAGCCGTCGAGGTCGGCGGCCAGGCCGGCGAAGTCCACGTCGTCGGCGACGTTCATGTCGCGGGTGTGGATGCGGAGGATGACCTCCCGGCCCTCCCGGTCGGGCTTTGGCACCTCGATGAGGCGGTCGAACCGGCCGGGCCGGAGGATCGCCTCGTCGAGCATGTCGAACCGGTTGGTCGCGGCCATGATGCGCACGTCGTTGCGCTCGTCGAAGCCGTCCATCTCCGAGAGCAGCTGCATCATCGTCCGCTGGACC
>JBDGQA010000030.1:0-10925 GCA_042219325.1 Haloferacaceae archaeon | reverse complement strand
CGGCCCGTCTTGCCGACGTTGTCGATGTCCTGCATCCGGATGCAGGGCTGGGAGATGGTGAGGGGGTTCGCCGGCGGCGGGGTCTCCCCGCTCGTGACCAGCGGCTGGAAGTCGTAGACGGACGCCTGGGTCAGCAACACGTCGTCGCGCCAGCGGTTGGCCGCGACCGGGTAGGGGTCGACCCGCTCGTGGTCGCGCTCCTCGAAGAAGGAGAGGAACGTCTCGCGCATCTCCTCCAAACTGTACGTCTCGTCGAACCCGGGGTCGCCGATGAAGCTGTACTCCTCGCAGGGAGGCTCGCCGCACAGCTCCCGGTCCTCGTCCCGCGTCCAGAAGTGGTCGCCACAGGACGCGCAGGCCCGCCTGACGAACCCCTCGTCCTCGAAGTACTGGAGGCGGTACTCGGCCTCGAGGTCGCTCATTACCTCTCTGTGAGCCCATCCCGGCGTAAAACAGTTCCGGGAAGGACGGCCGAACCGACGGAGTCGGGCGGTTCTGCGTCCGCTCCGGCATACCACCCTCCCGCACGAGCCGCGGTTTCGGCGGTCAGTCGAGCGCGAGCGACGCCAGCAGCGCCTCGAGTTGTACCTGCTCGTTCGCCCCCTCGGTGATCCGGTAGTCGGCCTCGCCCATCCGCTCCATCAGCCGGACGGCGTCGCTGTCGTCGAGGTCGAGGTCCCAGACCGAGCGGTGGAGCTGATCGATCACGTCCCCGCCGGCCATCCCGACGTCGGTGAGCAGGCGGTCGAGTTGGGTCCGCGCCTTCCGGAAGTCGCCGGCGGCCGCGGCCTCGATCATCGACTCGATCTCCTCCGGGCGCGCGGTCGAGGTGATCCGGTAGACCGCCTCCTCGTCGACGGTCTCGCCGGTGGTCGCGGCCGCCTGGAGGGCGTTGATCGCGCGGCGCATGTCGCCGCCCGCGGCGTACACCAGGGCGTCGAGGCCGTCGTCGGTCAACTCGATCCCCTCCTCCCCGGCGATTTCCGTCACCTGTGCGGCGATCGCGTCGTCCGAGAGCGGCGAGAATCGGAAGACCGCACACCGTGACTGGATCGGGTCGATGATCCGCGAGGAGTAGTTACAGGAGAGGACGAAACGGGTGTTGGCCGAGAACTGCTCCATCGTCCGCCGGAGCGCCGACTGGGCGTCGTCGGTGTTGTGCGTCAGGACTCCGTTGGCCAGCATAAAGTTCGGCGTGTCGGTCATGCTGATGTTGTAGGCCTTCCCCCGGTGGCTGTACTCGATACGGCGCACCTCGGCAGTTTGAACCGTCTGGACACCACCATCGGACACCACGGCGGGATCGAATTCGTCCTTCTCGTAGTGTTCGTGGTGGGGGAGTTCGCCGTCGCCGACGACGATGAACCGATAGTCGTCGCCGTACGTCTCTAGGAATTCGAGTACTTTCTCCGTCTGTCCCCACAGTTCAGCCACCCCTTTCACCTCGATGACCGTCTCGTCGATCAGGAAGTCGGGTCGAAACACCGAATCGGACAGTTCGAACTCCGGTTCGTACTCGTATTCGATACCCGCCTCCTGCAGCTTCTTCGCGAGCTCGTACTCCCAGTCGGACCGGACGAGATGGCCGAGTTCGTCGCTGTGGCGAACGTTCCCGCCCGTCGGTTCGTGGCCTTTCAATGAGTCGGAGACTTTCTGTGCAACTTGGGGATCCCGCATCGGGTTGTTGTCGCCGGTGATGTCACAGACGGGATACTCGCAGTTCTCCGCGGCTTTCTCGACGATGTTCGCCTTCTCCTCCTCGTCCAGGCTATCCCACCACTCGGACGACGCACGTCCGATTCTTGCTTTTACTGCCTCGGGATCGGTATCGACGGCCCATTCGTCCCACGAGGTTCCGGACCGCATTTCGCTGAGCGTCTCGCGGAACTGTTCGACGGTCCCCTGATCCATCTCCCACACGGGTACCCCGTGGAACTCCCCGCCGTGGTTCGGATTGTTTTCGCCGGCGAGTCTCCCGTCGGAGAGTTTTTCGACGATCTTTTCACGGCACTCCCGGGACCACTCCGTCCCGTACATCGGGTTTCCTTCCCCCTGCATGTCGCGGCTGTGTCCCTCGTTCTTGCAGCCGACCGAACAGAACCGCCCGGTCGTCCAGTTCCCGCAGGTCTCGCACCGGGAGACGCCGATGCCGTCTTTGAAATCGGCGATCTCGTCGCCCGGCGACAGCTCCCCTAGCTCCTTCTCGACGAGTCTCCCGTCCGCTCCAACGACGAAAAACGGGTGCGTGATACTCGCAAGCGTCGTTCTCCCGTCCGCCAATTCGAGTTCGAAGAAGTCCGCGACGCCGGAGTCGACGAGCCTCCCCTCGTCGGCCTGTATCTCGTTCGTCTCGAAGTCGACGGAGGGAACGGGTTCGCCGTCTTCGTCCACGTTCTCTATCGGCGTCACTTCCGGAGACGACGGATAGCCGGTGACGACCCCGGTCCCGGGCGGCACACACAGCGAGTCCGCCTCGTCCAGGAAGACGATCCGGTGGTCGTAGCCGCCAAAGGAGGACCGGGCAAAGCCCTTGATCCGGTCGCGCACCACGTCGATGCCCCGCTCGTCGCTGGCGTTCAGTTCGAGGAAGTTCCCCCGCCAGTCGTCGCCGTATATCTCGCGGGCGATGGACGTGGCCGCGGTGGTTTTACCCACGCCCGCAGGACCTGCAAAAAGCAGGTGCGGCAGGTCCTCCCGCTCGATGTACCCCTGCAGGCGCTCGACGATGTCCTCCTGGCCGTGGATGTCCGACAGCTGCTGGGGCCGGTACTTCTCGATCCAGATTTCGCGGCCCGACGCGGGGACGTCGTCGGCCTCGGGGTCCTCGGAGTCGGCCTCGCTCATGGCCGTTGATGGGCCGGGTCGGGTATAAACGGTCCGAGACTGGCCGGCGGGAGGCGGGGGGACCCCGCCGCCGACCGGCAGGCTCAGGGGGAGGGATCCCGCCGCCGACCGGCAGGCTCAGGGGGAGGGACCCCGCCGCCGACCGGCAGGCTTGTACCCGTCCCCGCCCACGCCCCGCACATGGATCGAACCGTGACCGTCGCGGTGGTCGGCGGCGAGTCCCGCGAGGTGTCGGTCGGTCCCGACGACACCTACGCCGACCTGCTCGACGCCGTCGACCTGGGCCCCCACGAGGCGACGGCGCTCGTCGACGACCGGCCGGTGCCCGAGGACGCCCCGGTCGACGCCGACCGGGTGCGCGTCCTGCGCCTGATCCGGGGCGGGTGACGATGGACGGCGACGACCCGGAACGGGTGACCGTGACCGGCGACCCGGCCCCGCCCGGCTCCGACGGCCCGGCCCCCGCTCCCCCCGACGGAGTCTCCCTCCGACGCGCGACGCCCGACGACCGGGTCGGGGTCCTGCGGGTGATCGAGGGGGCGCTGCTCGACGTCGACGCCGACCGGGTTCGCGAGCGAATCGCCGCGGACGAGGTCCTGGTCGCAGTCACGCGGGAGGGGACGGTCGTCGGGGCGCTCGTCCGCGACGGCGAGGACGTCGTGGCCGTGGCGGTCCGCCGACGGCGCCGGCGGCAGGGGATCGGCCGGGCGCTGGTCGGGCGCGCACTCCGGGCGGCGGGTCGGCTGACGGCGACCTTCGACCCGCGGGTGCGAGGATTCTACGAGGCGCTCGGGTTCGAGGTGGAGCGCGTTCCGGGCGGGGACGCGACTGACTCGGGACCCGACCGCCTGCGCGGCGTCAGGACGGAATGAGCGGCGCCACGATGTCCCGTCCGGCGTCGAGCAGCGTCCGGACCCGCGCCTCGCTCGCGGCCTCGGCGTAGATCCGCATCTTCGGCTCGGTCCCGGAGGGCCGGACCAGCAGCCACGACCCGTCGTCGAGCAGGAGTTTGAACCCGTCCTTCGTGATCACGTCGGCCACGGACTCGCCGGCGACGGCCTCCGGAATCGCGTCCGAGAGCCCGTCAACGACCACCGCCTTCGCGTCGTCCGGGCAGTCGAGGCTGATCTTGTCCGCGGCAATCTCCCCGTGGGTCGCGGCGATCCGGTCGAGGCGGTCGTCGGGCGCCTCGCTCGCGGCCGCGACGGCGGCGAGGAGGGCGACGAGGGCGCCGTCCTTCTCGCGGACGTGCCCGCGGACGGTGTAGCCGCCGGACTCCTCGCCGCCGACTAGCGCGTCGTGCTCGGCCATCGCCGCCGCGACCCACTTGAAGCCGACCGCCGTCTCGACGGTCTCCGCGCCGTTCGCCGCCGCGATGCGGTCGATCAGGAACGTCGTCGAGACGGTCCGGACCGCCGGCCCGGCGGCCGCGTCGAGCAGGAAATCGTAGAGCAGGGCGTAGGTCCGGTTGCCGTCGAGGACGCCCCGCTCGGGGGTGACGAGCGCCACCCGGTCGGCGTCGCCGTCGTTGGCGACCCCGAGCGCGGCGTCGCCGTCGCGCACCGCCGCGACCAGGTCCGCCAGGTGCGCCGCCGACGGCTCCGGCGCCCCCCCGCCGAAGGTCGGGTCGCGCTCGCATCGCAGGCGACGGACGTCGGCCCCCGCCCGGGCCAGCAGTTCGTCGGTCGTCCCCCGGCCGCTGCCGTGCATGGCGTCGTACGCGACCGACAGCCCCGCCAGGTCCACGTCCCCGTACGTCGCGGCGGTCTCGCGCGCGGCGTCGAGATACGGGCCGAGGAGGTCCGCCCGCTGGACGGTTCCCCTGCCCGCGCTCCCGGGGCCGGCTTCCTCCCCGGCCCGGTCGGACGCGGCCGCTGCCTCCAGCCGCGCCTCGATGGCGTCGGTCACTACCGGGAGCGCCGGCGCCCCGTCGGCGGGAATGAACTTCACGCCGTTGTATTCCGGCGGGTTGTGCGACGCGGTGATCACGAGCGCGCCGGCCGCCCCCCGCTCGACGACGTTCCACGCGATCACGGGCGTCGGGCGGTCGCGCTCGGGCAGAACGGCGTCGAACCCCGCGGCCGCGAGTTCCTCGCCCAGCGACGTCGCGAAGCCCTCGGAGGTGGCGCGGGCGTCGTAGCCGACGAGCACCTCGGCACCGGCCGCGGCCTCGTCGTCGAGGTAGTCCGCGACCGCGCGCCCGACGGCCCGGACCCGCTCGTCGGTGAACTCGGAGAGCGTCGCCCGCCAGCCGTCGGTCCCGAACGAGACGGGGCCGACGTCGACCCGGTCCTCGGCGTCCATGTTCTCCCGTCCCGCGCCGGCGGGCAAAAACCCGCCGACCCGCGCAGTCGCGTGTCGACCCGCGTGAGCGGAGACGTCGATCCCTGCGATCTGTCGACCGTGCGGCCGCGTACCGGCCCGCCGACCACGCGTCAGCCGGCTGACTGCGCGCCGTCCGATCCGACCGCGTCGTCGACCAGCCGGGCCTTGGCCGCGCGGGAGAGCGCCTGCAGTTCGTGCTCGCGGCGCATCGCCCCCGACCGGGTCTCGTAGGCCTCGCGGTGGACCAGGCGGACGGGCGTCCGGCCGCGGGTGTACTTCGCCCCCTCGCCGGCGTCGTGTTCGGCGACGCGACGGGGCACGTCGGTGGTGTAGCCGGTGTAGAAACTGCCGTCGACACACTCCAGGACGTAGACGTGGTGCATCGGTGCGGAGTCGCCGCGCGGCGAGTAAAAGGTGGTGGGACGGCTTCGCGTGGTGGTCTGCGGACGATGTCCGTCCCGTTCAGGAGTGGGTCCGGTTCCGAGCGACCTCCACGATGCCGGCGTTCGCCGAACAGCCCGGACAGGCCAGCACCCGCCCGCGCTCGTCGGCGAACACCCGCTCGAACCGCTCGGAAACGTGTGACCCACAGTGGTCACAGGTTGGCATTGTCGACCGGCATACCACCGGTGCCGGTGTCACGTGTTGGGAACCCACACCCTTAGCCCTTACGCGCGCGACCGCGCACGATGCATGCTCCGACGGCCGGCTCCCCCGACCGCTCCGGCCGCTGGCTACCCCGACCGCTCCCCGGCCACGGCCCGGGCGATCAGCGCCGCCTGCCCCCCGGCGACGAACCCGGCATCGACGTTGACGACCGAGAGGACGGTACACGATTGGAGCATCCCGGCGAGCGCCGCCTCGCCGTTCCCGCCGTGGCCGTAGCCCGTGGAGACGGGCAGGCCGATGACCGGCGTGTCGACGAGTCCCGCGACGACCGTCGGAAGCGCCCCCTCGCGCCCGGCGGCGACGATCGCCGCGTCGGCCCCGCGGAGTTCGTCGAGGTGGTCGAGGACGCGCCCCAGGTGGGCGACCCCGACGTCGTCGATCCGTTCGACCCGCGGGCCCGCCGCCTGGACGGTGACTGCCGCCTCGCCGGCCGCCGCCGCGTCGGCGGTGCCCGCCGCGACGGTCGCGACGGTCGCGTCCACGGACGGCGGGTCGACCCCTGCCGCGTACGCCAGCACCGTCCGGGCGCGGCCGTCGCGTTCGACGCGCGCGTCGTCGGGCAATCGGTCGTGGACGGCGGCGGCGGCCTCGTCGTCGGCCCGCGTCACCAGCACCCGGCCCGTCGTCTCGACGGCCGTCGCCGCGATGTCGGCCACCTCGGCGGCGGTCTTCCCCTCGGCCAGAATCGCCTCGGGGATGCCGCGGCGCTCCTCCCGGGCGGCGTCGAACCGGCCCGCACCCGTCGTGGCGTAGCCGGACAGACGCGCCTCGGCCTCGGCGGGCGTCACCTCCCCCGCCGCGACCGCTTCGAGCAGTTCGCGCATGCCCGGACCGAGGGGGGACGGCTACTCGTAGCTGTCGCTCCCGGCGACGGTATATAAATTTCCGGCGCCGAACCCCCGATTTCGGGCCGCGCGGCCGGAGCAGAGGCCGATTTGGGAAATCTTATTAATAAGGGAGGGGTATCGTCGGCCGCATGGCAGACCTCATCGTCAAGGCCACCGTCAAGGAAGCGCTGCAGGACAAGAACGTCGCCTCCGACTTCTACGACGCGCTGGACGAGGAAGTCGAGGAACTCCTCGAGGACGCCGCCCGACGCGCCGAGGCGAACGACCGCAAGACGGTCCAGCCGCGCGACCTGTAAGCCGTCGGTCCGCTCACCCGGGGCGTCGCCGCCCCGCTACGGCTTTTTTACGGACGCACCGCCGTCGCGACCGACGTGTACCTCGTCCGCCAGCCCCACGAAGAGCCCGTGTTCGACGACACCGGGGACGCCGTCGAGACGAGCGTCCAGGTCCCCGGGGTCGGCGATGGTCCCGAAGTCGGCATCGAGCACGAGGTTGCCGTTGTCGGTGACGACGGGGCCGTCCTTGCGCTCGGCGCGCCGGAGCGTCGGGTCGCCGCCAGCATCGCGGAGGCGGCGGACGACGGTGCCCCGCGCGTCCGGGAGCACCTCGACCGGGACGGGGGAATCGAGCGCGTCGACCAGTTTCGTCGGGTCGACGACGACGACGAACCGCTCGGCGGCCGCGTCGACGACCTTCTCGCGGGCGTGGGCGGCGCCGCCGCCCTTCACCAGCGCGGCGCCGTCGCCGGCGACCTGGTCCGCGCCGTCGATGGCGAGGTCGACCGTCTCGACGGCGTCGAGGGCCGCAAGCGGCACCCCCGCATCCCGGGCCCGCTCCCGGGCCTGGTAGGACGTGGCGACGCCCCGGACGTCGAGGCCGGCGTCGACCCGCCGCCCCAGCGCCCGGATGGCGTGGGCCGCCGTCGACCCCGTGCCGAGTCCCACGAGGTCGCCGTCGGTCGCGAGGTCCGCCGCCGACTCCCCGGCCCGGCGCTTCGCGGCGTCGCGTCCGCCGCCCGTCTTCATGTCCCCCGCGACCGGGGGCAGCGGCATAAATCCGCCGCCGGGGACCCGTCGCGACCGGCGTCGGCACCACGGCCGCCCCGGCACCGGAGTTATGTCGCCGGCCCGCGTTCCCGCCCCATGGCACGCACCGCCGTCGTCGCGGGCGTCGGCCCGGGGCTCGGATCGTCGATCGTCCGGAAGTTCGCCGCCGAGGGCTGTGACGTCGCGATGCTGGCCCGCACGGAGTCGTTCCTGCGGGACCTGGCCGACGACCTCGCCGACGCGCCGGGGGACGTCCGCGCCGTCCCGGCGGATCTGGCGTCCGTCGACGAGGTGGACGCCGCGTTCGCGACCGTCCGGGCGGAACTCGGGCCGGTCGACGCGCTTGTCAACCACGCGAGCGCGAGTCGGTGGACGGGCCTGCTCGACACGACGCCGGACGACCTGGACCGGACGCTCGCGGTGGGGGTGCGCGGCGCGCTACGGTGCTCACAGCACGCGGTCGCGGACATGCTCGACCGGTCGGGGCCGGCGGGCGTGGCTCCCGCGTCCGCGGCCACGGGCGAGGGCGGGGCCGTCGTCTTCACCGGCGCCACGTCGGCGGTCAGAGGCCGGGAGGGCGCGCTCGGCTTCTCGGCCGCGAAGTTCGCCGCCCGCGGCATGGCCCAGTCGATGGCACGCGAACTCGGGCCCGAGGGCATCCGCGTCGCCCACGTCGTCCTCGACGGGGGCATCATGCCGCCCGAGGGCGCCCCGGATCCGGAGGCGTACCTCGACCCCGAGGAACTCGCCGCGACGTACTGGGACCTGGTCGAGGACCCCCGCGTGGACACGATGCCGTTCGAGGTGCACCTCACGAACGGCGGGGGCATCGAGTTCCTCTAGCGCGTCGCCACATCGGGTGGCGCGACGCGTCGCCACGCCGTCGCTGCGCCCCGCCCTCGCGTCGCTGCGTCGCACCCCGTCCGCGCCGCCGCGCTCCGCCGACGGCCGCCCGATACGCGCGACGGCGGCCGGAAGGATTTCACCATCGAAAAGGCTTAACACCCGCGGAGGCGCAGAGTTCGTACAGGTCTTACTGCTATGGGACGTACTCTTACGGAGAAGGTTCTCGCCGACCACCTCGCAGACGGCGAACTCGAACCCGGCGAGGAGATCGGGATCGAGATCGACCAGGTCCTCGCCCACGATCTGACGGGGACGATGGTCTGGCTGCAGTTCGAGGCGCTCGGCCTCGACGAGGTGCAGACGGAACTCGCGGCACAGCACTGCGACCATCAGACCTACCAGCAGGACTTCAAGGTCTCCGACGACCACCGATTCCTCCGCAGCGCGGCGGGCACGTTCGGCGCCTACTTCGCCCGACCGGGGGCGGGCATCTGCCACCAGGTCCACAAGGAGAACTTCGCGGCACCGGGCAAGACCCTGCTCGGGGCCGACTCCCACACGCCGACCCAGGGCGGCCTCGGACAGCTGGGCATCGGCACCGGCGGCCTGGACGTGGCGGTCGCGATGGGCGGCGCGCCCTACTACCTCGAGATGCCGGAGGTGGTGAACGTCCGGCTGGAGGGCGAGTTGCCCGAGTGGGCCACCGCGAAGGACATCATCCTCGAGCTCCTCCGCCGGCTCTCGGTCAAGGGTGGCGTCGGGAAGGTCTTCGAGTACACCGGCCCCGGTGTCGATACCCTCTCGGCCCACGAACGGACGGTCGTCGCCAACATGGGGACGGAGCTGGGCGCGACCTCCAGCATCTTCCCCACCGACGACCGGACGCGGGAGTTCTTCCGGCGGCTCGGCCGCGAGGAGGACTTCGTCGAGGTCGCCCCCGACGAGGACGCCGAGTACGACGACGAGATGACGATCGATCTCTCGGAGCTCGAACCGCTGGTCTCGTGTCCCTCGATGCCGGACAACGTGGTGCCGGTCCGGGAGGTCGGAGGCATCGAGGTCGACCAGGTCATCGTCGGCTCCTGCACCAACGGCGCCTACGAGGACATCCTCCCGGTCGCGAAGATGCTCGAAGGCCGGGAAGTCCACCGGCGGACGGACGTCATCGTCGCGCCCGGCTCACGGCAGGCGAGCGAAATGCTGGTCCGGAACGGATGGACGGCCGAACTGATGGCCGCCGGCGTCAACCTCTCCGAGGCCACCTGTGGTGCCTGCATCGGCGCCGGCCACGTGCCGGCCTCCGATTCGGTCAGCCTCCGGACGTTCAACCGGAACTTCGAGGGGCGGTCCGGGACCGAGGAGGACAGCGTCTACCTCTGCTCGCCCGAAGTCGCCGCCGCCTCGGCGCTGGCGGGCGAAATCGTCGACCCGCGCGACGTGGCCGACGACTTCGGCATCGACCCCCCGGGTTTCGAGATGCCGGACGCCTACCTCGGCACGAGCGAGACCGACCTCATCGCGCCCGGCGAGGCGGTCGACGACGGCCTCGTGAAGGGCCCCAACATCGGCGAGGTCCCGCTCAAGGACGAGATGGGGTCGACCCTCGCCGGCCCGGCGCTGCTGAAGATGGGCGACAACATCACCACCGACCACATCATCCCGGCGACCAAGGACGTCTCCATCTACCGGTCGAACGTGCCCAAGCTCTCCGAGTTCACCCTCCGGCGGGTCGACGAGACGTTCGCCGAGCGGGCGGCCGAGGCCGACGGCGGCGTCCTGGTGGCGGGCGAGAACTACGGGCAGGGGAGTTCCCGCGAACACGCGGCGCTCTGTCCGATGTATCTCGGCATCGAGGCGGTGCTCGCGCAGTCCTTCGCCCGCATCCACAAGACCAACCTGTTCAACTTCGGCCTCGTGCCCCTGACGATCGACGCGGAGACCTACGAGCGGATCGAGCAGGGCGACGACGTCGAAATCGTCGGGGACGCTGCGACCGCCGTCCGGGAGGGCCGCGAGGAGTTCACCGTCCGGGTGAACGGCGAGTGGGAGGCCACGGCACACCTGGAGGCCTCCCCCCGCGAGCGTGACCTCCTGGCCGACGGCGGCCGGCTTCCGCACGCGCGAAAGCGGATTCCGTCGGCGTAGGCGTCACGCCGGTCGGCGATCACCGGCATCCGGGGGCCGCCGCCTCACTCCAGCCTGTCGAGCACCGCCTCCGCGTCGTAGGCGAGCGAGAGCTCCCGCGAGCGGCCCCGTCCCTCCACGTCGGCGTAGGTGGCGTCGATGATGCCCACCCGGTCGAGCTTGTTGACGAGTTCGGAGTAGCGGGTGTAGCCGAGGTCGGTCC
>JBDGQA010000015.1:0-11056 GCA_042219325.1 Haloferacaceae archaeon | reverse complement strand
CGGAGTTCGTCGGGATGGGCGACGTGACGACCTGCATCTACCTCGGCACCCACGCGGTCGCGGAGACGATGGACCGCCTGCTGGCCGAGGGCGTCGATCCGGCGACGCCGGTGGCGGTCGTCTACCACGCCTCCTGGCCCGACGAGGACGTGATCGAGGGAACGGTCGAGACGATCGGCGAGAAGGTCGAGGCGGCGGGCTACCGCGCCTCGGCGCTGGTGGCCATCGGCGACGCGGTCGGCGGCGGCGGCTACGAGCGGTCGTACCTGTACGACGGCTGGGCGAACCGGAGCGGAGAGGACGGCGAGCGCGGAGCGGAGAGCGAGGCGGATTGAGATGTACGCGAACGCGGACGACAGATCATGAGCACGGACACCGACGCGGACACGAACGATGACGGGGGATCGGACGGCCACTGCTCGGCGCCGGACTCGGACGGCGAGGTGGCCGAGGAAATCGCGATCATCAGTTTCGAGCGGAAACTCGACACCGCCCACGAGATCCGGGAGGGCATCGGCGACGCCTACGACCGGATCGACATCATCGAGTACGAGGGCGACGTCTTCGCCGAGCACTGGGGCGAGTACGACTGCTTCGTCGGCCTGATGGCCTCGGGCATCGCGATGCGCAAGACCGCCCCGCTGCTGGACGACAAGTGGGACGACCCGGCCATCGTGGTCGTCGACGAGGAACTGACGTGGGCCATCCCCATCACGGGCGGCCACCACGGCGCGAACCAGGTGGCGGGCGACCTCGCCGAACTCGGCGCGGTGCCCGCGACGACGACCGCGAGCGAGGCGGCGGGCAAGCAGGGCGTCGAGAGCAAGGCCAAGGCGCTCGACACCCACGTCGTCAACGGCGACTCGACGGTCGCGACCAACCTCGCGGTGCTGAACGAGGAACTGGGTCCGGTCGCCCGCCTCGACGGCCCGCGGGCGGTACTCGTCGGCGACGACGTGACGGTCCTGAAGCGCAACGCCGACGCGGGGGTCGTCCTCGGCACGGGGACCGTTTCGGGCGTCGACGCCGAGACGGTCCGGCGGGCCTGGGCGGCCGCCCTCGACGACCTCGGCCTCGACTTCTCCGACGTGGACTTCGTGGCCACCGGGACGCGCAAGGAGGGCGAGGAGGGCCTGTACGAGGCCGCCCAGGACGCGGGCGTCGGGATCGTTCTCTTCGAGAAGGAGACCCTGGAGGAGTTCGAGGGACCGTCCCCATCGCGCTCGAAGGACCTGATCGGCTGGCCGGGCATCGCGGAGGCGTCGGCCATCGCCGGCGGCCGCGACCACGACCTGGCCCGCGAGAAGGAGCGGTTCGAGGACGCAGTGACCGTGGCGGTGGGCCGATGATCGGGTCGCAGGCGGCGACGGACGGCCCCCGTGTGTCCCCGGCGGTGGGCCGATGACCGACGCGGACGGTCCGGACCCGGACGACGGGCTGGGGACCCTCTACGTCGTCGGCATCGGTCCCGGCCTCCCCCACGCGATGACCCAGCGCGCACGCGACGTCATCGCCAACGCCGACTGCGTCATCGCCTCGAACCTCTATCAGGAGTTCCTCCGGCACGACGGCACGTTGCCCCCGGAGGAAGCCGTGACGGACGGGGGCGTCGCGACCCGGCCGGACGGCCGCGAGCAGGAGGTCGTCCGGTCGACGATGGGCCGGCAGGTCGAACTCGCCCGCGAGGCGTTCGAGCGGGTGCGGGCGGGCGAGGACGTCGCCCACGTCTCCGGGGGCGATCCGAACGTGTACGGCAAGAGCGACCTGCTGTACACGATGGCCGAGGCGGACGGGGCCTACGACGTGCCGATCGAGATCGTGCCCGGCGTGACCGCGGCGCTCGGCCTCGCGGCGACCCTCGGCGCGCCCCTGTCGAACGACTTCTGCACCGTGTCGCTGTCCGACAAGTGGCGCGGGTGGGGCGAGATCGAGGAGAAACTGCGGGCGGCGGCGATCAGCGGCTTCGTGATCGTCCTCTACAACTGCTGGCGGGACTACGAGCGGGCGATCGACGTGATCCGCGAGGAGCGGACCGACGACGTCCCGACGGCCATCGTCAACGACGCCGCCCGGGCCGACACCGGACGGAACGTCGACGGCGAGACGGCGACGATCACGACGCTCGGCGAGACCACCGACCACGACGACGAGGTCGGCGGTATGGGCACCTCCATCCTCGTGGGCACCCACGAGACGGAGGTCTGGGAGAACGACCACGGCAGGCACCTCGTCACCCCGCGCGGCGGGCGTGACGTGGAGGACTTCTGAACCATGAGTACTGACGACACCACCACGGCGGAGACGGACAGCGAGTCGGCGTGTGGCGCGTCGACCGACACCACGGACGAGTCGGCGTGTGGCGCGTCGACCGACACCGACCCGGCGACGGACGACGGAGCGGCCTGTGGCGCGTCGACGGCGGACGACGCCAGTTCCACCTGTGGTGCCGGGTCGGCCTCGACGGCGGACGACGGGAACGTCGGCGCCACGGTCGACGACTTCGACGCGGAGCCCGGCCGCCTGGTCGCGGTCGGTCTCGGACCGGGCCATCCGGAGGGCATGACTACCCGGGCGCGCGAGGCGCTCATGGACGCCGAACACGTCGTCGGCTACACGACCTACATCGACCTCCTCCCCGAGGAGGTCACCGAGGCGGCGGACGAACTGTACGACACCCCGATGTGCGGCGAGGTCTCGCGGACCGAGGAGGCCATCGACCGGGCCCTCGCGGGCAACCATGTCGCCATCGTCGGCAGCGGCGACCCGAACGTGTACGCGCTGGCGGGGCTGGCGCTGGAGATACTGGAGTCGAAGGGCGCGACCGCCGACGCGGTCGGGTTCGAGGTCGTTCCCGGCGTCCCCGCGGCCCAGTCGTGTGCGGCGCGGGTCGGCGCGCCGCTGGTCAACGACACCGTCAGCATCTCGCTGTCGGACCACCTGACCGACATGCCGACGATCGAGTCGCGGCTCCACGCCGCCGCCAAGGAGGGGTTCACCATCACCGTCTACAATCCCTGGAGCCGCAAGCGCCGGGAGAACTTCGCGAAGTGCTGTGAGATCCTGCTGGAACACCGCGCCGCCGACACCCCCGTCGGAATCGTTCACGGCGCGGGCCGCGAGGACGAGACGGCCGAAATCGTCGACCTCGGCGAGCTGGAGGAGCTGGGCGAGACGGACCTGATCGACATGACGACGACAATCATCGTCGGCAACGAGGACACGTACGTCTGGGACGGGCGGATGGTCACGCCGCGGGGGTACGAGTCGAAGTATGACTACTGAGTACCGGGTCCGGCTGGACCGGACGGCCTGCGACGGCGTCTTCGCCTGCCTCGTCCGCGACGGGCGGTTCGCCGAGGCCGAGGACGGCCTGGCGACGGTGGCGGGCGGCGACCCCGACGGGGACGGCGTCCTGGTTGCGACGTTCGACGACGACCGCCTCGACGACGCCCGGGGGGCCGCCGGCGCGTGTCCCGTCGACGCCATCGACGTGCGGGAGGTCGCGGATGAGTGACGCCGACCCCGCGGACGCCGACGCGCCCACGCCGGCCCCGGCCGACGACCTCCTCGCCGCCTCGCCGGCCACGGCGTACTTCTGGGGGCGGGTCGCCGGCGACGGTGATCTGACCCGGGACCGCGTGACCGTTCGGGTCGGCGACGAGCGGGCGGCGCGGGCGCTCGCCGCCGTCGCGGGCGCCGAACGGGCCGACCACCGCGTTGCGGCCCACGAGTCGGCCCACGACGCCTCCATCGTCCGGTTCGAGGACGAGTACGAACTCGCGGTCGACGGGGCGCCGGCCGAGCGCGCGGGCGCGGCGCTCGGCCTCCCGGTCGACGACCAGCCCGGCGGTTACCGCTTCGACGCCTTCGCGGCCCACCGCGCGCCGCTCGTCCGCGGCCTCCTGGAGGCCTGTGGGACGGTCTGCTTTCGCGAGTCGGCGGGCGCGGTCGGCGTCTCGTTCGTCCACGACGACGAGCGACTGCTGGAGACGGTCCGGACGCTGCTCGCCGACGCCGACCCGCGCGCGCCGACCGACGACCTCGCGGAGAGTTCGTCCGGGGGGTACTGGTTCGGCCTGGCGGACGACGCCGACGTCGCGGGGTTCGCGCGGTGGGTCTACGCCGGGAGCGACGCGTCGGGGCTGTACGCGGCCGACCGGCGGCGGAAGCTCCGGCGGAGCGTCGAGCGCGCGACCGGCGGCGACGTGGGGTCGCTGTCGGGATGACCGCGAGCACGAGCGGCGAACCGGCCTCGCCCCCCCTCGACGACGAGGCCGTCCTGCTGGTCGGGCACGGCTCGCGTCGCGAGCGCTCGAACGAGCAGGTGCGCGACCTCGCCGCGGGGCTGGAAGAGCGGCTGGGCGTGCCCGTCGACGCGGGCTTCCTGGAACTCGCCGCGCCCTCGATTCCCGAGGCCATCGACAGTCTGACCGCGGCGGTCGACCGGATCACGGTCGTCCAGCTGTCGCTCTTCGCCGCGAGCCACGTCAAGAGCGACGTGCCGCTCGCGGTCCGGCGGGCGCGGGCGGCCCACGACGTCCCGATCAAGAACGGGGCCCATCTCGGCGTCCACCCCGCGCTCGTCGAGATTCTCGACGACCGGGCCGCGGCCGTCGAGGAACGACTGGGCGCCGACCGCGCGGCCGACGACGTGGCCGTCGTGCTCTGTGCCCGGGGATCGAGCGATCCGGACGCGAACGCCGACGCCCACAAACTGGCGCGGCTCCTGTACGAGGGCCGGGAGTTCGACCGCGTCGAGACGGCCTTTGTGGGCGTCACCGAACCCCTGCTCCCGGACGCGCTCCACGACGTCGCGAAGCGCCGCCCGGACGCGGTCGTCGTCCTGCCCTACATGCTCGGAGACGGCGTGCTCACGGGCCGGGTGCGGGAGCAGACGGCCGGCTTCGACGACGAGTACCCGTACGTCGCCGCCGCGGCGGGCGACCCGCTGGGGACGGACTCCCGGCTGCTCGACGTGCTCGGCGACCGCTGGCAGGAGGCCCGCACCGACAGCGTGCGGATGTCCTGTGACACCTGCAAGTACAAGGTCGAACTCGACGGCTACGAGGAGGACGTCGGGGGGGCCCGGGCGACGCTCCGGGCGCTGACCCACCGGGCGACCCACGCCGACCGCGAGGCCGTCGACGACGACCCCGACGTCCACGACGCGCCGGACAAGCACGTCGCGGTCTGCACCAACCGGACCTGCGCGGCCGACGGCGCGCCGGCGACCCTCGAACGCCTGCGGCAGGCCGCCCGCGACTCGGACGCCTGCGACGCCCGGATCACCCGCACCACCTGTCTCGGGCGGTGCGGCGACGGGCCGATGGTGGCCGTCGCGCCCGACGGCGTCTGGTACGGCGGCGTCGACGCCGACGACGCGGAGCGCATCGTCTCCGACCACCTCGACCGCGACCGCATCGTCTCCGACCTGGTCGAACTGACGCTGTGAACGACGGCCCGACGACTGCGATCACACCACACCACGACACCACACCCATGACCTGCCACGAGATAGAGGCGCTACGACTCGGACTGATGAACGTCCTCGGCGCCGGCGACCGGAGCGCGCGGGAACACGCCGAGAAGGAGCTAGAGGGCCACCTGGAGGGACCGATCGGGGCGCTCGCCGAGGCCGAGAGCCTCGCGGCGGTCGAACGCCACCTCGACGCGGCGCTCGTCGACCTGGAGGAGGAGGTGGCCGCGACCGAGGCGGACGACCCGGAGTACGACTACCTGCGCGGGCGGCTGGTCGCCGTCCGCGACGCCGAGCGGGCCGTGGGACGGCTCGCGACGCAGGGCGAGGACGTGGTCACGGGGCTGGCCGACGCCCACGACCTGCTCCACGAGGCGTTCCCGGCGGACGAGGATGAGTGACCCGACTGGGGGCGGGCGCGATCCAGCCATCGACCGCTCGGTGCCGCTCGGTGCGGTCGACCCGGCGCGGTCCCGCCACGCGGGGCGTCGGTCGGCGGTCGCGCTGACCCCGGACCTCGCAATCGTCGGGACCGCCGACGGCGACCTGGTCGGGGTCGACCGGGCGGCCGCCGGGCGCCGGTGGACCGTGGCGGCCGGGACGGGGAGCGTCGTCGCGGCGATCCCGTTCGGCGACGGCGTCGCGGTCGGCGAGCGCGGCCCCGCAGGCGAGGTGCGGCTTCACGACGCCGCGACCGGCGCCGTCCGGTGGCGCCACGCGGCCGCCGCGGAGGTCGGCGACCCCGCGCGAGAGGGGCGGTTCCAGCTCCCCTACGTCGCCGCCCTCGCGACGGACGGCGACCGCCTGTACGCCGCGGCGCGGCGGTACGAGCGCGACGACGGCGAGCGAACGTTCGAGAGCGCGGTCTACGCGTTCGGTCCCGACGGGGAGCAGGTCTGGACCCGGCGGGCCGACGCCTCGCCCATTGCACTCGATGCGGACGGCGACCGGGTCGCGGTCGCGTACAACCGGTGTCCGGGAACACACGACGCCGGGCTGGTCGTCCACGACGCGGCGACGGGCGCCGTCCGGTGGCGATGGGACCCCGACGCCGGCGGCGAGCGCCGGGTCGGTGACGTCGCGCTCGTCGGCGACGGCGCCGTCGTCGCCAGCCACGGCGACTACCGTGGCTACCGGCTGGGGACGGGCGGGCGAGAGCGGTGGCGGGTCGACCTCGCGACGCCGACGACCGTCGGCGACGAGACCCTCTATGCCTATCCGAACCACGTCCACGCGACCGACGGGGGCGCCGCGTTCGTGACGGGCAACACCTACCCCGAGGAGGGCCGCGAAACCGACGGCCTCCACCCGGACGAACACACCGTTTTCTGCTACGCGCCGGACGGCACGCGCCGGTGGAGCGCGCCGGTCGACGGGTTCGCCGGCGGGGTCGGTGCCGACCGCGACCGGGTCGCGGTCCCGGGCGCCCAGCACTTCCGCCGCCGCGACCCCGCCGGCCACGGGGTCAGGGTCGTGGACGTCCGCGAGGGACCGGTCGGGTCGGTCGGGACGGCGGGGGTCGTCACCGCCGTGGCGGTCGACCGGGCGGACGGGCCGGCCGCGACCGTCGCGGCCGTCGAGGAGCCGGTCGTCTACCACGACGAGGGGAGGGAGCGGGGGACCTATCGGTTACATCTCGTCGACGGCCTCGACGGTTGACGCCGTTCGACGGCATTGCATCGAGCCGGGGGATGCGAAGGCCCCGTCGTGTGCCGGCGGTCGAATCAGTCCGCCGAGACGGGGGGCACTTCCGGCGGCGCGGAGACGAGTACGTCGCGACGACACAGCCACGCGTGCGTGCCGGCGAGCACCGCCCAGACCGCGACCTGGCCGACCAGGACGACGCCGCGGAAGGCGGCGACGAGCGCGTCCGGCACGGCGCCCTGGACGGGGTTCGCCGGGGCGAGGGCGACAGGGACGGCGAGGAGCGCGAACGGGAGGGCCGCGGCGACGACCGCGAGCGGCGTCCCCCGGGCCCGGTCGACCCGGACGTAGGCGTACCCCGCGAGGCCGCAAACCAGCGCCCCGAGGCCCATCATCCCGGCGTACCACGCGAGACGGACGTCCGTCGGGAGCGCCGCCTCGACGCCGGCGGGCCGGGGCGGCAGCACGAGCCACGGGGCCCCGGAGACGGTGACGAAGCCGGCGGCGCCGAGGAGGTAGCTCCTCGCGCCCGCGCCGCCCGGCAGGACGGGTTCGAGGAAGAAGTACGCGGCCCCGAAGCCGGCGCCGAACAGCAGGCCGAGGGCGACGCCGGCCACGACGCTCACCGCGCCGGCGACGGCCCCGGCGACGGCGGGCGCCTCGTGGTGCATCGCCTCGCCGCCCGCGACCGCCTCGGTACCGGCCACGAGCGGATTGCCCACGAGCGCCACGAACGCGGCGAACGCGACGCCGGCGACCAGGCCGGCCACCAGTCCCCGGGCGACGTAGTCGGTGAACATCTCAGTGGCAGGTGATGCCGGCGACGTGACGGGCGTTGTGGAGCGAGTCGTGCACCATCGGCTCCTGGAGGAAGAGGAGCGTGACCCCGAGGGCGGCGGCGATCGCGAGGCCGACGGCGGCCCGCGTCGGCGTGAGTTCGATCCGTGCGCGGTCGATGCGTCCGTGAAGGGTGTCGTCAGCGACGCTCATGTACAACCACGGCTGTGCTACAACAAGCTTATTTGTAAAACTTGGGAACCGGCTAAATTTCGGTTTCCTTCGCCGCCTCGACGGCGTCGTCGACGCGTTCGGCGGTGAGGGCATCGAGGGGAACGCGGTCCCCGCCGGTCTCCTCGACGACGGCGGGGACGACGCCGGGCCGGCCGTCGCCGGCGTCGACGACGAGGGTGTGGGCGCCGAGCGTGGACAGGCGACGCGCCGCCGCCCGGGTCGCCGCGACGGGACTCCCGTCGGCGACGTTCGCGCGGCCGTCCGTGACGAGCACCACGACGGCGGACGCGGGGTCGGCCCGCTCCAGCACCGCCGCCGCGGTACCGAGTCCGGCGGGCAGCGGCGTCCGGTCCCCGGTCGGGAGGTCCTTCAGGTGGCGGGCAGCGAGGGTCACGCTGTCGGTCGGCGGGAGCAGTACCTCGGCGTCGTCGCCGGCGAAGGCGACGAATCCGACCTCGTCGCGCTCCCGGTAGGCGTCCTTCAGGAGTTCGAGCACGGTGCCCTTGGCCGCCCGCATGGCCGGCCGCATCGAGGCGCTGGCGTCGACGACGAACAGCACCAGCGCGGCGTCGTCGCCCGCCCGGACCGACCGGCGCAGGTCGCGCCGCCCGACGGCCGACGCGCCCCGCTCGGCGGCCGCGCGGACCGAGGCGGCGGCGTCGACGGCGTCGCCCGATTCCGCCGGCTCCGTCCGGACCCGCGGCCCGTCGCCGGCCGTCCCCGGCCCGGCCCCCGGTCCGTCGCCGGTCCCGGCTCCCGGGTCCGGAGTCGGGAGGTCCGGCGCACGGGCCGTCCCGACGCCCGCCCGCTCGCCGCCGGGGACCAGCGGCGTGGCGTCGTCGTCCTCGGTGCCGGCAGCGGGGTCGTCCCCCTCCTGGTCGCGCTCGCCGCCCGCGGGCCGTGCGGCCGTTCTCCCCCTGCCGTCGCGGTTCGATCCGTCGGCGCCTCCCGCGCCGGCCGTGACGCCGTCGTCCCCGTCGACCCCGGTCGGGTCACCGGGGTCGCCGTCGACGCTAGGAGCCTGTTCCTCCCCGGTCGCGTCGCCATCCGTCGTGTCGCCGGGGCCGTCGTCGGGCCCCCCATCCCCGGCGTTCCCTCCGCCGTCGTCGGGTCCCCCATCCCCGGCGTTCCCTCCGCCGTCGTCGGGCCCTCCACCCCCGGCGTTCCCTCCGCCGTCGGCCTCGTCGATTCCCCCGCGCCCATCGCCGTCGGCCGCGTCACCGTCCGTCGTGTCGTCGGGTCCGTCCCCCTCGTCGCCCTCTCCGTCCGACTCCCCCAGTCGCTCCTCGATCAGGTCCGAGGGGTCCGTCGCGTCCTCGAACGGCCGGCTCCGGACCCGGTGGGGGATGGCGAGTTCGGCCGCCCGGCGGACGTCGGAGCGGATGACCGTCCCGCGGCCGTCGAGCGCGGCGAAGGCCGTGGCGGCCCGCGCAGTCGCGATGTCGGCGCGGTGGCCCTCGACCCCGGCGTCCCGGCAGCACTCGGCGGCCTCGCGCGCGAACTCCTCGGGGAGGCGAACCCGGTCGATGCGCTCGCGGGCCGCGCGGAGCCGGCGGCCGGGGTCGTTCCATCGGTTCTCGCCCGCCCCGCCGCTCCCGTCCGGCCCGTCGAGGTCGGTTCGGTCCACCGCGCGGTCGACGATGGCGACGCGGCGGTCGAGGTCCTCACAGCCGGTGACGGTCGCCTGGAGGGCAAAGCGGTCGCGGAGTTGTGGCCGGAGGTCGCCCTCCTCCGGGTTCATCGTGCCGACCAGCGTGAAGTCGGCCGGGTGGACGACGCTCACACCGTCGCGCTCGACGCGGTTGATTCCCGAGGCCGCCGCGTCGAGCAGGGCGTCCACGAGGTGGTCGTCGAGCAGGTTCACCTCGTCGACGTAGAGCACGCCGCGGTTGGCCCGCGCGAGCAGGCCCGGCTCGAAGGTCGGGTCGCCGTCGAGCGCGTCCGCCACCGAGAGCGACCCCACCACGCGCTCGCGGGTCGCCCCGAGCGGGAGCGTCACCAGCGGCACGGAGCGCTCGGCCGTCGGGGGGGCGGCCCGCTCCCGGCAGTCCGCACACTGGCGGTCGGGGTCGTCGGGCGGACAGCCGTAGGGGCAGTCGGCGACCACGGACTGGACGGGGAGCAGGTCGGTCAGGGCCCGGACCGCCGTCGACTTCGCCGTCCCCTTCTCGCCGCGGATCAGGAGGCCGTCCAGCCCGTCGTCCGCCGCGACCGCGAGTAAAGCGCGCTTGAGTTCCGCCTGTCCCACGATATCGCCGAACGAGAGCCGAGAGTCCCGGATCCCCGAAGGTTTTTTCCGCCCGCCGAAATCAATCATAGTTGCGTTAACACAACGGAGGTTTAACAAGCTTATGTCGACCATCGGGCTGTACACGGCGACGGAGAACGAACTGGGAGCGGTCCAGCGGGCCGCGGCGGAGGTCGAGGCCGATCTCGTGGTGCGGTCGGAGAGCGACCTGGACGATCCCGGGGACGCGGAGGCGTTCCTCGACGAGCTGGAGGGAGCGACCGCGGTGATCTGCTGGCTCCACGGCGCCGAGGACAGCATGCCGGGGTACGAGCGGGCGGTGGAGCGCCTCGACGCCGCGGGCGTGCCCCTGGTCGTCAAGTCGACGGGCGACGCGTTCGCGTTCGAGGACACGACGGTGCCCGCCGACCACCGCGACCGGGTGTACGAGTACCTGGAGCGGGGCGGGGCGACGAACGTCGCCAACTGTCTCCGGTTCCTGGTCGACGCGTACGGCGACGCCGACCCGGCCTACGACGACCCGGTCGCGCTCCCGACCGAGGGCGTCTACCACCCCGACCACCCCGGCGCGTCGTACGAGGACCTCGTCGCGACGTTCGACCCCGACCGCCCGACGGTGGCGATCTGGTTCTACGAGTCCCACTGGACCCACGAGAACACCCGGTACGTGGACGCGC
>JBDGQA010000074.1:0-11128 GCA_042219325.1 Haloferacaceae archaeon | reverse complement strand
GGACGCGATGGGCTTTTTCGGCTCCTCGAAGACGATGAACGAGGAGAACTACCTCCTCCAGAAGCTCGCCCGCCGGTACGGCACCAACAACGTGGACAACTGCACGCGGATGTGTCACGCCTCGACGGTGTGGGCACTGCGGACCAGCCTGGGTGCGGGCGCGATGACCAACAGCATGGCAGACCTGGAGGAGGCCGCCGACGTCTTCTGGATCCAGGGCGCCAACCCCGGCGAGCAGCACCCGATCGCCAACAGCCAGTACTTCCGGCAGGCGGTCCTGGAGGGCGCGACCGTCATCCAGGTCGACCCCCACGCCAACAAGACGACGCGGTCGTTCAAGATCGACGAGACCGACCGCCACATGCACCTCCAGCTCAACCCCGGGACGGACATCCCCCTCCTGAACGTCGTCATCAAGACGGTCCTGGAGAACGGCTGGATCGACGAGGAGTTCATTGAGGAGCGCACCGAGGGGTTCGAGCACCTGAAGGAGACCCTCGAGGACTTCGACAAGGAGGAGGCGGCCGAGCGGTGTGGCGTCCCGCTTGAGGACATCGAACTCGCCGCCGAGAAGTACGCGATGGCCAACAACGCGGCCATCTTCACCGGGATGGGGATGAGCCAGCACACCTGCGGGGTCGACAACGTCCAAAACGAGATCAACCTCGCGCTGATCACCGGCAACCTCGGCCGCCCGGGCACGGGTGTCAACCCGCTGCGCGGGCAGAACAACGTCCAGGGGACCTGTGACGTCGGCGCGATGCCGAACGTCCTCCCCGGCTACCAGCTGGTCGACGACGACGAGGCCCGCGAGAGCGTCGAGGAGGTGTGGGGCTTCGAGGTGCCCGACGAGCCCGGCCTGACGAACGTGGAGATCTCCCACGAGGCCGGGAAGTCGATCCACGGGCTGTACATCATGGGCGAGAACCCCGTGATGTCAGAGCCCGACGGCAACCGCGTCGAGGAGCGGCTCCAGGAGCTGGAGTTCGTCGCCGTCCAGGACATCTTCATGACCGAGACCGCGAAGTACGCCGACGTGATCCTCCCGGCGACGACCTGGGCCGAGCGCGGCGGCACCGTCACCAACACGGACCGCCGGGTCCAGCGGATGCGCGGCGTCGAGAAGGTCCTCCCGAACACGAAACACGACCTCGAGATCCTCACGGAGATCGGCACCCGGCTGTTCGATGAAGGGTTCGACTTCGACGAGCCCGAGGAGGTGTTCGAGGAGCTCCGGCAGGTCTGTCCCAGCTACCACGGGATGACCTACGACGCCCTCGGCGAGGAGGGGCTCCACTGGCCCTGCTACGAGCCGGGCGACGAGGGCGACCCGTACCTCTACGAGGACAGCTTCGACACCGACAACGGCCTCGGGGTCATCGAGGGCGTCCGCCACCAGGAGCCCAAGGAGGTCCCCGACGAGGAGTACCCGCTGACCCTGACGACCGCGCGCTTAGAGGAGCACTACAACACCGGGACGATGAGCCGGCGGTCGCCGACGCTGAACCGCCAGCACCCGGAGAACTTCGTCGACGTCCACCCCAACGACGCCGAGCGGTACGGCATCGAGGACGGCGACTACGTCCGCCTGAAGTCCCGGCGCGGCGAGATCACCGTGAAGGCGCAGGTCACCGAGGACATCAAGGAAGGCTCGGTCTGGACGACGCCCCACTTCGCGGCCGCCTCGGCCAACCGGCTGACCAACGACGTGCTCGACGAGCGGGCGAAGATCCCGGAGTACAAGGCCGCAGCCGCCGAGATCGAGGTCGGCGTCGAGCCGGCCGGCGAGGACGCCGCGCCCGCGGACGACTGAGCCCGCGCCCGCTGTACCCCTTCCCATTGCGGTTCCGACCGACGCCCCGCACGGCTCCGACCCCGCCCTGCCGCTGTTGTCGGGTTTCAAGTATCCGGCGAACGCCGCCCGCACATGGCACTCGCCTTGACGCTGGCGTACGTCGTCCACGTCGTCGTCGCCGCGCTCTGGACGGGGAGCGTCCTGTTCGTCACCTACGCGGTCCTCCCGCAGGGGTACGACGGCACGATCGGCCCGGACGCGCTGTCGGCGGCCGTCGGGAAGCTGTCGGTCCTCACCCGGACCGCGGCCCTGGTGTTGCCGATCACGGGCGGCTACCAGATCCTCCGGCTGTACCCCGGCGAGGCCATCCTCACCCCGCCGCGGGGCCACCTCGTGCTCGGGATGGTCGTCCTGTGGCTCGCCGTCACCGCGCTGGTCGAGGTCGCCGGCGCGCGGATGCGCGAGGGGCTGGACCGCGAGAAGGTCCGGACGCCGGCCCGCGAGGGGCGACCGTTCCTGCTCGCGGCCTCGCTGCTCTCGCTGCTGTTGCTCGTCGACGCCGGGCTGCTCGCGGCCGGGTTCGGCGCCTGACCGGCTCCGGGTGTGCGCCGGTGTCCGCGGGTGCCCGCGGTCAGGCCTGCTCCAGGTCCTCGCTCACGGCGTCGGCACACCGCAGCGCGAGCGCGGCGATCGTCAGCGTCGGGTTCATCGACCCGGGCGTCGTGAAGACCGACGAGGAGGCGACGTACAGGTTCCCGACGTCGTGGGTCCGCAGGCGCGCGTCCACGACCCCCCGGTCGGGATCGGCGGTCATCCGGGTCGTACAGCAGTGGTGGTACGCCGGCCCGGTCTCGCCGGGCCCGACCGTCCCGCCGACCTCGGCGCCGGCCGCCTCCAGGATCGCCCGCTGGATGCGGTTGGTCCGCCGGAGCGACCGTTTCGTCCGCTCGTCGATCCGCCACCGGACGTCCGGCACGGGGTTGCCGTGGTCGTCGGTCCGGTCGGTGTCCAGCGCGACCCGGTTGTCCGCACGCGGCTGCTGGCCCACGAGCCCGCCGACCGCGAGGTGGGTTCCGTAGGCCCCCCGGAGCCGCTCCAGCAGCGCGTCGCCCCACTCCTCGCCCGTCAGCGCCAACTCCACCGGCGAGGGGCCGGCGTAGTTGAGGAACTCCAGCTTGATCGGCCGGAACGGGCCGTCGGCTGCCGGGATCCCGCCGTCCGCACCCTCCGTCGCGCGCCCGGGCTCGTCGTAGAAGGCGTGGCTCTCGGAGGTGATGAACCCGACGTGGTTCTGCCGGGTCCCCCGGTCGAGCGTCCCGTCGGCGCCCGCGAACAGGTGATCCGAGAAGAACCGGCCCACCGTCCCCGAGGAGTTCGCGAGCCCGTCGGGGTGCTCGGCGGAGCGCGACAGGAGGAGGAGCCGCGGGGTCTCCACGCCGCCGGCCGCGAGGATAAACCGCCGGGCGCGCTGTCGGTGTTCGGTCCCGTCGGAGGTGGCGTAGACGGCGGCCGTCACGCGCTCGCCGTCGGGGCCGGTCTCCAGCCGCTGGACCGGGGCCCGATCGAGGACGCGGGCGCCGCGCTCCTCGGCGGCGGCGATCGTGTGATCCGCCGAGTACTTCGCGCCCGACGGACAGACCGGATCGCAGGTGCCGTAGCCGACACAGGGGCCGCGGCCGTCGTACGGTTCGCTGTTGCGTGCGTTCGGCACCGAGTGGGTGGCGATCCCGAGACGTTCGCAAGCCTCGGCGAAGATCGAGTCGGAGTAGGAGGGCGGGAACGCCGGCAGCGGGAACGGCTCCTCGCGGGGCGGCGCGAACGGGTTGTCGTCGGCGCCGGCCACCCCCAGCGCGCGCTCGGCCTCGGCGTAGTGGGGCCGGAGGTCGGCGTAGTCGATCGGCCAGGTGACGCCGTCGGGGGTCGACCGCCGGAAGTCGGACTCGTGGAGCCGCATCACCATCCCCTGCCAGTGGAGGGTCGACCCCCCGACGCCCTTCACGCGCGCGGCGTTCAGGGGGTAGCCCCGCGGCCCCGTCGCCGAGTAGGCGTCCCGCTCGCCGCCCATCCCCCAGACGTCGCCGCCGCCCGGCCGGATCGCCCGCTCCATCCGCTCCTCGCGGTCTGTGGGGTCGAACCGCGGGCCCGCCTCGAGCACGACGACCGCGTGGCCCGCCGCCGCGAGCCGGTTCGCCGCGAGCGCACCCGCCGGCCCCGCGCCGATCACGCAGACGTCGACCCGCTCGGACGGCCCCCGCTCCTCGCTCGACACGGCCGGGATTAGGCGATCCTAAACTTAGGCGTTGCTCTCCGGGTCGAGCCCGTCCCCGGCCGATCCGTCCCTCGCTGAGGGGGGGCACCGATAGAATAAGGTGGGCGGGAACTGTGACCCCGCCTATGTTCGAGAAGGTGCTGGTCGCCAACCGCGGCGAGATCGCGGTGCGCGTGATGCGCGCGTGCGAGGACCTCGGTGTCGGGACGGTCGCGATCTACAGCGAGGCCGACAAGCACGCCGGGCACGTCCGGTACGCGGACGAGGCGTACAACGTCGGCCCGGCGCGGGCGGCCGACTCCTACCTCGATCACGAGGCGGTGATCGACGCCGCCCGGAAGGCCGGCGCCGACGCGATCCACCCCGGATACGGCTTCCTCGCGGAGAACGCGACCTTCGCCGGGAAGGTCGAGGCGACCGACGGGATCACGTGGATCGGCCCGACGGCCGCCTCGATGGAACAGATGGGCGAGAAGACGAAGGCCCGGCGCGTGATGCAGTCGGCCGGCGTCCCGATCGTCCCGGGGACGACCGACCCGGTCGAGACGGCCGACGAGGTCCGCGAGTTCGGCGCCGAGAACGGCTGGCCGGTCGCGATCAAGGCCGAGGGCGGCGGCGGCGGGCGCGGGATGACCGTCGTCCACGGCCCCGACGAGGCGGCCGAGGGCTTCGAGACCGCACGCCGGGAGGGCGAGGCGTACTTCGACAACGACTCCGTCTACCTGGAGCGGTACCTCGAGGCGCCCCGCCACGTCGAGGTGCAGGTGATCGCCGACGAGCACGGCAACGTCCGGCACCTCGGGGAGCGGGACTGCTCGCTCCAGCGCCGCCACCAGAAGATCATCGAGGAGGCCCCCTCGCCGGCGCTCCCCGACGACGTGCGCGAGGAGATCGGCGAGGCCGCCCGCCGTGGGGTCCAGGAGTCCGACTACGTCAACGCCGGCACGGTCGAGTTCCTCGTCGAGGGCGGGGACTTTTTCTTCCTGGAGGTGAACACCCGGATCCAGGTCGAGCACACCGTCACCGAGGAGCTGACGGGCATCGACATCGTGAAGTGGCAGATCCGGGTCGCGGCGGGCGAGGAGCTGGCCTTCTCCCAGGAGGACGTCGAACTCCACGGCCACGCGATGGAGTTCCGGATGAACGCCGAGAACGCGGCCAACGAGTTCGCGCCCGCGACCGGCACGCTCTCGACCTACGACCCGCCGGGCGGGATCGGCGTCCGGGTCGACGACGCGCTCCGGCAGGGCGACGAGGTGTCCGGCGACTACGACTCGATGATCGCCAAGCTGATCGTTCACGGCGGGGACCGCGAGGAGTGCATCGACCGCTCGCGGCGCGCCCTCCGGGAGTACGAGATCGAGGGGGTCGTGACCGTCCGCCCGTTCCACCTGATGATGCTCGACGACGACCGGTTCCTCGCCGGCGAGCACACCACGGACTACCTCGACGAGTGGATGGACGAGTCGCCGATCGACGAGTACCAGGAGCGGTACGGCCCCGAGCGCGAGACCGCAACCAGCGACGAGGAGACGGTCACCCGCGAGTTCACGATCGAGGTCAACGGCAAGCGGTTCGAGGTCGACCTGGAGGAGGCGGGCGCGCTCCCGACCGGCGGCGGGGGCGGGGCCGGCATGCAGCGCCCGGAGCCGGGTGCCGGCTCCGGCGGCTCCTCGGGCGGAAGCTCCGGGGGGGCCTCCGTCTCCGCGGAGGGGGAGGTGGTCTCCGCGGAGATGCAGGGGACGATCCTGTCGGTCAACGTCGCCGAGGGCGACGAGGTGTCCTCGGGGGACGTGCTGGTCGTCCTCGAAGCGATGAAGATGGAAAACGACGTGGTCGCGGAGTTCGGTGGCACCGTGACCGAGGTGGCCGTCGAGGAGGGCCAGTCGGTCGACCAGGGCGACCCGCTGGTCGTCCTGGACTAACACACCCACTTTTTGCACGCGTGCCGGCGCACAGCGCCGGCACGCGGCAAAAACTGGTTGAAAATATGCGCGCCTCCCTCCAGCCGCGCGGCCTCCCTGACTCACGGGTCGCTCCGCTCCCCGTCCGTCCAGACCGAGACGCTCGCTTCGCTCGCGTCTCGCGCCGGTCGGGCGCGTTAGTCGGTCGGCGCTACGGACCCTCGCTCCGCTCGGGTCCGCGAACCGCCCGGTCGCTCCGCTCCCTCGCGGATACTCGACGTGACAGGGGACGCTCCGTGTCCGACGGCGCTCGACTTCCCCCGAATAGACTTTTTCACCGACGGCGACCAACCCCCGTCCGATGTCCGGACGCACCGCGCGCCGGAGCGTTCTGGTGGCGCTGGCTGCGGGCCTGGCGGGATGTAGCGGCCTCGGCGGCCTCGGCGATTCGGGCTCCTCGCCCACGCCCGCGCCCGACAACCCGGCGGTCGGGGACGTCGAAGCGCAGGGCACCCTCCGGCTCACCAGCCCGGCGTTCGACGACGGCGGCCCGATCCCCGAGGCGTACGGCCGCGACGCGGAGAACGTCAATCCGCCGCTGTCGATCGCTGGCGTGCCCGCGGGCGCGGCGACGCTGACGCTGATCGTCGACGACCCCGACGCCGTCGAGCCCGCGGGGCAGGTGTGGCTCCACTGGCTCGTCTGGAACGTCCCCGCCTCGCGGACCGAGATCCCGGAGGGGTGGGAGCCGGAGTCGGCCGTCGAGGGGAGAAACGACTTCGGACGGCGGGGCTACGGCGGGCCGGACCCGCCGGACGGCCGCCACACCTACCGGTTCAAGCTGTACGCGCTCGACGCGACGCTGGACCTCCCGGCGTCGGCGAGCAAGACGGAGGTGGGCGCGGCGATGGAGGGATCGATCCTGGCGGCGACGCAGCTGACGGGCACCTACGCGCCGTGAGCGGGCGGCGCGCTGGCCGCGACCGGAGCGCGACGGTTATGTCCGCGGGGGGCCTACCCCGGCCGATGGCCGACTCGCTCACCGACGAGCTCCTCGCCTCGGGCGCGGCGCGCGTCGGGCTGTTCTTCGCGGCCTCGCTGCTCGTCGCCACGGTCCTCGGCGCGGCGCTCGGCGACGTCCGACAGGGCGTGACGACGGGCATCTCCGTGGGGTTCCTGACGGCCGCGTTCGCGCTCCTGTTCGTGCGTCCCGCCGAGAGCGACGGGGATGGCGAGCGGGACGCGGGACCCGACGGCGACGGCGACGGCGACTGATCGGCCCGCGACGCCCGCGACGGTGAGGGTGACTGTGGCTGGCGCTCGACGAACGCGGGGGTTCAAGTCCGGGGGACGACGACCTGTTCGCATGCAGGAGACACGGCGGCGCGTCCTCGACGCGCTCGCGGATGGGCCGGTGACCGGCCCGGCGCTCGCCGACGAGCTCGGCGTCTCCCGGACCGCGGTGTGGAAGCACGTCGAGGCGCTCCGGGAGGCCGGGTTCACGATCGAGAGCGGCGAGGAGGGGTACGCCCTCGTGGACGCGCCGGACTACGGCGCCCCGGCGATCGAACACGCGACCGACGCGGGCTACGACATCGAGTTCCACGACACGCTGGCCTCGACGAACGACCGCGCACGCGAGCTCGCGGCGGAGGGGGCCGCGGACGTGGCGGTGGTCGCGGCCCGACAGACCGGCGGCCGCGGTCGGCTCGATCGCGAGTGGGCGTCGCCGCCGGGAGGCGTCTACGTCTCGCTGCTCCTCCGGCCGGACGTGCCGCCCGCCCACGCCCCCGTCTACACGCTCGCGGCCGCGGTCGCGACCGCCGACGCGGTCGACGACTTTCTCGAAGAGGACGCCCGGATCAAGTGGCCCAACGACGTGCTCGCCGTCGACGGCGCCGCCGAGCGCAAGCTCGCCGGGATCCTCACCGAGATGGAGGGGGAGGCGGACCGCGTCTCGTGGCTGGCGGTCGGGATCGGAGTGAACGCGAACGTCGACGGCGAGGCCCTGCCGCTGGGCGCGACCAGCCTGCGCGAGCGCCGGCGCGCGACGGGGCTGGAGCCGGTCGCGATCAGCCGCCGGGAGCTGCTCGCCGCGCTGCTCGACCGGTTCGAGGGGCTGGCCGGCGACCTCGATTCGGTCCTGCCGGCCTGGCGCGAACGCGCGAACACGCTCGGCCGGCGGGTGCGCGTCGAGACGCCCGACGGCACGATCGAGGGCGAGGCCGTCGACGTCGAGTTCCCGGGCGCACTCGTCGTCCGGACCGACGACGGGGCGGAGGTGTCGGTGACCGCGGGCGACTGCGAGCACCTCCGCCCGGTCATGGAGTGAGCGGGCGGGCGCGCTGACCGGGGGTCAGTCCCCGTCGGGGACGACGGATCAGTCATCCGCCGGAGATGACGGATCGACGGATCGACGGACCGACGGATCAGTCCGCCGCCGGGGGCAACAGGACGCGCTCGACGTCGCCCGCGCCCGCGCGCCTGACGACCGCCCGGACCGGGTCCCGGGCGCCCGCGAGGTTCGGCGAGTCGCCGTCGAGGACGAGCAGCCGCGCCCGCCGGCCCGGCTCGATGGCGCCACAATCGAGGCCCGCGAGCTCCGCGCCCGCGAGGGTGGCCATCCGGAGCACGTCCGTCGCGGACAGCCCCGACAGCTTCGCGGTGAACTCCATCTCGCGGAACATCGACGGGGAGTTGAGCATGACGTTGTCGGTCCCGAGCGCGAGCGGGACGCGGGCATCGAGCTCCGCGAACGGGGGGAGCCCGACGCCGGTGACGAGGTTCGATCGCGGGCAGACGACCACCGGTACGCCGACGTCGGAGAGCCGGTCGAGGTGGACCTCCTCGGGGTGGACCATGTGGACGAGAAAGTCCGGATCGAGGTCCAGAGCCGGGTTGATGTCGGCGGCGTCGCGCTCGCCGGCGTGGATGCCGAACAGCTTGCCGGCCGCCCGCGTGGCGTTCCGGTGGCGGCCGAACTCGCCGTCGCGCGCGCCGCTGGCGCCGAACCCGTCGGCGGCCTCCATGGCGGCGACCGTCTCGCGGCCGAGCACGACCGGCTCGACCGGCGAGTCGCGGGCCGCCTCCCGGATCGCCGCCACGCCGTCGACGCCGCCCTCGCGGAACTCGACGAACGCGCCCGTCCCCGTCTCGGCCATGAACCGGATCGTCCGGGCCATCGCCGCCACCAGCTCGTCGTCGTCGGTGGCCCGGAGGATGCGGTGTTTCAGCCCGTCCGGCGGGGCGACGAGCTCGTCAAGCGAGAGGCCGCCGCCGGCCTCCTTGGCGACGCTGTCGCCGATGTGGGTGTGGGCGTTGACGAACGCCGGGAGGACGACGTTCTCGGTATCGACCGACGCCTCCTCGACGGCCGCGATCCGCCCGTCCTCGACGACGACGCGGCCCTCGACGGGCGAAAACTCCGGTCCCCGGAGGACGGTTCCCGCCAGCGTGGCCTCGCGCGACCGATCGATCATGGGACGGGCTTGACGCCCGGGGGTCAAAAGAGGGTCAGATTGAAACCCGCGGGGGCGTAGCCCCTCCATGGTCACGTTCCTCGCCGGAGGGACCGGCACGCCGAAGCTGCTGGCCGGCGCCGACGGGGTCTTCCCGCCCGACCGGACGGCCGTCGTCGCCAACACTGGCGACGACGTGGAGATCGGCGGGCACCTGGTCTGTCCGGACCTCGACACGGTGCTGTTCCTGGAGGGTGGCGTCCTCGATCGCGACCGCTGGTGGGGGATCGAGGGCGACACGGCGGAGACACACGACGAACTGCACGGACTCGCCGCGGCCGCGGGCCTGGAGGACGGGCCGCGGTACCTCCCCGAGGACGCGCAGACCTCCGGCCGGCGGATCGCGCGCTGGCGGCGGTTCTCCGGCGTCGCGGAGTTCATGCTGATCGGCGACCGCGACCGGGCGGTCCACGTCACCCGGACCGGGCTGATCGACGAGGGACACACGCTCACGGAGGCCACCCGCCGGCTCGCGGACGCCTACGGGCTCGACCGGACGCTGTTGCCCGTCAGCGACGACCCGGTCGCCTCGATCGTCCACACCCCCGAGGACCCGATCCACTTCCAGGCGTGGTGGGTGGCTCACGACGCCGAGCCGGCCGTCGAGCGCGTGGAGTTCCGCGGGGCCGACCGCGCGTCGCCGACGCCCGCCGTGCTGGACGCGCTCGATCGGCCGGTCGTGATCGGCCCCTCGAACCCGGTGACGAGCATCGGGCCGATGGTCGCGATCGAGGGCGTGCGCGCGGCGCTCGACCGGACGCCCGTCGTCGCCGTCTCGCCGTTCGTCGGCGACCGGCTCTACTCCGGGCCGGCCGCGAAACTGATGGAGGCCGTCGGCCGCGAGCCGAGCACCCGCGGCGTCGCGGAGGCGTACCCCTTCGCGGACGCGTTCGTCCTCGACACCGAGGACGAGACGGCGCTCGACCGGCCGGTCGTGCGGACGGACACGAGCCTCGACACCGAGGCCGACGCCGCCCGGGTGGCGCGCGCATGTCGCGAGGCGCTCGCGGCGATCGGCGCCGACGCGGAGACGGGGGCGGGACCGGGACCGGGACCGGGACCGGGGGTGGCCTGATGTTCGCCCCGCGGCTCGCCCTGGCGTCGCTGTCGGGTCAGTCGGACGCGGCGTGGGCGCGCGCCGGGAGCGCGTACGCCGGCTGTGCGTTTCTCGGCGGGATCGCGCTCGACGGTCCGACGCGCGCGGCCGCCCGCGAGATGCTCGACCGCGACCGCGTCGAGTTTCTGCCCGACGACCCCGTCGCGTTCGCCGCCGACCAGCTCGACGCCCTCGCCGACGTCCCGATCCGCCCCGGCGTGAACGTCCGGACGACGAGCCTGGATCCGCTCCGGGCCGTGGCGCGACGCTGCGTCGAGCACGGCGCGATCGTCGAGATCAACGCTCACTGCCGACAGGACGAGATGTGCGCCGCCGGCGCCGGGGAGGCGCTGCTCGCCGACACCGACCGGCTCGCCGAGCAGGTGGCGGCCGCCGCCGGGACGGGCGCGGCGGTGAGCGTGAAGTGTCGCACCGAGGTCCCGGGCGTCGACCTGTCGGCGACGGCGCGGGCGGTCGAGGCGGCCGGCGCGGACGCGGTCCACGTCGACGCGATGGACTCCGAGCCGGTCGTCCGCGAGGTGGCCG
>JBDGQA010000044.1:0-11606 GCA_042219325.1 Haloferacaceae archaeon | reverse complement strand
GTCGTCGCCGGGGTGCATCTCGCCGGTCTCGATGCGGCCGACCGGCACCGTCCCGGCCCCCTCGATCGTGTAGACGTCCTGGATGGGCAGGCGGAGCGGCGCGTCCGTCGGTGGTTCCGGCTCGGGCAGTTCGTTCAACGCCTCGAGGATCGTCTTCCCGTCGTACCAGGGCGTGTTGTCCGAGAGGTCGGCCACGTTGTCGCCCTCGAGCGCCGACGTCGGAATGAAGCTCGCGTCCTCGGTGGGGAACTGCACCTGATTCAGTAACTCCTCGACTTCCGCGATGACCTCGTGGTATCGGTCCTGGTCGTACTCGGCCGTGTCCATCTTGTTGACTGCGACGACGAGTTCCTGGATGCCCAGGGTGCGGGCGAGGAAGACGTGCTCGCGGGTCTGGGGCGCGACGCCGTCGTCGGCCGCGACGACGAGCACCGCGTTGTCGGCCTGCGAGGCCCCCGTGATCATGTTCTTCACGAAGTCACGGTGGCCGGGACAGTCGACGATGGTGAAGTAGTACTCGTCCGTGTCGAACTCCTGGTGGGCGATGTCGATGGTGACGCCGCGCTCGCGCTCCTCGGCGAGGTTGTCCATCACGTAGGCGAACTCGAAGCCGCCCTTGCCCTTCTCCTCGGCCTCCTCGCGGTACTGCTCGATCACGTGCTCGGGGACGCTCTCGGTCTCGTATAGCAGTCGGCCGACGAGTGTGCTCTTCCCGTGGTCCACGTGGCCAATGATGGCCAGATTCTGGTGGGGTTTGTCTGTGCTCATTGGTACCACTGTTCGGACTCTAGCCGACCCGTCTTCCTAAATGATGCGCCGGCGACCCACGGGCCCGAAATACCGCACGTGAGACATCGGGTCCGGCACCTCGCGTCCCCACGCCCCCGGCGTTCCGATGCGTCTCGAACCGGTACGTGAACGCCGGTCGCCGGTTGGGTCGCCCGCTCTCGCTCCGAACGACGGCGCTCCGGCGGGTCGGGGACTGCCGCGAGGCGTGCCGGCGGACGGTGAAACCGACCGTCAGCGGCGCGCTGGCGCGCCAATCGTCGAGTCGAGCGACCACCGGTTCTACGTGGGCCGGGTGAGCGCGAAAACGGATTCACGTCGCGTGTCCGGCGGAGTGACTATGGGTCGGGAATGCTCGGCGAGCGGAACGGCAGTCGCCGAGATTTGGACCCGGACGGGAGATGTTTTCCACGGCCCCTGCGGCCCTTGCTGGTTGCCCAGGTTCCCGAACCTCGTTCACACGAGGTCCGGTACTTGGCCTTCGCACCCACCCGCCATGGCGGACAGGTCCTGGGCCGCTGCGGTTCTCCTTCGAGGCGTTCACCTTGTTCCCCTGTGACGGGGTCTTTGGTTTTACCTCTAACCTGGCGCAACCCGCCCTCACGGACGGATCACGCCAGGTCGTCCGGTGTGTCCTCCTGGCTCCTGCCGGACCTTGCACTTAGGTACCAATACACATAACACTTTTGCTCAGGACGGGCGGCGCTCGCGGGGGACCGGATCAGGCCGGGCGTCCTATCGTGTACAGGAACATCGGCGTCTGTCCCGCCGCGCGGGGCGAGAGGAAGTCGGTTACGCGGTCGTCGTAGAAGGTGAGGCCGGTGCCGCCGAGCGTCCGGTGGGCGTACGTCGCGAGGTAGAGCCGACCCGCCGTGAGCGCCGCCTCGAACTGGGCGACGCGGTAGCCACGGTCGCCGGCCGTCTCCGTGACCGACTCGACGTCCGCCATGAAGTGGAGGCAGACGGCGGCGTCGGCACCGAGCGGCTGGTCGAGCGCGAGGTGCCCCGCGTCCTGCCGGAACTCCCCCCGTCGGAGCCGTTCGAGTTCGCCCTCGGCCGCCTGCAGGTGGTAGACGCCGGACTCGATTCCCTCGACGGCGTTCGCGATCAGGTAGCAATCGGTGTACTGTAGCGGCGGCCCGTCGGGGTCGCGAACGTCGAGCGGACCGCCCCTGATCGCCCGGTCGAGCACGGTCGAGAGCTTCCGGAAGCTGATCGGCTCGCGCTCGTACTCGCGGCAGGAACCGCGGCGAACGATCGTGTTCCCGAGCGGGCGGCTCGAAGCGGTCTCGCGGTCCACCGGATCGAGCGGGATGCGCTCGCCCTCACCCGGCCCGCGGCACCCGATGGGGACGCGCGCGCTGACGTCGCGCCGCCAGTCGGCGACCCCACCGTCGCCGAGAGTCCCCGCGTGCCACGCCCGTGGGATCAGCGGATACGGCTTCGGATCCGGCGACAGCGGTTCCGTACCGGGGTCGATCGGATCGACGGTCGGCGGAGCGGGGGCCGGATCGGCGGCGCCGACCGGGACGAGTTCCAGCGGCGCCTCGTCGGTCGGATCGAGTCCCAGGAGGTCGACTGCGGGCCCGTCGGCAAATCCCATCACGACCGACGCGGGAAGCCCCCGAGCGTGCGCGACGGCCGCCAGGTTCGCCGCGACCGTCCCGGAGTCCCAGAACGCGTGCCGGAACGTGCGTTCCCCGTACTTCCAGGCGTTTCGCCACCACGTCGACGTGAGGACGAACGTCACCGGCGCCTCCGCGACCCGGTCGTGCTCCGCGGCAGCGGCCAGTACGCCGCGGTAGTCGCCCTCGCGCAGGACGTCGAGGGAGTCGGTCCGCGGATCGTAGTGGTAGACGCCCGGATCGAGGTCGGCCAGGTCGCCCACGACGGGATAGAGGTCGACGTGGTAGAGCGCCCCCGTGCACGCCGCGGCGCGGAACGCGACGGTTCGGTTCCGGAGTTGGACCTCCTTCGTGACGCCTGCAGCGTAGTAGCAGAGTTGTGCGAGCGTCTCGCGGTCGATCCGGGTCGGGGGCGAATCGTCGAACGGGGCGCGCGCCGGCGGGGCGGAGCGATCGACGGCGACGGCTTCCAGCGCGGGCGTCCCCGGATCCGACGGCTCGTCGGGAAGCCCCTCGTGCGGCAGATCCTCGTATATCTTGTACGGAGTTGGTTTGTTGGCGAAATTCAGTCCGGGTCCGGATCGGACGCTCTCGGGGGAGTGTTCGGTCCGCTCGTGGTAGTCCGTTGCCGGGACGTCGTCAGGCATGGTCCCTCATAGCGGAAGGGAGCGGCTGCCCTGACCGACGCCGGCCTCGAGGAGTGAATCGATGTAATCGTCGAGCGTCACGCGCGTCGTCGCACCGGGGCTTCCCCGTGACGAACGACGTGTCGAGCACGAACCGCTTTCGGCCCGGGGATACGGACATAACGGAGACGACGGGATGTGGCGGCATAGGTTTCATCCCCGTATTCGGTGCTGGCGGGGGCCGATTCGGTTACTGGCGGGGACGGGCGTTCCCCGCCCCGGAAGCGTCGCATGCGACGGCTGGGCCCCCGCCGACCGTCCGAAAGACGAGCGTTTCAAGTTTCGGCCCGCCACGCTCGGAGCTAGGATGGTCCCCGCTCCGGAGTACGACATCGCCGGCGTCGAGTTCACGGACGACCGGTACACCGTCGAACAGAGCCTGGTCCGGAACAAGTACAGGGCGGTCGACGCCGCCGGCGACACCGTTCTCCGGGGGAAACAGAAACTGTTCAAGCTGAAAGAGGAGTTCCCCTTCGCCGACGCCGACGGGAACGACGTCTTCACCGTGAAAGCCAGCGGCATCATCGACGTCGCCGGCGACTACCTCCTCACGGACGCCCGGACCGGCGACGACCTGGTCGTGCTAGACAACGATTTCTCCGTGTTCAGGGACACGTGGACGATTCGAGACGCGGAAACCGGGGAGAGACTCGCGACGATCGCTTCGCGGGGCGCCCTGGCGACGCTGGCCCGCAATCTCCTCCCGTTCGGCGGGTGGATTCCACACGAGTACGAGATCACCGACGCCGACGGCGCCCACGTCGGCGGTATCCGCGGCCAGTTCTCGCTTCGGGACCGGTACGAGATCACGATCGACGACGCGAGCGCCGTCCCCAGGGAGCCGATCGTGGCCGCCGCGATGGTGATCGACGCGATCCAGGGCAACTAGACGGGACTGACCGCCCCCTGCCCCGAGTCGCCGAAACCGGTTCAGTCGCTGAACCGCCGTTCGAACCGGGGGATCGCCCCGTCGGTGCCGGCGACGATGACTTCGTCACCGGGTTCGAGCGTGAACTGTGACGGATCAAAGTGCCCTCTCGTCCGTTATGAACGCGGTTCCGAGGTGGCGGGACCGCGCTCGGAAAACCGGGGACGTGCCGGACGACCGTATCCGGCGTACCGCCGCGTCGGCGAAGGCACCGGTCCGCCGTCACCGGCTGGACCGGTAGTAGTCGCCGAGCGCCCGCGCCGTCGCGGCGGCCCCGGCGTCGACGTCGACGTCCGCGCCCTCCGCCTCCAGGACGGTGCCGAACGCGGTGACGAACTGCGCCACGTTGGCCGGCCGCGCCGAGTACCCCATACAGCCGACTCGGAATATGTCGCCGGCCAGCGCTCCGAGGCCGCCGACGATCTCGATGTCGTTGGCGGCCATCAGCCGCTCGATCACCCGCCCGTCGTCGACCCCGTCGGGCACGGCGACCGCGTTGAGCGTCGGGAGCCAGCAGTCGTCGGCCACGCCGAGGGACAGCCCCATGGCCTCGATGCCCTCCACGAGCGCGCCGGCGACGCGCTCGTGGCGCGTCCACCGCTCCTCGATTCCCTCCTCGACGACGAGCCGCAGCGCCTCGCGGAGGGCGTACGTCGTCGAGACGGGGCCCGTGTGGTGATAGCTGGGATCGTCGTCCCAGTACTCCCGGACGCCCGCCAGGTCGAGGTACCACGACCGGACGGGCGCGTCGCGGGACAGCGCCTTGTCGACGGCCCGCTCGGAGAGGGTGATCGGACTCGCTCCCGGCGGCGCCGACAGGCACTTCTGTGATCCCGAGTAGGCCACGTCGACGTCCCACGCGTCCGTGCGGAACTCGACGCCGCCGAGTGACGCCACGGTGTCCGCGATCACGTACGCGTCGTGTTCGTGGGCGATCCGCGCGAGTTCGGGGATGTCGGACTGCCGGACGCCGGTGCTGGTTTCGCCGTGGACGACGCCGAACACCGTCGGCCGGTGGCGGTCGAACGCCGCCCGGACGTCGGCGGGATCCAGCGGTTCGCCCCACGGGGCGTCGACCGTGATGACCTCCCCGCCCGCTCTGGTCGCCATCTCGCCCATCCGCTCCCCGAAGTAGCCGTTCGACGGCACGAGGACGGTCTCGCCCGGTTCGACGAGGTTGGCGAACGCCATCTCCATGGCGGCCGACCCCGTCCCGCTGACGGCGAACGTGTGCTCGTTGTCCGTGCGAAAGAGGTACCGGAGCCCCTCCTGGACGTCGTCCATCACCTCGACGTACGAGTCGTCGAGGTAGCCGACGATCGGGTCCGACAGCGCGCCGTAGACCCGGGGATGGATGTTGCTCGGGCCGGGCCCGAGCAGCGTTCGATCCGGCGGCACGTGTTCGCCGAGGTCGGGGCGGTCCTGCATAGGCCCACATTTGGGCGGCCGTTTTGATAACAGTTCTCGATGCCCCGGCCGGGGCCCCGATGCGCTCGTGGCGTGACGGACTGGGTGCCGACGATGCGGTCTGTGGTGGCCCGCGCCGGACCGCTACGGCTCGTCGCCGGCGTTCGCGTCCCCCGTCTCGGGCGAGGTCGGTCGGCGACCGTCGATAACCGCCCGGTCGGGGAGTCCCGGGTCCGGTTTCCGACCCAGGGTGAGGAGCCGCTCGGTGAGGGTGAGTTCCTCCGTGCCCGGGCTCGGTTTCTCGATTGCCTCGTGCTCGACGGCGATGTCCCCGGCCTCTCTGGCGATCCGGACGGTACACAGCTGATACGACGGGTAGAACACCGGCGGAAGGAGCCCGATGATGCCGTCGCGTCGGTGGAGGCGCTTGAGCCACGTCCCGCTGTTGACCAGCAGCCGCTCGCCAACCCGCTGTACCCGCGGGCGGTGCGTGTGGCCGTAGCAGAACAGCGCCGTCTCCGGGCGGTCGGCGAACACCGTGCGCGCGGCCCGCTGGTAGGGGGCCTCGGTATCGACGGTGAGGTCGGTCTCGAAGATGCCGAAGCGATCGACCGTCTTCTTGATGTCCCGGCGGAGGAGGTAGAGCGGAACGCCGACGAGCAACAGCAGTCCGACGACGGTGACGTTGATGGCGAGCAGGAACCAGACCGCCGTCCCGGCCGGCCCGAACTGATCGAGAAACGCGGTGGCCATCGCGACCGGCGTCGACCACACGCCGACCAGGTCGAGGCCGACGAGGATGGCGAGGACGGCACTGACGTTGAACAGGAGCAGGAACGGGACCAGCGCGTACCGCAGGAACGGGTGCATCTCCTGATAGAAGTACTTCGAGAGGAGCCAGATCGGCAGCCGTTCGGTCGGCGTGACCGCCTGGACGTCCTTGAGCCAGTTGTACCGACCCCGCTCCGAGAGCGACCCCGCCCGGCTCGTCACGAGCGTGTTGTAGTAGTACCCGAGCGGCGTCGCGTGGGGGTTGCCCCAGTCCTCGATCCGGTTGTTCGGATCCCGCTGGTGGCCGTGCTCGAAGTGGATCGTTCGGTCGCCGATCGGTCGCGTCATCGACTGCCCCTGGACGAGTTCGACGTTGTGTTCGGCGAACCGGTCCGCGTACTCGTCGTAGGCCGCGAGCTCGTGGTCGTGGTTGCCCGGCAACAGCGTGATGGGCATGGTTGCACCGGTCGCGCGCAACTGGTCGAACAGCTCCGGGTACGTCTCGACGAGGACGTCGAGTTTTGCCAGTCCCTCGACCGTCGTGAACTCCCAGAGCCCGAACGCGTCGCCGTTGATCACCAGTTCGGCGTTCTCGTCGGACCGTTCGAGCCGCTCCAGAAAGCCGAGCAGCTCGTCGAGGAATTCGACCTCCCCCAGTTGTTCGTCACCCCCGATGTGGAGGTCGCTGATCACGTAGTACACGCGGTCGTCGGCGTCGCCGACCATGGGCCCAGGCCGGTCGCGCCACCGCCAAAGGTGTGTTCCTTCGCGCGCACGGTGATGCCGTGGCCGACCGGCCGCCCGGCGTCACGATCGCCACCGAATCGGGCCGTTGCTACGCGACCGTCGCAGTCCCGACGACCGGCTCCCGCGTCACCCGTTTCTTGCCGAAGAGCTTCGCCCCGTCACCGGCGGCCAGTTCCGTCCCGTCGGCCGCGAACGTGAGGTCCGCAACGGTCTTCGCGCCCGTCGCCGGGAATAGATAATCCAAATTATCAAAAGCGCGGGGTTAATATGAGATTAACATCTCATATGCGGGAGGGGAAGACATGACAGAACGGAGGGTGTCAGGAAACGAACCGGGGCCGGGAGTGGCCGACTCGTCGCGGCACGAGCTATCGGACGAGTCACAGCCCCATCGACTCGACCTCGTCTTCGGCATCCTTCAGAACGAACGCCGGCGGCGAGTGCTCCGATATCTTCAGGAACACGAATCGACGACGCAGGGCGAACTCGCCGAACACGTGGCCGCGATCGAGAACGACGTCCCGCGGAAGTCGTTGACCTCGACACAGCGCAAGCGCGTCTACGTCTCGCTCTACCAGTCGCACCTCCCGAAACTCCGGGACGCCGGCGCCGTCGAGTACGACGCCGACAGGGGAACCGTCGAGCGCGTCCCGGAAACGGACGAGTTTCTGCAATACCTCGACAGCGCCGACGGGGAGCCGGAGAACCCGTCGGTGACGCAGTCGCAGCACACGCTCGCCGGCGCGGCGCTTCTCGCCGGCGCGCTGCTCGCGAACCTCCTCACCGGAACCGGCGCCGGGGTCGACCTCGTGTCGGCGATCTCGATTCTGCTGGTCGGCTTCGCGTGCGGGCTCGTCGTTCGGGGCTACAGGGCGTGAATCGTTCCGTCACGCCCTCATTCGGCTAGCACGCCCCAGTCCGTGACCTCGATCCGGTTCCGGGTGTAGTACTGGTACCCGCCGATGAGCGTCAGCCCCCCGACGAGGACGACGGCGGGGAGGACCCACGGCTCGGGAAGGCCCCGTATCAGGCCGCCGAACGACAGCGCGCCGGCGAGGAGCGTCGCCCCGGTGAGGAGCGCGTACGCCCGGCCCCACGAGCGGCGGGTCTCGACCCCGGCGAGCCGTAACAGCTCCCACGTCCGGCGGGTGTGAGCGATCCGTACCGTCCGCTCGTCCTCGTCGTAGTGGATGACGCCCGCCTCGGCGAGCTGCGGGAGGTGGTTCTGGTAGAGGGAGACGTAGACGCTCCGGTAGGTGCTGTCGTCGACCGCGTCCGGGTCGACGTCGTCGAGGCGAGCGATGACTTCGGTCGCCACGGTCTGAAGCGGGAGCTCCTCGTCGCGCTGTGCGAGCAGACACAGCACGTGCCGCCGCCGCTCGTTGCTCAACAGGGCGAAGGCGCGGTCGGGGTCCAGCCCGCGTTGCTCGCTTCGTGCCACCGGTCCTCGGTTCGACGCCGCGTCATTTGGTTAGGAGTCCCTTTCCACAGTCAGTAAGAGCGAGCCCCGTCCCGGGTGGGGGGCTAATGGGCCATTATCCGGCGACGCCCGCACCCTTCGGACGTCGGGGGCGCCGCGGACCGCCTCACGTCCGCTCGCCGGCCGTCGATTCGGGGGGATACACGAGCACCTCCGTCCCCTCCCTGACGCTCACCAGACAGCCGCGATACTCGAACTCGACGCGGGCCGGCGTCCCCGTATCGAAGAGGGTGTCGAGGGCGTCCGGATCGAGCACGGAGCGCAGCGGGGGGAGGGCCGTCGGGTCCTTGCCGACGACGTCCGCGACGGCGAGAGCGACGGTCGTACTCAACCTCTCGTCCGTCGACCTGGAAAACCAGTAGGCGCCGAGCGCCTCGTCGTACCGCCGATTACGGGCGCCGTTGGTCATCGTGTCTCGTGTCCTCGGTCCGGCTTTGGCCCCTACTGATATAGTATCTCGTGTATTTTCGTGATGATCCGTCTTCAATCGGTACCATCGCGCCAGGGGCGGCCCCGTTCGAACGGGAAACGTCGGCGTGCGGCCGGAGCGTCAGGACCGCGAGCGCGACGAGGGGGACCGTGTCGACGACATCCACACCGCGACGTCGAGTTCCGCGAGCAGCACGCGAGCAGGCTCACGACGGCGAGAACCCGGTAGTACTCGCCCCACGAGACCCCATAGACCGAAACTGGCGGATGTCGGACTCGTCGACTGGAGCGAGGGCGCCCGTCGCGGGCATAGGGACCCCCGCTTTGGGGAGGTCGAACCGCTCGTCCGCTTCCTCGCCGAGTACCCGGCGGCAGTACCCGACGCACCGGTCGGAGGGGCCGCCGATCCTCGCGCGGACGGCGCGGGATCCGACGGTTCGCTCGCCGGCGAGTGAGTAGGCTCCCCGTCGCTCGCGTCCGGACACGCACCTGTCGCTCCCGGTCGTACGCGCACCGCGGTTCGCGTTCGGGGGCCGCGGTCGCCGGCGTGGCGCCTACTCGTCGCGGGGTTCCGACACGTGCCGTCTGTCCATCAGCCCCTGGGCCATCAGCCGTCGCGCGATCACGACGAGACTGTTCCCGAACCCGGTGCCGAAGACGGCGTGCTCCTCGCCCGTCGTGGGGACGATCGAACTCACCAGGATCGTCGACTTGTCGATCAGCAGGAGTCGGCCGACCGCCACCCCGTGATCGTCGCCCGCCTCGGGGGGGCCGTGGAGCCAGTCGAGCCCCGAGACGAACGTCGTCGCGCTGGTGACCTGGTCCCGGATGCGGTCGTCGAGCCGATCCGTCGCCGCGCCGACGATGAGGTCGACCCCGCCGTCGAGCCCGTTCAGCCGCTCGACGAGGTCCGCCGTCAGGAGCGACTCCGCCCCGATGACGAACATGACCTCCTCGTCCGCGTTCTGCAGGAGCTGGTTCGTCCGGCTCACGATGGCCTCGCGTCCCGAGAGCGACCACACCTCCTGGACCGGACTCTCCGGCTCGGCCTCGGCGCGTTCGATCCTCTCGAGTGCGCCGCGGAGTCGGTCCACCCGCCCCTCGTACTGCTCGCGGAGCGTCTCGGTCGCCTCCTCCAGCGACATGGCACGGAACTGCTGGGGGCTCGTGTGCTGGATCTCGACAAGGCCCTTCGTCTCCAGGACCCGGATCGCGTCGTAGACCCGCGTCCGGGGCACGTCGGTGATCTCACCCAACTGCTTCGCGGTGGCCGTCGACGTGCGCGACAGACCGACGAAGCACCGCGCCTCGTACTCCTTCAGTCCCAACTCCTGCAGTATGTCGACTGCCTCCTCTACATTGTCCGTGCTCATGTGTCCCAACCGTCGCCCGGAGTGATTCCGGCGTTCCCTTCCCATAGGGCCCCCGGATAGATAGGAGTTGTTGCTCCCGGGGGATACCGTCGCCCACCGAACGGGCCACCCGTCGTATCAGCGACCCGCTCCAGCGTCGACACAACGGATCGGCGACCGCCATTGTCACGCCCCCGGTGACACACGACGCGTAACACGTGACGAGTGAAGGTCCATCAGTTGGGCGAATAGAAACGTCGAGTACACCGCATCGGCCGTACGCCACCTCCCCGCCGCCCCCCAGATTAACTCGATTACTCACAAAAGAACTATACGCGGATGGACGTTAGCCGTTCCCGGCACGCATCCGGCTTGTGTCCCAACCACAACCCAGCGTGCCACGCCAGTCACGCTCCCGTGGCTGGTTTCGGATGGACGGGCCATACCCATGTGTTCTGACACGGTCGACGATTCGCGGACCGCAGCGATCGAACGCCTCCAGCAACTCGGCCTGAGCGCGTACGCCGCGCGGACGTTTGCCGCGCTCGTCGTCCTCGGGCAGGGGACGGCGAGGGACGTGAGCCGGGACTCGGAGGTGCCGCGGACCCGCGTCTACGACGCCGTCGACGAGTTGCAGGAGTGGGACCTCGTCGACGTCCGGGAGGGGTCACCCCAGGAGTTCTGGCCCGTATCGGTCGAGACCGCCGGTGGCACGTTCGAACGGGAGTGGCGCCAGCAGACGGCGCACCTCGTGGAGGCGCTGGACGACCTCGATCCGGTCGAGCACCGGACGGAGCAGCGCGGCGTCTGGACGGTCGAGGGGCGCGAGGCGGTGACCGGGCGGGTGCGGTCCTTCCTCGAGGCCGCGGACGACGAGGTGGTCTACGCGACGGTCGACGACCTCCTCGACGAGTCCGTGGTCGCGGCCCTGCGCGAGGCCGCCGACCGGGACGTCACGGTCGCGGTCGGCGGGTCGCCCGAGGTGCAGGCCCGCCTCCGGGCGGAGGCGCCGTCGGTCGGGACGGTCCCGCCGCCCTGGGCGGAGGCGGACGTTCCGGCGGGACGGGTCGCCCTGGTCGACGGGACGACGACGCTGGTGAGCGTCCGCGACGACCCGGACGCGGGCCCCGACGCCGGGGAGACCGCGATCTGGGGCGTCGGCGCGGCGAACAGCCTGGTCGTCGTGCTGAAGGCGCTGTTCGGACCGTGATCGCCGGGCGGCGTCGTCCCCGCAGACGCCGATGCCGAGCAGAAAAGGGGCAGGTCGGGGCGCAGCGCCTAGGAGTGGATGCCCATCGCTTCGATCTGTTCCTGGTAGCGGTTCCGGATGGTGACTTCGGTGACCTGGGCGACGTCGGCGACCTCGCGCTGGGTCTTCTTCTCGTTACAGAGCAG
>JBDGQA010000073.1:0-11714 GCA_042219325.1 Haloferacaceae archaeon | reverse complement strand
TGGACCCGTCGAAGGTCTACCACGACTCGGACCTCCAGCCGCCACACGACTACGTCGCCTTCTACGCCTGGCTGCGCCACGCCTTCGACGCCGACGCGGTCGTCCACCTCGGCACCCACGGCTCCCTGGAGTGGCTCCCGGGCAAGACCGTCGGCCTGGACGGCGCGAGCGCCCCAGACCAGCTGGTCGGCGACCTGCCGAACGTCTACCCCTACATCATCAACAACCCGGGCGAGGGCACGCAGGCCAAGCGCCGCTCCTACGCGGCGGTCGTCGACCACCTGACCCCGGTGATGCGCAACGCCGGCACCTACGACGAACTGGGGGAGCTGGAGGAGCTCGCGGACCGCTACCGCGAGGCCGGGATGGCGGACGCCCGGACCGACGACGGCGAACACCTCGAAACGCTGCTCCGCGAGAAGGTGGACGACCTGGACCTCGCCGTCGAACTCGGGATCGAGGGCGAGATAGGCGAGAAGGCGGACGTCCGCGGTCCCGACGAGGCGGGCACCACGCTGGCCGAGGGCGAGGTGGACGGCGACGCGGTGGACGCCGACGAACTCGTCGAGCGGGTCCACGGCTATCTCACCGACGTCAAGACCACGCAGATCCGGATGGGCCTGCACACGATGGGCGAACCGCCGGCCGGCGAGCGACTGGTCGAGTATCTCGTCGCACTCACGCGACTGGAGAACCCCGGCGCACCGAGCCTCCGGGAGAGCGTGGCGGGCGTCCTCGGCGTCGACTACGACCGGATGCGCGCGGAGCCTGGGGCGTACGACGAGGCGCTCGGGATGACCTACGCCGAGGCCGCCGACACGGTGTACGAGACCAGCCTCGACCTGGTCGAGACGCTCGCCGACCACGACTTCGACCTCCCGGCCGACGAGTCCGCGGCCGGCCCCGGCGAGTCGACGCTGAACCTGCAGGTCGTGGACATCGACCCGCTGGGCGACGCCCGGGCGGACCCGGGCGCCCACGAGGACCTGCGCGAGGTCCTCGCTTTTATCTGTGACGAGGCGGCGCCCCGCGTCCGCGGCGCAGCCGACGAGATCCCGCGGACGGCCGACGCGCTCGCCGGCGCGTACGTCCCGCCCGGCGGCAGCGGCGCCCCGACCCGCGGCGGCATCGACCTGCTCCCGACCGCGCGGAACTTCTACACGCTTGACCCCCGGAAGGTCCCCGCCCGGAGCGCGTGGGCGGTCGGCCGCGAGGTGGCCGACGGCGTGGCCGAGCGACATTACGAGGAAGGGGGCGAGTACCCCGAGGAGGTCGGCGTCGTCGCGTGGGGGACCCCGACGGTCCGCACCCGCGGCGAGACGATCGCGCAGGTGCTCGCGCTGATGGGCGTCGAACCGGTCTGGACCGACGCCGGGCGGGTCGACGGCGTGGAGCCAACCCCCCTCGCCGACCTGGATCGTCCCCGCATCGACGTGACGACCCGCGTCTCGGGGCTCTTCCGCGACGCCTTCCCCCAGGCCGCGAGCGTGGTCCACGACGCCGTCGAGACGGTCGTCGCGCTGGACGAACCCCACGACCGGAACTACGTGAAAAAGCACGTCGAGGAGGAACGGGAGCGCCTGGAGAGCGAGGGGATGGATGCGGACGAGGCGGCGACGGCCGCGACCCACCGCGTGTTCACGACCCGGCCCGGCGGTTACGGCGCGGGCACGAACAAGGCGGTCGACGAGGGCAACTGGGACGACCGGGGCGACCTCGCCGAGGTGTACGTCCAGTGGGGCGGCTACGCGCTCGGGTCGCGCGGGCGAGTCTCCGAGGCCCACGACGCCTTCGAGCGCCGTCTCGGGAACGTCGAGGCGACGGTGAAAATCGAGGACACGGACGAGCAGGACGAGTTCGACAGCTCCGACTGGTACGCCTTCCACGGCGGCTTCATCACGGCGGTCGCCGAAACCCGGGGTGCGGAGCCGGCCTCCTACGTCGGCGATTCCGCCGATCCCGACGACGTGCGCGTCTACACCAACGAGGAGAAGGTGCGCAAGGCGATGCGGAGCCGCGTGCTCAACCCCGACTGGCTGGACAGTATGGAGGAACACGGCTACAAGGGCGCGGGGGACCTCTCGACGACAGTCGACGTGGTGCTCGGCTGGGACGCGACGACTGGCGTCGTGAGCGACGCGCTCTGGGATGACGTGGCCGGGAAGTACGCCCTCGACGAGGACCGCCGCGAGTGGCTCCGCGAGGTCAACCCCTGGGCGCTGGAGAGCATCACCGGGACGCTCCTGGAGGCGGTCGACCGTGGCCTGTGGGACGCCGACGACGCGACGGTCGACCGGTTGCGGGACGCCCACCTGCGGGCCGACGGCGACATCGAAGCGCGGGAGAGCGAGCGACGAAGCCGCGAGCCGACGGCCCGCGACGAGGAGGTGACGAGCGATGACGACTGAGGGCGCGACCCCCGAGGAGTCGCGAGACGGAGGCGGCGAAGCCGCCGACGCGTCGGACGACGAGGCGGCGGACGGGGACGCCGATGGCGACGGCGTCGAGGCGTACGCCGACCTCGGCGCGACGACCGAGGACGCGATGGAGATCGCCGAGACCAGCATGGACCGCGTCCACGACCTGGTCCCCCAGGAGACGCTCGCAGACCGCCTGCGCGCGAAGTCGGTCCACGCCACGGGCGACCCGGAGTTCCAGCACCTGGTGCGGTTCACCGGCGACGACGAGTCCGCCCCCGTCCGGGCCGGGGCGCGGGCGGTCCTCGACGAGCGCCCCGTCGTGACGGACATCACGATGGTGAAGGCGGGCGTGACGGGCCGGGGGCACGACTGCCCGGTTCGGAAGGCCATCGGGAACGGGGCCGACCTCGCGGCGCGCACGGGGATGACCCGCACGGCGGCGTCGGTGCTCGAACTCGACCGCGAGGGCGTCTACGACGGCGCGATCGCGGTCGTGGGCAACGCCCCGACGGCGGCGCTCGCGCTCGCGGACTGCATCGCCGACGGCACCCGCCCCGCGGTCGTGGTCGCCACGCCGGTCGGGTTCGTCAAGGCCGCGGAGAGCCGCGAACGGGTCCGCGAGGTCGCCGCCGACCACGGCGTCCCCGCGGTGACGAACGTCGGCCGGCGGGGCGGAAGCGGCCTCGCGGCGGGGCTGACGAACGAACTCGTCCACGTGGCGAGCGACGCGCGCGAGGGGGACGTCGACCTGTGAGCGACGCCGGAGGGCGGGACGGCGAGAGCGGTGCGGGCGAACGCGATCCCGCGAGTGACGCGTCCCCCGACGACCCGGCGACCGTCGCCGCCGCGGCCCCCGAACCCGACCCCTCCACGGCGGACGCGAACCCGGTCCACGCGGTCGGCGTGGGTCCCGGGGATCCCGCACACCTCACCCGGCGCGCGGTCGACCTGCTCCGGAACGCGGACGCCGTCGTCGGCTTCGAGACCGTCGTCGACGTCGTCCGCGACGAGACGGACGCCCCCCTCCTCGCCTGCGGGTACGACGACGAGGGCGAGACGCTCGCGGCCTTCGCCGACCGGGTGGCGGGGGGCGCGGCCGGCGTGGCGGTCCTGATGGGCGACCCGAACCACTCGGGCTACCAGTTCCTCGGCCGGGTCGAGGATGCGGTGGACCGCCCGGTTCGCGTGGTGCCCGGCGTCTCCTCGCTCCAGGTGGCCGCGAGCCGGGCGCGGACGCCGATGGAGGCGACGACGTTCGTCACTCTCCACAAGCGCGGGCCGGTCGCGGCCGACCTGGCGCGGCTGGCGGGGGCGGTCGGCGAGCGCCACCTGCTCGTCCTGCCGCGGCCCTACGACTGGATGCCGGGCGACGTCGCCGCGTCCCTGTGCGACGCCGGGGCCGACCCCGCGCTCGACGCGCTGGTGCTCGAACGGTTGACCCACCCCGACGAGCGGATCACCCGGACGACGCTCGGCGACCTCGCGGCCCACGCCGGCGGGTCGGCACCCGAGGACAGCCCGTTCTCCGACCTGTCGGTACTCGCCGTCCGCCGCTGACCGGGGGCGGGCGGTGACCGCCGGCGGTCGCGCGACGACCGACAAGGTTCATGTGATCGTACGGCCAACCTCGCTCACATGCGCGCAACGGACCAGTTCGCTTCGGTGATCACCTCCGAAGGGAAGACGAAGATGTCGCCCGCCGTCGTGGTTTCGACACTCCTGCTGATCCTGGGGTTCGCGCTCGCGCTCGGCTACCGGGCCCTCCTGATCGTCGGGTGACGCGTCGCCCGCGCGGTCCTATCGCCCCTCGCCGTCGGTCGCGACGGGACGGCGCGACGCCGCGAGGGCGTCCTCGAACGACGCCGGGCGGTCCCCCGTCGCCATCGCCCGCCGGGTCTCTATCGACGCCCGGACGGCCTCCGTGACGCCGGGGTGGGTTTCCAGCGGATCGGCGTAGGCGACGCCGCCGCGGTCGAGTTCGAGCTTTCGCGGGATCGCCGTCTCGGTCGCGTCGCTCCGGGCGACGAACAGCGGTACCGCGACCGTCCGGTCCCCCGTCACGGCGTACCGCGCACACTCGACGGCCGGATTCTGCAGCAGGAACGCCGGCCGGACCTCGCCGTAGTCCGCCCGGTCGTGGATGCGGGCGGCGTGGTATCGGACGACCTGCCGCCCGTAGGGCTGGGAACTGTTGCCGAACCCGACGAGGACGAGCGACGCGTCGCTCCCGGGCCGGACCTCGTCGGTCGCCCGGTCGAGCAGGGCACCGGTCACCGCGGGACTCCGCCCGACCGGCTCGCAGTACCGCACCTCGCCGGACACCGCGGAGAGCGCGGCCGGCACGTCCTCGGTCGTCTCGTAGGTGTGGGCGGCGCACATCGGCACCGCGTACACCCGGTCGGCGGTCAGCGCAGCGAGCCGCTCGCGGAGTTCGCACACCGGTTCGCTCTCGTAGGTGACGACGTGGACGGCGTCGACCGTGCCCTGTCGCTCGATCCGATCGGCGTGGATCGCGAGCACCTCGCCCGCGTTCACCGATTCTCGTCCGACGAGGAGGAGCGCGTCGTCTGTCATGGTGGAGAACAAGTGATTTTTAGTTACTCCAACTACGCTTGTCTTTCGGGTTGAGACGGAATGACAAATAAGTTTTGGTCGGGGGGACCCGATCGGCGTCTATCCGGCCGCAGTCATGCGTTTTTCGCCGCCGGACGTCCGAACCGATCGACCGACGCCGCGCCGGCGGGCGGGCGGCGACGGCGCGCGCGGGGGGACGGATGAAGGGGGTCGTCCTCGGCGGCACCCGGTCGGGCGTCGGCAAGACCGTCGCGGCGCTCGCGGTCGCACGGGCCCTCGAGTCGGCGGGGTACGCGGTCCAGCCGGCGAAGGCGGGCCCGGACTTCATCGACCCCAGCCACCATGCGGCCGTCGTCGGCCGGCCCTCGCGGACGCTCGACGTGTGGCTCCAGGGCGCGGCGGGCGCGCGGCGCAACTACCACCGGGGGTCCGGCGACGTCTGCGTGGTCGAGGGGGTGATGGGGCTCTACGACGGCGACGGGTCCAGTACCGCGATGGTCGCGGAGGCGCTCGACTGTCCCGTCGTCCTCGTCGTCGACGCGTCGGGGGGGATGGAGAGCGTCGCCGCCGCCGCACTCGGGTTCCGGGAGTACGCCACCCACGCCGGACGGGACGTCGACGTGGCGGGCGTGATCGCCCAACGGGCACACGGCGGCCGCCACGAGCGGGGCATCCGCGAGGCGCTCCCCGACGACATCGCGTACCTCGGCCGGCTCCCCCCGGTCCCGGACCTCGAGGTCCCCGACCGCCACCTGGGGCTGGAGATGGGCGACGAGTCGCCGGTCGCGCCGGAGGCGCTCGACGAGGCCGCGGCGACCCTCCGGCCCGAGCGGATCGTCGACCTCGCGTGCGAACCCCCCCGGCCCCAACCGGGCGAGGAGGGAGCCGTGGGCGGGACGGACGCGGCGGAACGCGACGGGACGGCCGCCCCCCGGATCGCCGTCGCCAGCGACCGGGCCTTCCGCTTCCGGTACCCGGCGACGACCGAGCGGTTGCGCGCCCGCGCCGACGTCGCCACGTTCGCACCGCTCGCCGGCGACCCGTTGCCCGCCTGCGACGGCGTCTACCTCCCCGGCGGCTATCCGGAACTCCACGCGGCGGCGCTCGCGGACGCGCCGGCGCTCGCGACGCTCGCGGACCGGGCCGCCGACGGCCTGCCCGTCCTCGGGGAGTGCGGGGGACTGATGGCGCTCGCGGAGACCCTCACGACCGCCGGGGGCGAGACCCACGCGATGGCCGGCGTCCTGCCCGGCGACGTGCGGATGCACGACCGCCACCGGGCGCTCGATCACGTTACCCTCCGGGCGCGGCGGGACGCGCTCACCGCCGACGCCGGCGGACGGCTCCGGGGCCACGAGTTCCACTACTCGGCCCTCGATCCGGGTCCGGACGCGCGATACGCCTTCGACGTCGAACGGGGCGACGGCATCGACGGCGACCACGACGGCCTGACCGAGTACCGGACGCTCGGGACCTACGCGCACGTCCACGCCGCGAGCGGCGCGTTCGACGCGTTCGTCGCGGCGGCGCGGGACGGCGCCTGAGGGCGACCAGGGCGGACGACCGGGCGGGTGTGTCGCCCGTGGGAAGATATCAAGTGGAACGAGCCCGTAGTGCGAGGTTGGAGAGCCATGTTCGACCCGACCGACCTTCTCCGGGGACCGGCGGGGTGGCTCCTGGCCGTCCTCGTCGCGAACCTGGCGATCATTCTGGTCGCACACGCGCTGCTCGTCGTCGGACTCGGGTCCGGGTTCGGGACCGGGGCCGGCACGACGTCGACGGGACGCGCCGACGAGGGGCGAGACGTCGACGGCGCGGACGACCGGGTCCGGTGTCCGAACTGTCGGACGGCGAACGAGCCCGGCTACCGGTTCTGCCGCCAGTGCCTCGGCGAACTCCCGGGCGGCGGACGTGCCGGGGCTGGGGCGTCCGCCGCGCGCCGGCGACCACTGCCGTAATCGCACGTCGTACCCCCGCCTCCTGCCGTGACGGGGACGCGGAGCTCCCCCTGTCATCCGCCAGCGCATCCACCGCCGTCGTCCGAGCGATGGCCGGACCGGCCGACCGCTATGGCCTCACTCGTCCCTGCCGGCCTCGTCCGCCTCGTCGGCGTCGCCGTCGGCCCGCTCGAAGTGGTTTCTGAGCGTGCCGACCCCGTCGATTTCGACGTCGACGGTGTCGCCGTCGGAGATGGGGCCGATGCCGGCGGGCGTGCCGGTCGAGATCACGTCGCCGGGTTCCAGCGTGATGAGCGTCGTGATCTCCTCGATCAGTTCCGGGACGGTGAAGAAGAACTCGTCGGTGGTGGCCTCCTGCTCTAGCTCCCCGTTCAGGTGCAGACGGACCGTCGGCGTCGCCGGGAGTTCGTCGGGGGTCGCAACCACGGGACCGATCGGCGCGGCGTTGTCGAACGCCTTGCTGCGGACCCAGTTGCGCTCCTGGCGCTGGTCGTCACGATTGGACAGGTCGTTGACGCAGGTGAACCCGCGGACGGCGCCCATCGCGTCGTCAGCGTCGACGTTCCGGCACTGTCGGTCGATGACGACCCCGAGTTCGGCCTCGTAGTCGACCCGCTCTTTCCCCGGCGGCAGCGTGATCGTCTCCCCGGGCGCCGCCAGCGTGTGCGGCGGCTTGAAGAACATGACCGGGCGGTCGGGGGGTTCGGCGTCGACCTCCTCGGCGTGTGAGCGGTAGTTCAGCCCGACGCAGACGATCTTGCTCGGCTCGGCGGGCGGCAGGAGTTCGACGTCGCCGGGCGGATACGCCTCGCCGGCGAAGGTGATCGCCCCGTCGACGAACTCGCCCTCCCGCACCGTCCCGGCGGGATCGATGAATCGAACGTGCTTCATTCGCCCGAGCGAGCGCCGGAACGTGGAAAGGTCTTTCCATGCCCCCACGGTCACGCCGCCGCTCCCGCGGCCGCGGAGCCGAAAAGTCTTGGTGCCGGCCGACGGACTGTGGCGAACCGGCCGAAACGGACCGACTATGCAGGGATACAGTCACGCGCGAGTGCAGGAGTACTGGCGCCGCGTCTGGGCGGAGGAAGGGGTGTACGAACTCCCCGACGACGCGGCGGACCCGACCTACGTCCTGGGGATGTTCCCGTACACCTCCGGCGAACTCCACATGGGCCACGTCCGCAACTACGCCATCACGGACGCCTACGCGCGCTACCGGCGGATGTGTGGCGACAGCGTGCTCCACCCGATGGGCTGGGACGCGTTCGGCCTCCCGGCCGAGAACGCCGCCTACGACCGGGGGACGGACCCCGAGTCGTGGACCCGGACCTGCATCGCGCGGATGCGCGACGAGATGGACACGATGGGCTTTGGTTACGACTGGTCGCGGGAGATCACCACCTGCGAGCCGTCCTACTACCGGTGGAACCAGTGGCTGTTCGCGCGCCTCCACGAGGCCGGCCTGGTCGAGTACGGCGCCGCGACGGTCAACTGGTGTCCGGACTGCGAGACGACCCTGGCGGACGCGCAGGTCATCGACCGGGCCGGCGACTCGGTCTGCTGGCGCTGCGAGACCCCGGTCGGCCGGCGCGACCTCGACCAGTGGTTCTTCACCATCACCGACTACGCCGAGGAACTCCACGCGGAGCTGGACGACCTCGACGGCTGGCCGGAGGGCGTCCGCGAGGCCCAGCGCAACTGGATCGGCCGGCAGGAGGGCGCCGAGGTCGCGTTCGAGGTGCCCGACTACGGCGAGGTCCGGGCGTTCACCGCGCGGGTCGACACCGTCTGCGGGGCCACCTTCCTCGCGGTCTCGCCGGGGCACGACCTCGCGACCGCCGCCGCCGAGCGCGACCCGGCGGTCGCGGCATACGTCGAGCGGGACGCCGACGCCGCCGGCACGCACGGCGCGGACGGAACCTCGGGGGTTCGGACGGACTTCGAGGCCGTCCACCCCCTCACCGGCGACCGGTTGCCGGTCTACGTGGCCGCGTACGTCCTCGACGACGTGGGCACGGGCGCGGTGATGGGCGTACCGGCGCACAACGAGCGCGACCACGCGTTCGCGACGGCCCACGACCTGCCGATAGCACAGGCGATCGAACCCGTCGGCGGCGACGCCACGTCACTGCCCGACGAGCCGTTCACCGAGGACGGGATGGTCGTCGAGGGCGGGCCGTACGAGGGGCTGGCGAGCGCCGCCGCCCGGGAGCGCCTGCTCGACGAGGACGCGGTCGAGTCGGCGGTCACCTACCGCCTGCGCGACTGGCTCATCTCCCGGCAGCGCTACTGGGGGACGCCCATCCCGGTCGTCCACTGCGACGACTGCGGCCGCGTGCTCGTCCCCGACGAGGACCTGCCCGTCGAACTCCCGGAGTACGTCCGCACGACCGGCAACCCGCTGGACGAGGTGGCGTCGTTCGTCGAGACGACCTGCCCCGAGTGCGGGGCGCCCGCCCGACGGGAGACGGACACGATGGACACCTTCGTCGACTCGGCGTGGTACTTCCTGCGCTTCCTCTCCCCGGACCTCGACGACGCGCCGTTCGACGCCGACCTGGCCGACGACTGGCTCCCGGTGGACGTCTACGTGGGCGGCGCGGAACACGCCGTGCTCCACCTGCTCTACATCCGCTTTTTCACCCGGGCGCTCGCCGACGCGGGGGTCCTGAACGTCCGGGAACCCGTCGACCGCCTGCTCACCCAGGGGACGGTGCTCCACGGCGGCGAGAAGATGTCGAAGTCGAAGGGCAACGCCATCGCGCCGCACAGTTACGGCGCCGAGACCACCCGGCTGTTCGTCCTCTCGGCGGCCCACCCACGCCAGGACTTCGAGTGGACCGCCAAGGACGTGAGCACGTCCTACGACCTCCAGCAGACCCTGTACCGGACGGTGGCAGCGTTCGTCGAGGGGGAGACGGAGACCCGGGCGGAGAGCGCCGACCACGACCGCTACCTCGAGCGGGCGATCGACCGGGCGGTCGCCGCCACCACCGAGGAGTACGAGCGGTTCCGCTTCCACCAGGCGATCGGCGAAATCGAGTCGTTCGCCCGCCTCCTGCGGCGGTACCGGGGGTACGCGCCGCCCTACGAGTACACCTACCGGCGGGGGCTCCGGACCCTGACGGCGCTCGTCGCCCCCATCGCGCCGTTCCTGGCCGAGGAGATGTGGAGCCTGCTCGGCGAGGACGGCCTGGCGGCGACGGCCGACTGGCCCGAACCGCTCCGCCCGGCCGAGGACTACCGGATCGAGCGCCGGGTCGTCCGGGAGGCGCTCTCGGACGTGCGGGAGATCACCGAGGCGGCCGACATCACCGATCCCGAGCGGATCGACCTCGCCGTCGCGCCGGCCTGGAAGTACCGCGCCTACGAACTCGCCCGCGGGGCCGACCCCGAATCGGCGGTCGTCGGCCGGGTGATGGACGACGAGGCGGTCAGGGAGGGTGGCGACGCGGCCGCCGACTACGCGGCCGACCTGGCGGAGCGCCACCCCGGACTGGAACCCGTCGTCGACGGCGAGCGGGAACGCGAACTCCTGGAGCGGGCGGCCTGGCTCTTCGAGGACGAGTTCGGCGCCGCCGTGACCGTGCGGCGGGCCAGCTCCGACGACGAGGCGGCGCGGACGGCCGAACCCGGACGGCCCGCCATCCGGATCAGTTGAGCGGCCGCACGGGGCGAAGCGGGCCGACGAACGCCGTGCCGATAAAACGGGGCGGGGGCCCCGGAGGGAACGAACGGCTCTCGATGGCTCGCGTGGCGCGCGAGACCCGTCACGTCGAGTGGCGGCGGGAATCGCGGCCGCGTCCCTTTCCGATTCTCCCGGGGGACGCGGCCGTCGACGATCAGTCGTCGGCCACCGACCGCACCCCGTCCCCGTCCCCCGCCTGCGCCCGCCAGAGGTCGCCGTAGATGCCGTCGAGCGCGAGCAGGTCGCCGTGAGTGCCGGCCTCAACCACCTCGCCGTCCTCCAGGACGAGGATGCGGTCGGCGTCCTTGATGGTCGAGAGCCGGTGGGCGACGACGAAGGCGGTGCGGTCCTCGATGAGGCGGTCGAGCGACCGCTGGATCAGTTCCTCGGTTTCGGTGTCGACGTCGCTGGTGGCCTCGTCGAGCAGGATGATCGCCGGGTCGTTCAGGAGCGCCCGGGCGATGGCGAGGCGCTGGCGCTGGCCGCCCGAGAGCTTCACCCCCCGCTCGCCGACCTGCGTGTCGTACCCTTCGGGCAGGTCCGTGACGAATTCGTGGGCCTCGGCGGCCTTCGCGGCCTCGACGATGCGGTCGCGAGCGTCCGGGACCCGGCCGTCGGCCGCGTCTCGCTGTCCACCCATCTCCGCGGCCAGCGCCTCGCGGTCCCCGTAGGCGATGTTCTCGGCCACGGTCCCCGAGAAGAGATACGGCGACTGCTCGACGACGGCGACCTCCCGCCGGAGCGCACGGAGGTCGTACTCGCGCACGTCGACACCGTCGACCCGGACGGCGCCCTCGTCGACGTCGTAAAAGCGGGGGATCAGGCGCAGGAGCGAGGACTTGCCGGCGCCGGTCGGGCCCGCGAGTCCCACCGTCGTCCCGGCGGGGACGTCGACGGAGACGTCCCGCACCACGGGCTCGTCCTCGCGGTAGCCGAAGGTCACGTCGTCGAAGGTCACGTCGCCGGCGATGTCGTCGGGCGCGTGGGGGTCGGGCGGGCTCTGGACCGTCGGTTCCCGGCCGAGCAGGCCGAACACCCGCTCGGCGCTCGATTTCGCGAGCTGGTACTTGTTGG
>JBDGQA010000064.1:0-12338 GCA_042219325.1 Haloferacaceae archaeon | reverse complement strand
GGACCGCCTGGTTCTTCGCCGGCTTGCCGACCAGGCGCTCGTCGTCGTCGAACGCCACGACCGAGGGCGTCGTCCGGTCGCCCTCCGCGTTCACGATGATCTCGGGGTCGGATCCCTCCATCACCGCGAACGCGCTGTTGGTGGTTCCGAGGTCGATCCCGAGAATCTTGTTGCTCGCCATCCTTGCCGGAACTACCGTCCTGCATCGGTTAAAGGTTACTAGACGAAGCGGATGGGACGATCACTCCACCCCGCCGCAGTATTGCGATTCCCCCGACCGACGGTCGCCGCCGGGCGGGACGTTTTTGTAGAACTGCTATGCGCCCACCGACGCCCCGGCGCAGTCGGGCGTTCGGACGCCGTCCATCCGTCCGAACCGCCGCTCGGCCCGTCTCACTCGCCGCCGTCCCCCGCGGACCCGTCGCTGACGGTCACCTGCGCGGTCTGAACCACGTGCCCGGCCATCTCGTACCCCGGCCGGTAGAGGTCGACGATCCGTCCCTCCGGCCGGTCGCTCTCGACGCGCATCATCACTTCGTGGCGGTGGGGGTCGACCTCGTCGCCCGGAGCCGGTTCGATCGGTTCGACGTTCTCCTCCTCCAGCACCCGGTCGAACGTGTCAAGCGTCGACTCGATGCCGTCCCGAAGGCCGGCGTCGCCCTTCTGGTCGAGCGCCCGGACGAGGTCGTCCCGGACCTCGACGACCCGCTCGACGAGGTCCTCGGCCGCGCGCTCCTTCAGTTCCTCGCGGCGACGTTCGGCCCGCTTCTTGTAGTTCTCGAAGTCGGCGGCCTTCCGCTTGAGCTTCGCCTCGAGTTCCTCGACGCGCTCTTCGAGTTCGGCGACTCGATCCTCCTTCGACGCGAGGTCCGCCTGCAGGTTGCGGACCTCGTCCGCGAGCGCCTCGTCGTGGTCCGCCACGCGGTCGGCGAGGTCGGCGGCCGCCGTCGACCCGTTCCGGGCGTCGGCCACGGTCCCGTCGTCCCCCTCCGCATCGGTCAGTTCCTCGTCGTCGGACGCCGTCCCGACGCCCGCTGTGGCCGCCGAGTTGGCGTCGCTCGCATCGCACTCGGCCGCGTCGTCGCTCATGGTGGAATCGAGTGTCCGGCCGGACATAAGGATTGAGAAACGGCCGTGGGTGGCGGGTCGCTCCCCCTACTGGTACATCCGGAGGGGCTGTGCCTGGGTCGATTCCTCGTCCCCCTCCTGCATCCGCTTTGCGAGTTCCTCGCGTGCCTTCCGAATCTCCTCGGCCCGATCGACCAGATCGTCGGTCGGCACCGAGACGCCGGTCAACGGTTCGACGCCCCGGCTCAGGAGCACGTTCGCCGCCTCGGGGTCCGGAAAGCGCGGATCGGTCTCGACGACCAGTCCCACGGCGGTCCGTCCCGTCTCCAGGGCGTCCAGCAGGAGCGCGCCGGTCGGTCCGGAGACCATCCCCGCCTCCGCCGGCCCCCCGATGCCGGCCTCGGAGAGCATGCTCCCTCCGTCCCCGGTCGCGACGCCGTACATCTCCGGCGGCGCCTCGTCCTTCTCGGTCGGGAGGCCGCTCAGGTAGACGGGCGTGATAGCGTTCTCGTCGAGCCAGCCGGCGAGACAGCCGGCGACCGTCTCGGCCGCGTCCGGGGCCACCGGTACGTCGCTCTGGAGGACGACGAGGCTGCGCTCCTCGTCCGCGTACAGCCTGACCGCCGTCCGCAGGTCCGGCTCCTCGGACCCGTAGGTCGCGACCGACGGCAGGCCGTCGCAGTAGAGGTCGGCGTAGTGGGTCATGTCGAACTCGTCGACGAGATGGTCGGCCGCGATCTTGCCGACGAGTCCGACCCCCGGGAAGCCCTCGATCAGCGTGGGCTCGTCGAGTTCGATACCCTTCGACTGGACGGCGATGCGGGCCATGTTCGGCGTAGGTCCCCCCCGGATGTAAAGTGGTTGGGCCCGGGCGACCCGGCCGGGAAACCGACGACGAGGGGACGCCGGGCACGGACGGCACCCGTGGCGGTCCCGCCGACGTGTCCGTGCCGGTGTGGGTCGAAACCGACATCCCCCCGGGGGGCCAGTAGCGGGACATGAACCCGCTGGACCGCTACGAGTCGCTCGTCGACGACCCGGCGGCCTTCCGGCGGGCCTGCGACCGGCCGCTCCCGCAGGTGGTCCGCGTCAACACGGTGAAAGCGACCGTCGAGCGGGTCCGCGAGGCGCTCGACGAGGAGGGCGTCCCCCACGAACCCGTCGGCTGGCATCCCGGGCTGTTCGAACTGCCCGAGGGCCACCCCGGACGGTCGTGGGCGTACTTCCACGGGTGGCTCCACGGCCAGGAGGAGGTGTCGGCGCTCCCGCCGCTGGCGCTCGATCCCCGACCCGGCGAGCGCGTCTGGGCCGCCTGCGCCGCCCCGGGGAGCAAGGCCACCCAGGCGGCGGCGCTGATGGACGACGACGGGCTGGTGGTCGCCAACGACAACAACCTCGGTCGCCTGTCCGCGCTCCGCCACAACGCCGAGCGCCTGGGCGTGACCGCGATGGCCGTCACCAACCGCGACGCGCGCAACTACTCCATGAAACCCTTCGCCTTCGACGCGTTCGACCGCGCCCTCGTCGACGCCCCCTGCTCCTGCGAGGGGACCGCCCGGAAGAACCCCGACGTGCTCGACCAGTGGACCTTCGAGCACGTCCAGCAGCTCGCCGGCGTCCAGAAGGGCATCCTCCGGCGGGCGGTCCAGGCGACCCGGCCCGGTGGTACGGTCGTCTACGCCACCTGTACGTTCGCCCCCGAGGAAAACGAGGCCGTCCTGGACCACGTACTCGGGACGGAGGACTGCCGGCTGGTCCCCTACGACCCGCCGCTCGACGCCGCGCCCGGCGTCACCGAGTGGGGGGGCGAGACGTTCGACGAGTCCGTACGCCTCGCACGGCGGATCTATCCCCACCTCAACGACACCGGCGGGTTCTTCTGTGCGAAACTGGAGGTCGGCGGATGACGGGCGGGTCCGGCGACGACGGCGGCACCGACGCCGGGGACGGGTCCGAACCGCCGGAGAACGACGGCGGGCAGTTCGACCGGTTGCCGGCCACGCCCGACGAGCGGACGGTCCCCGGCCGTCCCAGCCGCGAGGCGGTCCTCGACTGGTGGGACGAGCGGTTCGGCATCGGGCCGGAGACGTTCGCGGACCACAGTTTCTGGGAGAAGGGCAACGGCAAGATATGGGCGGTCCACGCCGCCGTCGACCATCCGGCCCCCTCGCGGATCGAAGCGCTCGGGATGACGGTCCTCCGGACCCGCCAGGAGCACTGGAAGCCGACGACGAACGCCGTCCAGCGGTTCGGGGACGCGGCGACCCGGAACGTGATCCGCCTCGACGCCGACGAGGCCGCGCGGTTCGTCGCCGGGCAGGACGGGGAGGTCGCGTGGGACGGCGACTGGGGCTACCTGATCGCCGCCCACGAGTGCGGCGGCGGGACGGCGCCGCTCGGCGTCGGCCTCTACCTCCACGGCGAACTCCGGTCGACCGTTCCGAAGGGCCGCCGGCAGGAACACCGGGACTGAGCACCGAGTGAGGGCCGAGCGAGCGTCGGCGGGTCGCCGACGACACCCGCCGGGGCGACGGGCCGGTCGCGACGACGCCGGTCCGACCCCGGCGCTTAATAGCCGCTCGCCGCACCCTGTGATATGCCGACGTACGGGTATCTCCTGCCGACACGGGGGAGCGTCCTCGCGAGCGACGACGACGCGACGCTGGCCGCGAAGACGGAGGCCGACGTGGTCGGCCTGGCGCGCCGGGCGGAGGCGCTCGGATTCGGCACCGTGTGGGCCGGCGACAGCGTTCTCGCCAGACCGCGACACGAGCCGCTGGCCACCCTGGCGGCCGTGGGTGGCGCCACCGACGCCCTCGAACTCGGAACCGCGATGTACCTCCCGACGCTGCGGTCGCCGGTCGCCGTCGCTCACCTCGCGGCGACGGTCGACCAGTTGAGCGGCGGCCGCCTGCGCCTCGGCGTCGGCGTCGGCTCGGACGAGCCGGGCGTGCGGGCCGAACACGCGAACCTCGACGTTCCGTTCACGGACCGCGGTGCGCGGCTGAACGAACTGCTCGACATCGCGACCGCCCTCTGTGACGGCGAGACGGTCGACCACGCGGGCGACCACTACCGGGTCGAGGACGCCGACCTGGGTTTCGGCCCGGTCGGGGACCTCCCCGTCTACGTCGCGACCGGGGGGTACCATCCCGAGAAGGGGATGCCGCGGACGGCCCGGGAGCGGCTCGTCACCCACGCCGACGGCTTCCTGCCGAACCGGCTCCCCCCGGCGGACTACGCCGACCTGCTGGACCACGTCCGACGGCTCCTCGCGGACGCCGGGCGCGACCCAGATGCGCTCGACGCCGGCTACTACATCGACGTGGTGATCGCGGACGACGAGGCGACGGCGTTCGCGGAGGCGCGGGCGTTCTACGACCGGTACTACGACGACCGCGACCCCATCACCGACGAGGCGCTCGACCGACGCGGGGCGTTCGGGCCGCCCGCCGCCGTCGGGGAGACGCTCGACGCGTACGTCGAGGCCGGCGCCGAGCGCCTGGTCGTCCGGTTCCCCACCCGGAACCAGCGGACCAACCTCCGGCGGTTCGCCGACCTGCTCTGACGCCCCCGGTCCCCCTCCCCGTCTCCCGCTCCCTCGCTCTCCACCCTTACTTCGCCACGACGGTACCGCCCGCGAGGCCGTCCCACTCGACGCGGTAGCCGAGTCGCGAGAGGACGGCGCTGTCGTCCTCGATGCCTCGCTCGTCGAGCAGCGCCCCGACGGCGCCGTAGTCCATCCCCGACTCGATTTCGGCGGCGAGGTCGTCGAGGACCGCCGGCCGGACCAGCGTCCGCCCGACGCGCTCGTGGGCCGGAAAGGCGACGTCGTCGAGGGCGTCCGCGCTCACGCCGTGCTCGCGGGCCACCTCGGCGAGGGAGACCACGTCGGCGTCGGGGGTCAGTTCCCCGGGCAGGTCGGCCGCGGCGCGTTCGACCAGGTCCCCCTCGTAGGACCGGAGCACGTCGACCACGTCCTTCACGCGGACGGTCCCGGAGTACGGCACGACGCGGGCGCCCCGCGCGTCGAGTTCCTCCCCGACGCCGAGCGACTCGTCGACGGCGACGACGAGTTCGACGCCCTCGACTGCCTCGACCTGTTCGAGTTTCTTCGCGACGTACTCCGGCGTCCAGAAGCCCATCACCTCGAAGAAGACCCGGAAGTCGGCGTACCCGTAGTCGAAGGCGAAATCGGGGATCATCACGCGGTCGCCGGCCGCCAGCGGCTCCGGTTCGCGGGTCAGGTCCCAGTCGAGGTCGAGCGCCGCGAACCGCGCCGCGAAGTCCGCCTCCACGCCGCTGTCGTAGGTCGGCTCCGCTACCGGTTCGACCCCCGGCACCGACACGTCGCCGTCTGCCAGGCGCAACTCCCGCTCGGTCCCCCGGTCGTCTATCGTCGCGGTCAGGGTCCACTCGGCAGTGGCCGCGACCGACCGGAGCAGGCGGGCGAAGGCCGTCCCGTACCGGCGGGTGCGCCGGAAGAGCGCGTCCGGCCCGGTCACGACGAGTTCCCGCCCCGCGTCGGTCCGATGGATCTCGTAGAGCAGGCCGAGCCGCTTGGCCGCGCTCACCAGCCGCCGCGGGTTCGACGAGCGCACCCGGACCTCCGTCGCGTCGAAAAGCGCCGTCTGGGCCAGCGAGAGGTCGTACTGCTCCTGTATCGCCTCCGGGTCCCACCGTGGCTCGAACGACGCCAGGACCTGCCGGGCATCGCGGTCGGCGTACAGCGACGACTCCACGACCCCCGGCTCGACGCCGAGGCGCTCGGCGGCGGCCGCCAGCGCCCGCTCGCGCTCCGCCTCCGTCGCGACGCCGACACGCTCCGCGGCCGCGAAGGCCGCCCGGCGGGCCCTGGGTGGCGGTATCTCCGCCCGCGTCTCGAACGTCGCGTCCCGGTCCAGGAGCTTCGCGAACCCCCGGACGAGCTTGTGGTCCTCGTGGTCGCGCTCGACCGATTCGAGCGCCTCGTCGAGGACCACCCGCTCCGCGCCGACGTGGTCGCGGTAGACGTCGAGAACCCGCTCCGCGAGGGCGGATTCGGTCCCGTCAACGAACCGCGGCCGGTAGCCGCCGCCGGCCCGCGAGACGCGGAGGAGGTCCTTCGTGAGCACTCCCGACGGCGTAGGCGGGCGGGGTGGAAAAGGGCCCCGACGGCCGGCCGTCGGGGGGCGGTCGGCGGGGTCCCGCGGGGACGGCCGTCCCGTGGCGAGGCGAGTGGCCGACCACGCCGACGCACGGCGAACCGAAGGCTCTTGACCGAACCGGTCGGACGGCGGCGTATGCGCCGTCGTGCCGCCCTGCGAACCCTCGCCGTCCTTCCGCTCGGCCTCGCCGGGTGTGCGGGCAACCTCCCGGGTGCGACCGGCCCGAGGCGCCCCCCGACCTCGTCCTCGCCGCCGCCGACCGGGGAACCGGACGTGACCGTGACCGACCTCGACATCACCGAGGGGCCGGATGGCAACCTCCGCGTGCTCGCGACCGTCGAGAACCGGGGCGGGACGGCCGCGACCCGGGAGGTGGTCGTGACCGCCACCGTCGACGGCGAGGAACACGTCCGCTCGACGGAGGTTCGCGTCCCGCCGAACGCCGAGGTGGAGGCGACGCTCGATTTCGACGTCGGGTACGAGGCGTTCGTCGGCGACGGGAACGTGAGCGCCGAGGTCGTCTAGCGGCGACGGGCCGCGATCCCTCCTCGTCGAGGACGTTCGCGGTCAGCCCGGCTGCAGGTCCCCGCGGAACCGGTCGGGGGTCTTTCGCTCACGGTTCGATCCCGAGACAGCGGGTGGCCAGCCACCACCCGAGCAGGGTACCGCCGAGCACGATCACCATCGTGCGGACGGCGAAGGCCGGAAAGGCGGGGGGAACGCTCAGGAGCGGCGTCGCCACTCCCATCGCGAGCGCTCCCGAACAGATCGCGACGAGGTAGGGGAGCAGGCCCTCGTCCATTATCCGGGGGATTTCCGGGTGCTCAGTGAGCCATTGGTCGGAAAAGTACCCGGCCTAATCGTCGTTCGACATCGTCCGACGCGTCGCACGCGAGGGCGGGACCTTCGAGAGTACGGACACGTACCGGTACGTCCGTGTGCCGAACGATCGACCCGAACGGAATCGTCGTGAGGCGACGGCGAGTCGTCAACGGCGAAGGAGGAGACCGATCACGAACAGCGGGAGCGCGGTCGCGAGACCGGTCACGAGGAGGCCGACGACACTACCGACACCGCCGCTCGCCGCCGTCACGCTCGCCGCGGCGCCGCCAATCGCTGCGGTTCCCCCGGCGAGAGCGACACAGCAGAGTCCGCACCCCCCCGCGACCGCGAGCAGCCCCCACCGCGAGCCGTCGTCGCCCTCGTGATTTCCCTCGGTCACGCCGTAGTCGTGGGGAGCGGGGAACAAAAACCCGCAGTATCGTCCCGGTAACGACATCGCTGTGGTGTGACCGGCTCGAACCGTTGCTCGAATGGACCCGACAGCAGGACGACCTCCCGGACCGGTCACTGTGATCGACTGAACCACTTCGCGAGGCCCGCGCTCGTCGTCATCTCGACGACGCCGAACGCCACGGCCGGGAGCGACGCGATGGTCGGGAGGCCGGCGGCGATCACGAGCGCGGCCGCGACGGCGAAATCACGCATCCCGATCGAGAGCACCGACGCGATCCGTGCCGCCCGCGTGGACCGCCCGACGACGAGAAATCCGACGCCGTACCCGAGTCCGTTCAGCAGTATCGCCCCGGCTCCGACGGCGGCCAACAGCGACAGGTTCGAGCGGACGACGGCGGCGTTCGCCGCCGTCACGCCGCCGATGATCAGGACGACCATCGTCGCGGAGACGGCCGGATAGTAGGCATCGAACCGACCGACGCGGTCGGGCTGCCAGGCCCGCGCCCCGACAGCGACCAGCATCGGGACGACGACAGCCACGACCAGCTGCTCGACGATCGGCCTCGTCGGAACGTCGACCCCGCCGACCAGGAGCGCCACGACGGCGGGGACGAACCCCACGCTGCCGACCCCGATCACGACCAGTGCGGTCGTCGAGAGGGCCGTGTCGCCCGCCGCGAGTTCGGTCATCACCGGCGTCACGAGTTCCGGGGTCACCGCTCCCAGTACGACGAACCCGACCGTCAGTTCCGGTGACAGTCCGAGTCCCCGTGCGACGCCGAACGCGAGAAACGGCATCGTCACGTGGCCCGCGAGGACGAGCCCCAGCCTCCGGACCTCGATCCGGCGGAACTCGTCGACCGAGAGCGTCAGCGAGATGCTCCCGATCATCACCGCGAGGATGAGCGTCGACGCGCGCGTCACGACGGCGACCGACGGGACGGCGAGTCCCAGTACGACCGCGAGAAGCACCCACAGCAGGAGGTACTCCTCGACGAGTTCAGTCACCTTCATCCCGGTCGGCTCCAACCCATCGTTGTCGTCGTATTACGTCGTCGATTCGGAGACCGAGACGCCGCGCGTCGTATCGACCACGACGAGTGCGAGCGCCCCGAGGAGGACAGCGAGGTTCTGCCACGTCGGACCCGCCGTCGCCGCGGCGACGAGCATGACCGGCACGACGATGGCTGCGCCGATTCGGGACCCCCGGTCGGTCAGTAGTACCGTCGCGGCGCCGAGTTCGACAGCCCCTATCACCGGCACCAGGATTTCGGGCACCGGCAGTGAAAGCGTCGTGAAGAACCGGACCGACCGCTCGTACGTGAGGACTTTGCTCGCCCCGGGACCGAGCAGGAGGCCCGCGATGCCGACGCGGAGGAGAGGGCGGACTGTCGCGCGGGCGCGGGTCAGGACCTCGCTCGCTCCGTCCATCCCCATCAACGGGGACGACCGTGTTCGGCCAGCGCTTCGCGGATCTCCGAGAGCGTACCGTTCGTCGTGTACGAATCGATCCAGTCCCGATGGGCTTGATTGTGCCCGGCCTTCTCCTTGATGTGTTCGGCGACCTTTGCGGTCGCGAACTGCTCTTTGGCGCTCTGTGACGAGTTGCAGATCGGACAGTCCTCTTCGACGGTCATCAGTCGTAGTGTTCCTCCAGGTACGCGACGATGTCGTCGCTCTCGTACATCGTGACGCCGCGGTGGTGATCGATCAGGAAGGGTATCTGATCGTCACCGCCGAGTGCCAGCAGTTCGTCGTGGGTCTGCTCGTTGCGGACCTCCCCGCGTGCTGTCCGCGGGTTGTGGATGACGTACGAGCGGCCGAGGGCGGTCAGCGTCTCGCGCACTTTGCGGGAGTAGTCACACCCCTCCGCCTGGTAGAGTTCTAACATGGATAGGGAGTCGTTGGCGGGCTACGCTTCGGTGGCGATGCGGTCGTCGACCGTCGCCGAAATCGCATCGATGTCGATTTCGTTGCCGTGCTCGTCCTTGTCGAACACCAGTTCGTCGTCGACGTAGACCTTGAACACGCCGCCGTGACCGGTCGTCAGGCGGACGCCGTCGAGGTCCCGACCGAACGATTCGAGCAGTTCCCGCTGTGTGTCGATTGCGGGGTCGATCAGTCCACAGGGCACGCAGTACTCGATTTCGACTGTCACCATTACGTTCGAACGTATCGGGGCCCTCCCGCATAAATATCAGGTAACTGTTAGGAAACGGGGTTTCGCCGGCGAAACCCTGATTTCGGAACGAAATCGGATTTCGACGTGAAACCCTTATTCGGCGGGCGTCACGACGTGGCGCGTATGACCGGAAATGCCGACGTGCCCGAGGAGGAGTGTCTCGCCGTCTGGTGTGCCGGGGACGAGTGGTGTGCGATCACGTGTACGATGGACCTCATCGGCAAGAAGTGGCACCCCGTCATCGTGGACCGACTCCTCACGAACGGACCGCTCCGGTTCAGCGAACTGTCCGACGAGGTCGGCCCGATCACGAACAAGGTCCTCTCGAACAGCCTCAAGGACCTCCAGGGGAAGGACCTGGTCGAACGGACCGTCGTCAACGACCAACCCGTCGAGGTCGAGTACGCGCTCACCGAGCGGGGACGGTCGCTCGAATCGGTCATCGAATCGCTGAAGGAGTGGGGCAGGTCACACCTCCGGCCCGCGGACTCCCGGGACGAATCGGTCTGTTGATCGGGTGACGCGCTACCGCCGGCGCTCGGCGACGCGCTCGCCGCTTCGGTCAACATGAACGCGGGACCGTGGTTAGGGGGGCCGTCCGCGACCGAGATAGAGCACCAGTGCCTTCGATGGCTCGCCGAGATGATCGGCGTCGGGAGCGACGCTATCCGATCTGTGCCGTGTGACGATGACTACCAAATGGACCCTACTGCGCTTGATGAGATGCTGATCGAGGACACGGAGAACGGGGCGTTCCGTTCTGTGTCATCGCCCGGGTCGGCTCGATGAACGTCTCGCCGGTCGATCCTCTCGAGGAGATCGCAAGCTGTGTGTGCTGATCATGATGTCTGGATGCACGCCGACGGTGCCTGCGGCGCGGTTGGCGCCATCCTCCCCGAGAAGGAACACCTCTACGAGGGCCTTGAGCGAGCAGATTCAGTCACACTCGACCCACACAAATGGCTCTCGATACCATACTCCTGTGGCTGTGTGCTCTTCCATGATCCCACTGTTCAGCCTCGGACCTTCTCTATGCATGCCGCGTACCTCGACCACATGGAAGAGGAGCAGTACCATGGGACGAATTTCGCGCAACTCGGACCGGAAACGTCCCGCCCGTTCCGGGCACTAAAACTGTGGATGAGCCTCAAACACTATGGGGTCGAAGGGTACCGGCAGCTCCTGCGACAGAGCTATCAATGTGCTGAATACCTGCACGACCAAGTCGTTGCGGCCGACGGCTTTGAGGCGGTCCAAGAGCCGAATCTGTTCATTTACTCGTTCCGCTATCTCCCGTCAGACCTCCAAGACGACCCATCGCATCCCGAGAGTCGTGAGAGTACTAGTACCTACGTCAACTGGCTGAACCAGCGCATCGCTGACGATCTTCGACTCACCGGCGAGGCGTATGTCACGACGACTGAAGTGCAGGAACAGACAGTCATTCGGTTATCCATCTGCAGTCACCGGACGATGCCAGAAGACATCGATATCACATTCGAAGCGCTCCGCGAACATGGTGAGCGCATCGATGCGAAGGGTCGCGACCGACTATCGGGATGAGACAAGCCCCAATCGTTTTCCGAGTCGTGATATCGAAGGATCATCTGTCCACAACGACCCGCTGTATACATTCTCCCTATTCAGTACGCAAGTTCCGACAAGAAGCAGGCAGATCGGAGGACCAGGTGCTGAATAGCGGGCGCGTATCTTGCAAGCTTTCCGCCCGATTAGTTCACTATGAGCCGTTCATCTACCCGTGCCACGCGGCTACACGACAAACTCGACCCAGTCCGCGGTGACGAACTTGTGACGACATCCTTCACAGAGTTCGAGTTCGATGACCTGGTCCGTCGAAAGGTGCACATGATACTGATCGACCGGATAGTCCTCCTCCCCGCAATTGATACACGTCACGGGTAGATGTCCCTGCCCAATACAGAACGTACGGTCACGCCAAGTAATAACTCTCACGCGGGAGCGGTCACGGTACAGCGGATGTGGACTGTTCCCCTCGCCCCGGTCATCCCCATCTACTGAACCCATCCTCTGTATTCCCCACACAACCTCCATCAACTGGTAGTCACTTCAATAAAACCAATTGTCCGGGACGTCAAGCCGCTCACTGTGACCACCGGAGTTGGAGCCGTCTGTGCGGACGGACATATTCGAGCCGTTGCCGGGGAGTTCGACGAACTCTCGGGGAATCCGCACTGTCGAGAATGCGGCAAGAAGGTCTACCAGGTCTGCCCGAACTGTCAGAAGGCTCCGATTCAAGGTGAACAAGATATCACGGGAGGAGGAGTCCGACTATTTGCGGGTCAAAGGGTATTGCCACCGCTGCGGGGAGTCGTTCCCGTGGGGACCATCCCGGTTGGATGAGGTGAATCGAGAACGACTCATACGTCAGAACCGGGGAGGAGAACGAGTAGTCTCTGTTGAACCCCCAGAGACTGACAGGACTCGCGCGCGGAATACAGAAGTCAGCAACGGCGAACCTTCATGTGGTAACAACCCACACATCGAATCGGGGTTAGGTATGTCCGTCGAAATCGTCCCGCCGGATGAGTTAGGAGGCGACGAGAGTACACCTGGTATCGTTCGCAAAACGGTGTTCGAGACCGAAAACAACGTCATGGTCCATTCACATGTCGCTGGAGACACGACGACAGGTTGGCATCACCACTGTGACCGCCACGCCTACG
>JBDGQA010000109.1:0-12527 GCA_042219325.1 Haloferacaceae archaeon | reverse complement strand
GGCGGGGCCGCCGCAGTCGCGGGTCCCCTCGCCGGCCTCGTCGGCGGGGCCGCGGTCCTCCTCGGAGTCGCCGCCGTCGAACTCGCCGTGGCCTTCGCCGGGGCGGCGGTCGTCGTCGACGGCGTCGGGGCCGTCCCGGCGCTGCGCCGGGGCGCCGGACTGGCGACGGAGCGACCGGGCGCGTTCCTGCTCTACGGCGGCGTCGCCGCGGCCGTCCTCGTCGGAACGGGAATCGTCGGGAGCGTGCTCGCCGCCGCAGGCGCGCCGCGCCTCCTCGGAGTCGTGACGGCGCTGCTCGTCGTTCCGGGGCTCGACGGCGTGCGGGTGGCGCTCTACGCGGAGCGGGAGCCGGGGGCGCTGGCGGCGCCGACGCACGGAATCCGAATCCGCGTGACGGCCGCGCTCCGGAACGGGCTGGCGGCAGTCGTGCGGTTCGTCCGCGACCATCCGGGCGCGAACGGCGGAAGCGCCGCGGTGCTGACCGCGGGGGCGGCGCTCGGATGGCTCGCGGTCGCGCCCTACCGGCTGTCGCTGTCGCCGGAGGCGGGCGAGATGGGCGCCGCCTTCGGCGCCGTCCCGGTCGGCCCGTTCCTCAACATCGCGGCGAACAACTGGCTGGTCGCCGCCGGTACGGGATACGGGGGGCTGGCGCTCGGCCTGCCGGCCGCGACGGCGCTCCTGTTCAACGGCGCGCTGGTGGGCGTCGTGGCCGGCGCCGTCGACGCGACGGTCGTCGCGGCGCTCGTCGTCCCCCACGGCGTCGTCGAACTCCCGGCCATCGTCGTCGCCGGGGGACTCGGCCTCCACCTGGGACGGGTCGGGACGGCTGCCCTCCGCGGGCGGCGGGACGCGGCCGCCGTGGGGGCGGCGCTCGGCGAGGCGCTCCGGGTGCTCGTCGGACTCGGCGTCGTGCTCGTCGTCGCCTCGGGGATCGAGACGGTCGTCACACCGCGGATCGCGGCGGCGGTGCTGGGATAGGGTAGCGACGGCGCTGGTGCTGTGAAGCCGAAAAGAAAGAGGACCGGGAGGCCTCGTCGCTTCGCTCAGTCGGCCCCGCCCTGCTCGGCGGGTCGCTCCGCTCCACGGCTCGCGCGAAACGCTCGCCGTTCCGCTTCGAGGCCTCCTTCACCCCGTTCAGTCGGCCTCGCCCGTCTCGATCGGCGCCCCGACGAGATTGCCCCACTCGGTCCACGAGCCGTCGTAGTTGATGGCGTCGTCGTAGCCGAGCAGTTCGTGGAGCGCGAACCAGGCGACCGACGAGCGCTCGCCGATGCGGCAGTAGGCGACGGTCGTCTCGTCGCCGTCGATACCTTCCTCGGCGTACAGCCGGCGGATCTCGTCGGCGTCCTTGAACGTCCCGTCGTCGTCGGTGACCGCGGCCCACGAGATGTTCCGTGCGCCGGGAACGTGGCCGCCGCGCTGGGCGGTCTCCTGGAGGCCCGGGGGCGCGAGGATCTCGCCCGTGAACTCCTCGGGCGAGCGGACGTCGACCAGCGGGAGGCCCCGCTCGATGGCGTTCTCCACGTCCTCCTTGTACGCCCGGATGCTCTCGCGCGGGCCCGACGCCTCGTAGTCGACCACGGGGAACTCCGGGACCTCCTCGGTCAGCGGGTAGTCGTTGTCCAGCCAGTAGTCGCGGCCGCCGTCCATCAGCCGGACGTCGTCGTGGCCGTAGTACTTGAACTGCCAGTAGGTGTAGGCCGCGAACCAGTTGGAGTTGTCGCCGTACAGGACGACCGTCGAGTCGTCGCCGATTCCGTGGCTACCCATCAGGTCCTCGAAGTCCTCCTTCGTGAGGATGTCCCGTCGAGTCTGGTCCTGGAGCTGCGTCTCCCAGTTGAAGCCGATGGCGCCCGGCGCGTGGCCATCGTCGTACGCCTCGGTGTCCACGTCGACCTCGACCAGCCGGAGGTCGGGGTCGTCGCTCTCGAACTCGTCGAGGCGCTCCTCGACCCAATCAGCCGAAACGAGTACGTCTTTCGCGTAGTCTGACATCACAGGTCCATTAACGCTCTGACGTCATAATTCCCCCACAATCGGAACGTACAGCCACTCGTCCCCTCATTCGGAAATTATTGCTTCTTCACGCCAGCGTGATACGACCGGGGACGCCGACGGATGTGAGGGCCCGCACCGAGGAGCGGACGGGGAGCGGCGGATAGCGGGAAACCGCGACCGGGGCAGGGGCGGATGTCGGCCGATGAACAGGAATTATTTTCCGGTACCGAGCACGAACGTGGCCGCGCCCGGAACCGGGGTAATCAAACCGGCGGCCCGCCAAGCACGGGACGATGACCGAGGACGTCGTGGTCCCGGCCGACTGGCTCGCCGAGCGCCTCGACGACGACGGCGTGGTCGTCGTGGACGTGCGCGACGCCTGGGAGTACGAGGGGATCGGACACGTCCCCGGGGCGGTGAACGTTCCGTTCGACCGGTTCCGGAGCGAGGAGGGCGACGCGGGGATGTTGCCCGGACGCGACGTCTGGCGCGAGCTCCTGGAGGAGGCGGGGGTCGAACCGACGGACACGCTCGTGGCCTACGACGACACGCACGGCGTGTTTGCCGCACGATTTCTGGTTACCGCCGAACTGTACGGCCACGCCGACCGGCGACTGCTCGACGGCGACTACAGCGCGTGGACGAGGGCCCACGAGACGACGACCGACGTTCCGGACCGGCCCCGGACGACCTACGAGCCGGCGCGCCCGGCCGACTCCCCGCTCGTCGACTTCGAGACCGTCCTGAACGCCGTCGAGGCGATCCGGGCCGGCGACGAGGGAACGGTGATCGTCGACACGCGGGAGGACTGGGAGTACGCGGAGGGGCACCTGCCGAGCGCGGTCCAGCTCGACTGGCGGGAACTGGTCGACGAGGAGGCGCGGGGGCTGAAGCCGCGGGCGGAACTGGAGCGAATCCTGACCGCCAACGGGATCGAACCGGACCGGCGGGTGGTGCTCTACTGCAACACCGCGCGGCGCATCAGCCACACCTACCTCGTTCTCCGGCACCTCGGGTACGACGACGTCGCCTTCTACGAGGGGAGCCTCACGGAGTGGAGGGCGCGGGGCGGACCGATCGAGGGTGCGGCCCACTAAGCCGCGACGATCGCCCCGACCGTGAGACTCGGGAGACGACCGACGGGGCCGTCCACCGCGGTCAGCGCCTCACGCCGGACCGTCGGGGTACTCGTCCGCGCGGAGGTCGGCGGCGAGCAGGTCGGCGACCTCGACGACCAGCGCGACGACGAGCGGCCCGGCGATGATCCCGACGGGACCGAGGCTGAGGAGCCCGCCGACGAAGCCGACGAAGTAGAGGCTCCCGGGGATGTCGGCCGTCTCGCGGGCCAGCCGGGGGCGGACGATGATGTCGGGGAGCCACGCGACCAGGATCCCGCCGCCGACGAACACGATGGCGGCCGCGACCGGCTGGCCGACGGCGACGTGGTAGGCTGCCAGGACGGCCAGGAGGAGGCTCGGCCCGACGACCGGGATGAACTGGAGGGCCGCGGCCACGACGGCGAGAGTGAACGGGACGGAGTAGCCGAGGAAGAGAAAGAAGGGGAGCGCAACGAGGAAGGTGGCCGCGGCGGTGGCGGCCTGGAGGACGTAGATGGCAAAGAGGACGGCGCGGGCGCGCTCGTGAAGCGCCTCGGCCACGTCCCGGTACGCACGGGGAACCACCGCGAGCACCGACTGGCGAACGGCGGCCCCGTTGGAGACCAGCGCGAACATCAGCAGGACGAACACCGAGAGCTTCAGCGCGACGACCGGGACGGCGCGGGCGAGCGTTCGGGCCGACGAGCGGAGCAACTGGAGGAGCACATCCGACACCTCCGCCAGCGTGACCGAGTAGGTGAACCCGAGGAGGTCGACGGAGATCGACGGAGGGACGGCGGCGACGGCCCGGAGAACGGCGTCGAGGCGAACGAGGACGACGATCGCCAGCGGCGCGACGGCGACGAGAGCGGCCAGGAAGGCGAGCAGAGTGGCCACGAGGCTGGCGGTCCAGGGCGAGAGGCCCCGGCCGATCAGCACCCGGCGGACGGGGGCCAGGAGGTACGCGACGGTGATGGCGAAAAAGACCGTCCCGAGGACGCCGGCGAGGGCGACGGTCGCGAGCGCCAGCGCCACCGCGAGCAGCCCCCCGAGGACGTAGTGTCGGCGCACGCCGGGGTGTCGCGCCGGCGGAGCATTACGGTTTGGGCGGACGGCAGGCGATCGTATCGGCCGCGTGAGCCGAGCGGGGATGACAGGGCCGGCACGTCAGTACGACCGCCAATCGGAGCCGGCACGTCGGTACGACCGCCAATCGGAGCCGGCACGTCGGTACGACCGCCAATCGGAGCCGGCACGTCGGCACGACCGCCGGCCAGCCCCTACACACGTAGGTGATCGGTTCATCCGACACCGTGGGTAAATTCCCCCATGATCGGGCGTGAAGATCGGGCGGTGAGTCCCGCCATCGCGACGGTGCTCCTGGTGGCGCTCGTCATCCTGCTCGCATCCCTGCTGATGGTGGGACTCGGCGATTTCTCGCTCCCCGACCCGGAGTACCGGAGTCGGACGACCGAGGGTAGAGGCGTCATCATCGCGCTCGGCGACGACCCGGATGCGACGTCGGCGCGCCACAAGGTCGTGGTCCCGATCCGGGAGGGGACCAGTCTCGACGGGGACTCGCTCAACAGCGTGAAGGTCGACTATCTGGACGACAGCGCCGATATCTCGGAGGTTTCACGGGCGGACGTCCGGACGGTCGGGATCGACGAGGACGGCGACGGATCGATCGACACGAACGTCTCGGACGACCTCAGTACCGTCGACGGGCGGGAGGGCGGTGATCTCCTCTACATCGGCTTTGGCGGGAGCTACGGGATCACCAAGGGCGATCAGGTCATCGTCGTGTTCGACGACGTGGGGAACCCCCCGGCGGGTGTCTATCCGGCGTCGGTGTATCTGAACGACTACCGGACCCTCGCCCGACTGGGAACGATCGACATCGAGTCCCGACGGTGAAGGCGGTCCGGAGGTCGCCGGCGGGAGCCCGGAGGGGTTCCGACGACCGCCGTGCGGACGGGAAGCGCAATCGCCCCGGACAACCGAAGGAGGGCGTACCAGTCAGGGGCGGTCGGACGAGAGGCTTAACAGCCGCGGGCGGTGAGGGACGGCATGGTTCGGGCCAGCGGCCGGTACGCCCTCGCGGACACGGCCCAGCAGGTCGTCGGAGGTTTCCTGCTGGCCGGCGCGTTCGTCGTCACCGAGGAGGTCTGGGTGCTGGCGAGCAACATGTCCGTCCTCCAGAGCGCGCTGACGGTGGTCATCGTGTTCGCCATCGGGTACGGGGCGCTGTACGAGGCCGACGACGACCGCGACCCCGAGCGGGAGGCCGAGGTCGGCGGCGTCCCCATCCGGTTCGTCTCGCTGATCGCCGTCGCCTACCTCTCGGTCCTCCTGCTCGCGCTCGCCCTCGACGCCCCCGACACGTTCCTCGGGGAGTCGACGGAATCGACGGCCGAACTCGCCTACGTGACGTTCAAGGCCGTCAGCGTCGGCGCCATCTTCAGCGTGGTAGGGGCGGCGACCGCAGACAGCGTGTTCTGAGAGCGACGACAGCCGACCCGCTCCGGGACAGCCGTTCCGACGGGCACGGCAGGCAGTCATCCCGACGAGCACTGCGCGCGTCGGCGACGACGGCCGAGACCGCCGCGACCCGGCGTTTTATGGGAGTCCGTCGGGTGACTCCGGTATGGATTACGACCTCGCCATCGATGACGGGCCGGAGTCGATTCCGGGGGGGACGGGGTTGCTCCTGTTGCATCCGAGCATCGGCGCGACCGATCGGATCGACACCGACTTCCTGCGGGCCGACACCGACCACTTCCTCGTCGTCTCGACCCGGACCACGGCCCGGGAGGTCGAACAGAAGCTGGAACACTACGAGATAGACGGCTCGAAGGCGGTGATCCTGGATACGCTCTCGGTCGACCGCGGGTACTCCCGGCGGCGGTCCGACGACGTCCACTACGTCGCCGCGCCCGACGACCTCGACGGCGTCGTCGCGCGGGTCCGGGAGTTCCTGGAGACCCACGACGGGAAACTCCGGGTGAGCGTCGACTCGCTCACCGAGATGGCCTACTACGCCGACGTGGACGCGGTCTACGACGCGACGGGCGACCTGCTCGACCTGCTGGCGGAACACGACGCCGTCGGCATCTTCCACCTCTCGAAGGAGGTCCACGACGAGGCGACCCTGGCCCGGTTCCAGGACCTGTTCGACGGGGTGGTGAACCTGGCCGACGATGGGAGCGTGACGTACGAACCGGCCGAACGGACATCCGAGAACTGATTTCCTACGCCCCGGCCAGCGCGTCGAACGTCTTCTCGGCCCACTTCACCGCGTAGGCGGCGCCGTGGTCGCGGTAGGCGGCGGTGTCGAGCGCCGCGAACGGCGCGGGCAGGTCCAGGTCGTGTTTCACCGCCGCGCAGGCGAACTCGGTCGCCTCGGCGAAACTCGTCTCGCCCCGGGCGACCAGGCCGGGGAGTCGGTCGAGGCGGCCGGTCAGGCGCTCGCCGGCGTCGGTCCAGGCCGCGCCGAGGCGCGGGCGCTCGTCGGGCCACGTCGCGAACGTCTCGCGGGTTTGCAGGCCGATCCACGCCTCGTGGAGCGCGGCCGCGATCTGGTAGACGTCGGCGGGACCGAGCGGCATCGCGGCGTCGAGGTCGGGGTATCGCTCCCCGAAGAAGGGGAGGAAGTGTTCGTCGACGTCGAGGCCGATCTGGACGAGCGCCTCGGCGATCAGGAAGTCGAGGAAGTCCGCGGGCGTTCCGCGAGCCCGATACTTCACCAGGACCGTCGGGGGGACGGTCTGCCGGGTCCAGGCGACGGTGCCGTCGCCGGGCATCCCGACGGCGAACTCCGGGCCGGCGAACCGGCGCAGCGACGCGGGCGCGTCGTCGGGGAGCCACTCGTCCGGGTAGGCCGCCGGATCGAGGGCGTCGACGAGGAGGCCGAGGTCCTCGGCGGCGGCCGGATCGAGGGTCTCGAAGTCGCGGTCGACGTCGAGGACGAGCGCGTCGGGGGCGTGGGCCTCCCGGACCGCGTCGAGGTCGTCGGGAAGGGAGCGGCGATCGAACACCGGCGGTCACCCGAGGAGGATGACGAACGCCAGCGCGAGGGCGATCGCGATGGAGACGCCGAGCGTTCCCGCGACGATCCTGGTCGCCGTGCTCATGGCCGGGCGTCGGGACGGCGGGACTTAAGCGCTTCAACCGGCGGTCGGATCGGGGGATGATCCCGGTCGGCGGTCGGATCGGAGGAACCACGCCGGCGCCCGGTTCGGAGAAATCACGCCGTCAGTCGGCCTCGCCGGCCGCCGGGATCGCCCGGGCAGCCACGTCCCGCCAGGCGTCGCTCCAGTACCGGACGGCGTTCACCGCCGCCTTCGTGTACAGGCCCGCGAGGATGGCCGCCACGGCGGCGGTCACGCCCAGCCCCAGGCCCGGCGTGATGCGGACGCCGAGGACCGTGACGCCGAACCCGACCGGGAGCGCAAGGGCGGCAATGGGGAGGCGGACGAGGTAGGTGCCGACGAGGCTCCCGTACAGCGGCCACCGGGTATCGCCAGCGCCCCGGAGCGCCCCACGCAGGGTTCGCGCGACGCTGAACGCCGCCACGCCGAGGCCGAACGCGCGGATGAACGTCACGGTGAGGGTCGGGTCGTCGGCGCCGAACGCGGCGGCGACGGGGCGGGCGACGGCGACGAGCCCCGCCCCGACCAGCAGCTGCGTCGCGAGCGCGACCCGCAGCGTCTGCCAGCCGTACTCGTCCGCCCGGTCCGGGTCGCCCGCACCGACGTGCTGCCCGACGAGGGTGCTCGCCGCCGTGGCGTATCCCCACGCGGGCATCATGGCGAGCAGCATGACGCGCCGCCCGATGGCGTACGCGGCGACGACGTCGGTGCCGAGGACCCCGAGGACGAAGAGGAAGGGAAAGCGCCCGAACGTCCGCGAGAGGCGGGTCCCGGCGAGCGGGAGACCGACTCGGACGAGTTCGCGGGCCACCCTGCCGTCCCACTGCGGACCGCCGACGCGGAGGCGGACCGACCACCGACCCGAGAGGAGGAGGGCGAGGAACGCGGCCGCCGCGAGGCCGTTGGCGGCGGCGGTTCCGGCGGCCGCCCCGACCACGCCCAGGCGCGGGAACCCGTAGAGCCCGTAGATCAGGAGCGCGTTCAGGCCGACGTTGGCCGGGACGGAGACCAGGCGGACGTACATCGGGGTGCGCGTGTCGCCGGCCCCGGCGAGCGCCCGGGCGGCGATCATGCTCCAGAACCGGGCGGTCACCGAGAGCATCACCACACGGAGGTAGGCGGCACCGAGACGGACGGTCCGGGCGTCGTCGGTCAGGAGGTCCAGCATGGCGTCGGCGCCGACCCACGTCGCGGCGGTGATCGGAAGGGCGAGGAGGAGCGCCAGCCACAGCGAGACCTTCACCGCGAGGTTCGCCGTCTCCCGGTCGTCGGCCCCGATCGCGCGGGAGACGACGCTGATGGTTCCGCTGGTGAGCGCGAGCGACAGGCCGAACGGGACGAAGTAGTACTGAAACCCGAGTTCGAGCGCCGCGACCCCGTCCGATCCGACCGCCCGCCCGACCATCAGGAAGTCGATGACCCGCTGGACAGTCCGGAGGCCGCCGGTCACCATCACGGGAAGGGCGAGGTCGAACGCGCGCCGTCCCTGCTCCCGGTCGACCAGGCCGAGGGCCGCGAGGAGGCCCGGGAACGCGAACAGGGCGGCGCGGAGGCGGCGGGCGACCGGCCCCATCGATCCCACGTACCGGCGATGGCCTATCTACCCGTCGATCGTCCGGTCCCGTCCCGTCGGCCACGTCCGACCGCGGCGACGACCCACCGGCCCCGGCATCGACGGTCGTCGATACTCCGGACGGCCGCGATCGAGGTGGAGCGGCGTCACCCCTCGTTTTCCCCAGGAGAGTGGCGGAATCGGGGTGAATGTGGGGGGTTTCCAGTTGAAACAGAGGGGTGTCGAGTCCGCCACGAGCGGAACGGCGTCGCGGCGTCCCCCTCACTCGGGGTCGGATCGGCGCCAGGCCTCGGGGACCTCGATGACGTACCGACCGTCCTCGCGGAGGGAGATGATGTACTCCTCGCGGTCGTACAGTTCCATGAGGTTCAGTTCGTACTGGCCGGGGTTGAGAACGCGGATGCTCTCGAACTGGTCGTTCAGCTCCTGGCGGAGGTCGGTGAGGTCGGGGGCGTCCTCGTCCGGGGTTGCGGCGACGGTGGCGTCCGAGGAGGAGGGGCCGGATGCGTCGGGGTCCGGGGTCCCGACATCGTCGACGACGTCGGCATCAGCGCCCTCGTCGACGGGGGCCGAGTCGGCCAGTTCGTCGGGACTGGCGACCTCGGTCCGGGCGTCGGCCTGGGCGCCGTCCTCCGGACCCGTGGCGGTCGGAGGGTCCGGATCGGGTTCGATGATGTCGGCGTCGTCCGCCTCGTCCGGATCGTCGTGGCCGGGCCACGAGAACGGATCGCCGTCGGCGTCCGTGGTCGGGTCGGACGGGGTGAGGGTGTCGGACGCCGGTGTCGAGTCGGACGGCTCCGAACTCGTCGCGGAGTCGGACGACGACCCGTCGCTATCCCTGTCCCCGGGCTGGAACTGGAACTTGTTGCCCCCGCAGTCGGGGCACCCCGAAAGCATCTCCTTGGAGCCGTCGGGGAAGCGTCGGCCGCAGTTCGTACACTGGTGGGGCATTACTTCCGCGAGACGAGCGCGCTGATCAGGTTTTCGTCCTTGTGGAGGGTCTCGATCTGGTTTGCCGGCCCGATCACGGTGAGGCGCTGGGTCGACTCCTTGCCCATCAGGCGGCCGAGGAATCCCCGGCCAGAGGTCTCGGATTTCGGATAGGTTTCGATCTCGATGCCGCTGAACCCGTCGGGCGTGATCTCGCTCATCGTCACCTCGATGAGCCGGGACTCCTCGTCGGGCGAGAGACCTTCCTCCAACACCACGATCCGGCCCTCGCGAACGCCGTCGAGGATGAGCCTGATCTTCTCCATGCTCGTCAGGCCCTCCATCCGGGCGCCGCTGATGAGGTCGATCTGCACACCGTCGCCGTCGTCGGAATCCGGGCGGGTCATCTCCGGCATGATATCACCCGAAGTGCTCCGCGATGGTGTCGTAGACGTTATCCATGTTGTCTCCCTCGAGCGCCGAGAGCGGGACCACCTCGTGCTGGGGGTACGCGTCGGCGATCCGCTTGACGTTCGACTCCTTCAGGTCCGTCTTGTTCGCGAAGATGAGCACCGGGAGGTCCTGGCTCTCGATGATCCCGATGAGCATCGTGTTGACCTGGGAGATGGGGTCCTTGGTCGAGTCGAGGACGTAGATGACGCCGTCCACGTCCTCGCGGAGCCAGTGCATCGCCTCCGCGACGCCCTCGGTGGCCTCCCGGGAGCGCCGGACCGCGTCCTCCTTATCGAGGTCGTGGTCGAGGAACTCCTGGTAGTCGACCTTCGTCGCGACCCCCGGCGTGTCGACGATGTCGATGGTGACCGTCCGCCCGTTGCGCTCGATTTCGACGTTCTCCTTCCGGCGGGCGCGCCGGGTCTCGTGGGGGATCCGGCTCTCGGGCCCCACGGCGTCGCCGGTCCAGTCCCGGGCGATCCGGTTGGCCAGCGTCGTCTTTCCGGCGTTCGGCGGGCCGTAGATCCCGATCCGTTTGGGCTCCGATCCGGCGAACAACAGTTCCGTGACGCGTGAGATGCTGTCTCTGATTTCCGTGATGAGTCCCATCCTGTCCTCCCGTCCCCCGGCGGTTGCAGGGGCGTATGCGCGGACAACGCCGCCGACGGCACTTAACTGTACGTCAGACTAACATATGATTTCATACAGAACCGGAAGGGACGAAGGCCGGTGCACGCCGAAAGGACGGGGGCGTTGCCGGGAGCGGATAGGGAGTGCCGCCGCGGGAGGGCGTCACGAGGAGAGGGGGCTACCGGTGACGGGGAAGCGGCACCAGCGACGGGGAAGACCGACCGCGTCCGGGCCCGGCGGTGACGGGTCGCCGGTCGTCCCGATCCCGCCCCCCACCCCCCCTGTTTCGAGTGGAACCGGACGAACCGGACGACCGGATCGGCGGGAGCCGCTTTTACTGATGTACATGCCGTACGAAAACAACCTGTGTAAATCTAGTACGGAGCTTATTGAAAAGGTATCACAATAAATCTTCGGGCAGGTGGGGCCCCCTCCCCGGGGGTTATCTCTCGCGTTCCACTCGAAACGAAGGGGTGGGGGGGTCGCGTCCGATTCGCCGCCCGTTCGCCCGGTCGATCATACCGGGAAAACGCCCACATCCCCTCCTCCTCCGATATTCTGGGTCCTCAGACGCTCTCCTCGATGTTTCGGATCCTCGATACAGTCGGGGAGGGGAAAGTTTTAGTATCGCCTGTCCGTCTGGTTCCTCTATATCACCTGGGCGGGAACGGTCGTCCGTCGGCTCGGGACGACGGAGCCCAGCCGGGTGTCACGATCCGTCGTCCGGCGCCGGGGCGGGCTCCACCCGAAATGGAGGGGGTATCACCGATGGACGAGGACGAAACTACACGCGACGTCGACGAGTTCGGGGCCGAACGGAGGGACGAAGAGCGGTTCGGCACGGATGAGGACGACTCCCACGGCGGCCGCGGACGGTGCGGGCGCGACCGCGCGGCGGACATCACGACGTCGGGGGTCGACCTCGACGACGTCGTCCTCGACGGGGACGAGGGGGAGGAGGGCGAGAACCAGGGCCTCTTCGACGACCTACTCTCCGGCGAGCCGATCTTCAAGAACAAGGAGGTCCTCCGGCCGTCCTACACCCCGCACGAACTCCCCCACCGCAACGACCAGATCAACCGGATGGCGACCATCCTTGTCTCGGCGCTCCGGGGCGAGACGCCGTCGAACATCCTCATCTACGGGAAGACGGGGACGGGCAAGACCGCAAGCGCCCAGTTCGTCTCCCAGGAACTCGAGTCGACGTCGGAGAAGTACGACGTCCCCTGCGAGGTCGAGTACATCAACTGCGAGGTCACCGACACCCAGTACCGCGTTCTCGCACGGCTGGCCAACACCTTCATCGAGCGAAACCGCGAGGTGATCGACGACCGGATCGCCGGCCTCCGGGACCTCGCCGACCGGTCCGCGAACGACCCCGGGGTGCTGGCGGAGACCGGGTTCGACCACGTCGGCGAAATCGAGGACCGGATCGACCACCTCGAGTCGGAGCGCGACGGGATGGAGGAGGTACCGATGACGGGATGGCCGACGGACCGCGTCTACAACGCCTTCTTCGACGCGGTGGACTACCACGAGCGGGTCGCGGTCATCATGCTCGACGAGATCGACAAACTGGTCGAGAAATCCGGCGACGACACGCTCTACAACCTCTCCCGGATGAACTCGAAGCTCGACACCTCCCGCATCTCGATCATGGGCATCTCGAACGACCTGAAGTTCACCGACTTCCTC
>JBDGQA010000102.1:0-12681 GCA_042219325.1 Haloferacaceae archaeon | reverse complement strand
GCGACGGCGAGGTGGGCCACCAGCACGTCGACCACGTCTACTACGCGACCGTCGAACGCCGACGGATCGCCCCCGCACCGGACGAGCAGGGGCAGGCGGCGTGGGAGTGGTACGCGCCGGCCGACCTCCGGGCCGCTGACCTCGACCCCGACGTGTGCGAACTCGGGCTAGAGGCCATCGAGACCGCCCGTCGACACGAGAGCGGCGGAACGTAGAGGCCCGGCGATCGGGGGCGGCGTAGACGTCCGCCGGGCGATCAGACCAGCGACTCGACGTAGCGGCGGACGTGGTCGTCCATGCGGCGCTTGTAGCCGTCGCGGCGGGCCATGCGGTCGAGTTCCCGGGCGACGTAGGAGCCGTACTGGGCGGCCTTCTTGTCCGCGTCGGCGGCCGCACCCACCCGCTCGCGGGCCACCCGCCGGAGCGCGACCTTCCGTTCGTCCGCCTCCCGGTCGACGAGCAGGTCGGCCGGGAGGGCGAGCGCGGCCGCCACGACGCGGTCGTGGAGGAGCGGGAGGACGGGGTCGACGCCCGCCGCGCGGATTGCGAGGACGTCCCGTTCCAGGCCGTCGGGAAGGTCGCGGACCGTCTCCCGGACCGCGCCGCGGACGGTGTCGGCGGCCACCCGGTCGTCGAGGCGAGCGACCTTGGCGTAGCCGCCGAACAGTTCGTCCGCCCCCTGGCCGAACGCGAGGCTGTCGTGACCGTCGGCGGCCGCGGCCGCCGCGGTCGGATACAGCGTCGCGGCGATGGCGACGTCCATCGCGTTCGTCCGGCCCGTGGCGGCGACGACGGCGCGCACGACGCGCCGCAGGTCGTCGTGGTCGAGCGCCACGACCCGCAGGTCGCGGTCGAGCGCGGCGGCGGCCTCGTGGGCCCGCGCCACGTCGGGGGCGCCCTCGAACCCCGTCACGTAACAGGGAACGTCGGGGAGCCCCGCGGCGACGAGCGCGGAGTCGACGCCCCCGGAGAAGGCCACCGCGTCCGCGTCGGCGCCGTCGACGCTCGCCAGCAGCGCCGACCGGACGCCGTCGAGGGCGTCGTCCGGGTCGGCCGGCGGCGGGTCGGGGAGCGTCCAGAGCCGACGGTCGCCGGTCGCGTCCCGGGCGTGGCCGGCGGGCACCCGTTCGGGGTCCGCGAGGTCCGTCGGGTCGTGGCTCCACGCGTCGGGGTCGTCGGCCGCGGAGAAGAGGGGTTCGCGACCGAGGACGTCCCGGACGAGCGCGCCGTCCAGGCGGCCGGCGAAGCCGGCGGTCCCGGGAAGCGCGTCACCCCGGCGGCGGGCGTCCCGAACGGTATCGGGGGCGGCGCCGCGCAGCGCGGTTTCGCGGTCGGTCACGGGGGGAACAACGGGACGACGGGCGGTCGCCGACGGCCGCCGGCGGTCACCACAGGTCGGCCACCCGGCGGACCATCCGTCGCTTCGCCCCGCCGGCGGCCTGTCTGGCCGAGACGTGCCACGGGGTCCGCCGACCGGTCACGCTCGTGCGCCCGTCCCGGACGGCGTCGAGGATGGCCTCGACGGTGCGCTCGTCGGTCGCCACCTCGGTGACCGCCTGGCCGACCATCTCCTTGATGTGGGCGTCGCTGCCGGCGGTCATCGGGAGGCCGCGGGCGGCGGCGAAGTTCCGCGCCCGGCGGTTCGCGATGCCGGTCAGGAGCCGGGAGTTGAACACCTCGATGGCGTCGGCGGTCGCCAGCGTGTCGCGGTCGACCTGCCCGGCGACGCCGTGGCGCGAGCGCTGGAAGGGGTGCGGGACGACCGCGATGCCGCCCTGCCCGCGGATCCGCTCGACGGTCTCCTCGAACGGCAGGCCGGCGGGGATCAGGTCCCGGACCCCCAGCGCGAGCACGTGTCCGGCGGCGGTGGAGACCTCCATCCCGGGGATGCCGACGAGGCCGTACTCGGCCGCCCGCTCGGCGGCGTCGAGGCTGGCCTCGATGGCGTCGTGATCGGTCACCGCGAGTCCGTCGAGTCCGAGCGCCCGGGCCCGTTCGAGGAGCGCATCGACCGGGTCGCGCCCGTCGTGGGAGAGCGCGGAGTGAACGTGGAGTTCGACGGACAGCACACCGGACGTACGGGGGGCGGGGAAAAAAGCCTCGCGGTGTCCGGTATCCGCGGGGCCCGCCGGCATCGGCCGGACGGCGGACATGGCAAGCGATTTATTCGGACCGGCGGAACGGACACGCGAATGAGCCTGGCGCCCCCGGACCGCGAGCGCGTCGTCGCCGAACTGGGACGGGAGCCGACCCGCACGGAGGCGGCGCTGTTCGAGAACCTCTGGAGCGAACACTGTGCCTACCGCTCCTCTCGCGCGCTCCTGGACGCGTTCGACTCGGAGGGGGCAGCCGTGGTCGTCGGGCCCGGCGACGACGCCGCGGTGGTCGCGCTTCCGGTGGGTGAGGGGACGGATGCGCCGGACGACGGCGCCGACGGCGACGGGAGCGGGACGGACGACGCGACGGACGGCGCGGGGGCGACGACGGACCGCGAGACGTACATCACGCTGGGCATCGAGAGCCACAACCACCCGTCGTACGTCGACCCGTACGACGGGGCGGCGACGGGCGTGGGCGGCATCGTCCGGGACACGATGTCGATGGGCGCCTATCCGATCGCTCTCGCGGACTCGCTGTACTTCGGCCCGTTCGACCGCGAGCACTCGCGGTACCTGTTCGAGGGCGTCGTCGAGGGCATCGCCGACTACGGCAACGCCATCGGCGTCCCGACGGTCGCCGGGAGTGTCGACTTCCACCCCGGCTACGTCGGCAACCCGCTGGTGAACGTCGCCTGCATCGGCCTGACGACGCCCGACAGGCTGGTGACCGCCGAGGCGGAGGCCGCGGGCAACAAGCTGGTGCTGTTCGGCAACGCCACCGGTCGCGACGGCCTCGGCGGGGCCTCCTTCGCCAGCGAAGACCTCGCCGAGGACGCCGAGACGGAGGACCGCCCCGCCGTCCAGGTCGGCGACCCCTACGCCGAGAAGCGCCTGATCGAGGCCAACGAGGACCTGGTGGAGCGGAACCTCGTCGCGTCCGCCCGCGACCTGGGCGCGGCGGGCCTCGGCGGCGCGACCTGCGAACTGGTCGCCAAGGGCGGGTTCGGGGCGCTGATCGACCTCGAACGCGTCCACCAGCGCGAACCGGACATGAACGCCACGGAGATCCTGCTCGCCGAATCCCAGGAGCGGATGTGCTACGAGGTCGAACCGGAGAAGGTAGAGGGGGTCCGGGCGGTCGCCGAGCGCTACGACCTCGGCTGTTCGGTCGTGGGCGAAGTGAGAGATGGAAATTACGTCTGCCGGTTCGAGGGCGAACGGGTGGTGGACGCGCCCGCCGAGTTCCTCGCCGACGGCGCGCCCCTCAACGACCTCGACCGCGCCGAGCCGTCGGCCCCCGAGTGCGACCTTCCGCCGACGCCCGACCTCGCCGACGCGTTCGAGGCCGTGGTCGGCGACCCCGCCGCGGCGAGCAAGGAGTGGGTCTACCGCCAGTACGACCACGAGGTCGGCCTCCGGACCGCGACGCCGCCGGGCGACGACGCCGCCGTGCTGGCGATGGAGGAGACCGGCGGCGGCCTCGCGCTCTCGTCGGGGTCGAACCCCGAGTGGACGAGCACGGCGCCCTACGACGGCGCGCGGGCCGTGGCCGTCGAGAACGCGACGAACCTCGCGGCCGTCGGGGCGACCCCGCTCGCCGCCGTCGACTGCCTCAACGGCGGCAACCCGGAGAAGCCGGACGTGTACGGCGCCTTCGCCGCCGCGGTCGACGGCCTCGCGGACGCCTGTCGGGCGCTCTCGGTGCCCGTCGTCGGGGGCAACGTCTCGCTGTACAACGACTCCGCCAGCGGTCCCGTGCCGCCGACGCCGACGGTCGCGATGGCCGGAACCGCGCCGGGCCACGACGCGCCCGGGGCTGCCGTGGAGGGGACCGGCGACCTCCTGCTGGTCGGCGCGTCGAGCGGCCGTCTCGGCGGGTCGACGTACCTGGCGACGCAGGGCGGGAGCGACCGCTTCCCCGACCTCCCCGAGGAGCCGCGGGCGGTCGTCGAGGCCCTCGCGACCGCGGCTCGGCAGGGGACGACCCGCGCCGTCCACGACGTGAGCCGCGGCGGCCTGGCGGTTGCGCTCGCGGAGATGGTGACCGCCGACACCGGCGTGTCGGCGGCCGTCGACGACGCGACGGCGCTGTTCGAGGAGACGCCCGGCCGGGCGGTCGTCGAGACGACGGACCCCGACGCCGTCCGCGAGGCGTTCGCGGGGATCGCGCCGGTCGAAGCGCTCGGGGCCGCGACGGACGACGCCCGCCTCGACCTGACCGTCGGCGACCGGACGCTCGACTACGCGGCGAGCGACCTCGCGGACCTGCGGGACGTCATCGCTCGCGAACTCGACTGATCGGCGCGGGCCGGGGGCCGAGAAGCGGGCGACAGGGCGGTCAGCCGAGGAGGAGCGGCACGCCGAACGTCACCGCAAGGCCGACGAGCAGGACGGCGAACCCGATGCCGACCTGACTCGACGTGAACTCCTGCATCGGCGAGGTGACGCGGTGGTCCTCGTCGTCGCCGTGGCCGTGGTCGTCGTGGCCGTGATCCTCGTGCCCGTGGCCGTCGTCGTGGTCGTCCTCGTCGGTCATACGCGCCCGTGTGCCGCCGGCCCACAAAAAGACGGCTATCGGCGGCGGCCCGGACGCGCCGGCGCAGGGACGCCCCGGTGCCGTCGAGTCGGTCGGGTCGGACGCCTTTTTACCCGGCGGCGGCGTATCCGGACCCGTCACATGCCCCTGACGAAGCGGATCATCCCCTGCATCGACGTCGACGTCGACGAGGACGGCGAGGCGGCGGTCTACACGGGGGTCAACTTCGAGGACCTGCAGTACACGGGCGACCCGGTGGAGATGGCCCGGCGGTACAACGAGGCGGGCGCCGACGAGTTCGTCTTCCTCGACATCACGGCGTCGGCCGAGGGCCGGGAGACGATGCTGGACGTCGTCTCGTCGGTCGCCGACGAGGTGTTCATCCCGCTGACCGTCGGGGGCGGCATCCGGACGACCGAGGACGTGCGCGAGACGCTCCGGGCGGGGGCGGACAAGGTGTCGATCAACACGGGCGCACTAGAGCGGCCCGAACTCGTCGACGAGGCGGCCGCCGCCTTTGGCTCCCAGTGTGTCGTCATCAGCGTCGACGCCCGCCGCCGGTTCGACGAGGCGGGGGAGCACTACGCGCAGGTCGACGGCGAGTCCTGCTGGTTCGAGTGCACGGTCAAGGGCGGCCGCGAGGGCACGGGCGTCGACGTCGTCGAGTGGGCGAGCGAGGCCGCCAAACGGGGCGCCGGCGAACTGTTCGTCAACTCCATCGACGCCGACGGCACGAAGGACGGGTACGACATCCCGCTCACCCGTGCGGTCTGCGAGAGCGTCCCGACGCCGGTGATCGCCTCCTCCGGATGCGGCGGACCGGCGGACGCCTACGAGGTGTTCACCGAGGCGGGCGCGGACGCCGCGCTCGCCGCCTCCATCTTCCACTTCGGCGAGTACACGGTCCGCGAGGTCAAGGAGTACCTCGACGAGCGGGGCCTTCCGGTACGACTGTGAGTGGGTGTCGTGGCGGTTCGGCCGGGAGGTGCGGCGGGAGGCGTCAGGCCTCGGCCGCGGTCCGGAACGCCTCGGCGAACGCGTCCGTAGTGTCGCGGATCTGCCCGGCGGCGTCCGCGACCGCGTCGAGCGGGTCGACGCCCGACTCGGTCTTGACCGAGAGCACGGGCTCGGTCTGACCCCCGGACTGCTCCGGGTTCATGTCGTAGGTGGCGGCCGCGACGCCGTCGGTCTCCAGCAGCGCGCCCTTGAGGACGTTCATGAACGTGTGGTCCTCGCCCGCGATCTCCATCCGGAGTTCGTCCTCGGTCTTGTCGATGACCCGCAGTTCCATGGCACGGGGTACGCAAGCGCCGGCTTTCAGGGTTTCGTGTCGCCGCCGTGGGAGTCCCGGGCGTCGGACGCCGTGCGGCCGGGCGGCGGAGGCTCGGGCCGCACGGATGCCGCGCGACTGGTGCCGGACGCTCGCGGCCGCACGGATACCGTGCGACCGGTCACCGGACCAGGTACGGGTCGCCGCCGGGGAGGAACCGCCCGAGGTCGCTCTCGCGCCGGTAGTCGGTCCGCCGGAGTTCGCGGAGGCCCGCGATCAGTCGCTCGTCGTCGTCCGCGTCCCACTCGGCGGGGTCCTGGACCGGGACGACGAGCCACCCGCTCCCGAGGAGTTCGACGCCGTGGAGCCGGTCCATCTCGACCGGCGTGTCCGCCGCGCGAGCGGTGTACTGTTCGAGGACGTGGGCGGTGGCGCGGGCGCCGACCGGGAGCAGGACGTGCGCGGCGATGGCCCGGAGTTCGGCGTCGAAGAAGGGTTCCAGTTCGGCGTAGTCCGCGGCCGTGGGCGCCCCGTCGGGGACGCACATGTGGAGGTACGAGAGGAAGGTCTTGGCCACGACGGGTTCGGCACCGGTTTCGTGGAGCAGGCCGCCGTCCCGGAGCGCGCGCTGGAGCCGCTCGGCGGCGTCGGTCCCGGTGAACGGGACGCCCGTCTCCGCCCCGCCGTGGACGTCGGGGTGGTCGCCGATCACGTGGAAGTGGGCGTTGGCGTCGCCGTAGCCGGGCACGAACCGCTCGCAGGGGGGTCGCATGTCGAACGGGTTGCTGGTCCGGTCGGTGACGTTCCGCACAGGGGCCGGAACGCGGAGCGGGAAGTAAAGGGTGGGGACTCGGCGACGGGAGCGCTACAGTTCGACGCCGGACGGAATCAGGCTCTCGTTCCGGAGGAGGTTGCCCTCGGCGTCGTAGACGAGGAACGTCCGCTTGTCGTAGGTGACGACGTGGTCGCCGTCGATGCGGATGTGGACCTGATACCGGCCGTCGCCGTTCGCGCGCTTGCCGTACTCCCGGGCCGCCCGGATGAACCGGAGGACGTCCTCCACCGACTCGTTGAGTTCGAGGACGAAGTCGCCGGTCACGCGGTTGGTGACGGCGACCACGCCGGTCGCGTCGGGGTCGTCGGGATCGTCGTGAAGCCGGAAGGAGACGTCGGTCCGCTCGGCGTCGAGGAAGTCGCCGTCGGCGTCGGTGAGCCGCTCGCGGAGCATCCCCTCGGGGCCGTGGAAATCGATGTGTACCGTCGGCTGCGCGGGGTCGTCGCCGGTCTCCACCCAGTCCACGTTCTCGGCCGCCAACTCGAAGTAGTCGCGCCGCATTCGATCAGACGAGCGTACGGTGCCACGGGGTATCAACGTAACGCTCGCGGGCATGTTTCCGGTTCCCGCCCCCGCCGGAGTTCCGGTTCCCGCCCCCGCCCGGGACGAGCGGGCAGTTTTTTGTCCCCGCTCCCGGTTCGGGTCGGTATGTGGGTCCGGTCGGAGTACGCAGGCGAACTCGCCGTGCTGTCCGCGTGGCTCGGCGCGCTCGTTCCGTGGAACGTGAGCCTCGTGAGCGACATCGCCGGCGGGAACGCCCTCTTCGTCCGGTTTCCCTTCGCGGAGGTTCGATACGCGTTCGGCCTCCCGGTCGGCCGGGCGACGCTGGTGCTCGACCCGCTCTCCGCGCTCGGCTACTACCGGGGGACAGCCGTCGTGGTCGGCTACCGGGCGTGGCTCCTCGGGGCCGCGCTCGTGGCCGCCGCGCTCGTCCTCTCGGTCGCCTACTACCTCCGCGAGGAGCGCGTCGAGGCGGGCCCCGTCGATCCCGTTCGGCTGATGGGCGCCCTCCTGACCGGCGCGGGACTGTCGTTCGCGGCCGCGACGTACCTCATCGCGACCCGCGGCTTCCCGAGCCTTCCCGCCCCCGTCGGCACCGCGCTGTTACTCCTGCTCGGCGTCGTGCTCCTCCGGGTCGAGCGGGCGGACGTCTCCGGGGCCGCGGAGGGGTGACCGAGCGAACGGCTTTAAGTCCGGGGAGGGCGAACGGGCGCCAACGCGCCGCATGTCGGGGGAAATCGCGGGACCGGGCGGGCGGATCGAACGGGTACGTCGCCAGCTCTCGCGCACGATCGAGATGCTCCGCGGGGCGAGCCTCGACATGCGACCGTACCGGCCCGGCGAGGACGACCTGCTCGCCGAGTTCTCCGTCCCCGAGGGCGAGGAGGAGGTCGAACGCTACTGGGTGAACGCCCCGTACGCGTACGTCGTCATCACCCACGACCCGGACGCGAGCGAGCACCGCTACTACGCGGTCGAGCCGGGCGTCGACGAGTTCACGGAGACGCTGCTGGACCGAGTCGTCGAGGACATCCGCGACCCGCTCCTCTACCGCTCCGAGCGCGATCCCACCTCGGAGACCGTGCTCCGGGAGGAGCTGACGGAACTGCTCGAACAGTACGGGGTGGAGATCGCGATCGAGACCTATCACACCCTCTTCTACTACCTGCTCCGTGACTTCCGGGGCTACGGCAAGATCGATCCGCTGCTGCACGACCCCCACATCGAGGACATCTCGTGTGACGGCTACGACCTGCCGATCTTCGTCTACCACGAGGCGTACACCGACATCGAGACGAACGTGAGCTTCGGGGCCGAGGAACTGGACAACTTCGTGGTGAAGCTGGCACAGCGCTCGGGACGGCACATCAGCGTCGGCGATCCGGTCATCGGGACGACGCTGCCGAACGGCTCCCGTGCGGAACTGGCGCTCGGCGAGGAGATCACCCCGCGGGGATCGGCCTTCACCCTCCGGATGTACGCGGAAGACCCGTTCACGCCGATCGACCTCATCGAGTACGGCACGTACAACGTCGAGCAGATGGCCTATCTCTGGCTCTGCATCGAGCACAACAAGTCGCTGATCTTCGCCGGCGGGACCGCCTCGGGGAAGACCACCTCGATGAACGCCGTCTCGATGTTCATCCCGCCGCGCTCGAAGGTGCTCTCGATCGAGGACACCCGGGAGCTGTCGCTCTACCACGACAACTGGCTGTCCTCGGTCACGCGCGAGCGCCGCGAGGAGGGCGAGGACATCGACATGTACGACCTCCTGCGGTCGGCGCTGCGCCACCGGCCGGAGTTCATCATCGTCGGCGAGGTGCGGGGCGAGGAGGCCGTCACCCTGTTCCAGGCGATGAACACCGGCCACACGACCTTCTCGACGATGCACGCCGACTCCATCGAGACGGTCATCAACCGGCTGGAGAACGAGCCGATCAACGTGCCCCGGGCGATGGTACAGTCGCTCGACCTCCTCCTGGTGCAGACGCTCACGCGGTTCGAGGGCGAGCGGGTGCGCCGGCTGAAGGCGGCCGGCGAGATCGGCGGCATCGACCAGCGGACGGGGGAGCTCGACTATTCGACCGCGTTCAGCTGGAACGCGACCGAGGACGAGTTCAAGCGGAGCGACAGCCAGATGCTCGACGAGATCCGGGCCGAGCGCGGGTGGAACCGGTCGGACCTGCTCCGGGAGTTTCGCCGCCGCCAGCGGTTCCTCGAACTGCTCCGGCGGCTCGGGATCGCCGACTACCGGCGGTTCACCGCCCTCGTCAACGAGTACTACGCCGATCCCGAGCGGGTGATGGCGCGGCTCGAGCGCGACGTGGAGGCCGACTTCGAGGTCGACGTGAGGATGCTGGACGAGGGGGAGTGAGACGGTGCCGCCGGTTCTCAACTTCCTCCCGCTGCTCCTCGCCGTCCTGCTCGTCCTCCCCATCGTGCTCGCGCCCGTCAACCGGGGAGCGAACCTGCTCGTCTCGCGGGTCGCGATCGTCCTCTTTGGCGACTACGTCGCCAACCGGAACCCGCGCCGGGAGGAGCAGATCCGCCGCATCCGTGCGGCCCGGCTCGAGACGACCCACCGCATCTACGCGGCCCGGACACTCCTGATCGCCGGCGTGTTCGGCGTCGTCGGAGGGATCTTCGGGGTGTATCTCGTCGCCGGGATGCTGGAGGTGCTCGCACTCGGCGCCGAGACCATCCGGAGCGCCATCCCGTCCTGGATGTACTTCCTGACGGCACTCACCCGCGTGTCGGGGCTGGGTCCGCTGCAACTGTTCGTCCTCCTGCTCCTGTCGAGTGCCACCGTCGGCACGGGGGCGGCGTTCGGGACCTACTGGCTCCGGTGGCAACTGCTCGAGCAGCGTGCCCGGGCCCGGGCGACCGAAATCGAGGTGACGCTGCCCCGGACCGTCGGGTTCATCTACGCGCTCTCGCGCAGCGGCATGCCGTTCCCGGAGGTGCTCACCATCCTGACGCGCAACCGGGTGGTCTACGGGGCGGCCGCCGAGGAGGTCGGGGTCGCCGTGCGCGACATGGAGGCGTTCGGCACCGACGTGATGAGCGCGCTCCAGCGGATGTCGGACTACACCCCGAGCGAGGGGTTAGACGAGTTCGCCGACAACCTGGCGAGCGTCCTCTCCTCCGGACGGTCGCTCTCGGAGTTCCTCCGCGAACAGCACAAGCGCTACCAGCAGGAGGCCCGCTCCCAGCAGGAACAGCACCTGGAACTGCTCGCGACGTTCGCCGAGATCTACGTCACCGCCCTCGTCGCCGGGCCGCTCTTCCTCGTCACCGTACTCGTCGTCATCGGGCTGGTCCTCGAGAACACGCTCACGATCATCCGGATCATCGGCTACCTCGGGCTCCCGGTCGCCACGGCCGCCTTCATACTCTACCTCGAAAGCATGACGGAGACGCTCCCGAGCCGACGGGAACTCGCGACCCGCGACGAGACCGGGATGGTCGGAACGCCGGAGGTGGCCAGTCCGGAGGTCGACATCGACGTCCGCCACACCGACCGGGTCGGGAGCGGGGGCGGACCCGGGGTCGCAGACGGGGGCGTGTCGAGGGGCCCGGTCCGGGCGCACGAACGGGAGCGCGAGCAGGCGAACCGCGAACGGCTCGCGGCCCACGACCGCCTCCGCGGAATCAGGCGGTGGATCGAGGAGCCCCTCGAAACCATCCTCGACGAACCGAGCGCGACCCTCGTCGCGACGATGCCGGTCGCCGTACTCTGGGTGCTGTTCCGGTCCGTACCGATCCCGCTCGGTCCCGAGGCCGCGACGGTGCTCGACGCGCCGCTCGTCGAAGCCGGCGTCTTCGTCATGACCGGCTACGCGATCGTCTACGAGTTGCAAAAGCACCGGGCCCGCGCCATCGAGAAGGTGGTGCCGGACTTCCTCGACCGGCTGGCGAGCCTCAACGAGGCGGGGATGACGATCGTCGAGAGCCTCGGGCGGGTGAACCGGGGCGACCTCGGCGCGCTCGGCCCCGAAATCGATCGCACCTGGATCGACATCGAGTGGGGCGCCGACGCCCGCACCGCGCTCCGGCGGCTCGACGAACGCACCCGGACGGTCGCGGTCTCGCTGGCCGTCGCACTCATCACCAACGCGATGGAGGCCTCGGGCGACCTCGCGCCGGTGCTCCGGATCGCCGCCGAGGAGGCCCAGGAGAACCGCCGGCTCCGCCGCGAGCGCCGCCAGGAGATGCTCACCTACCTGCTCGTCATCTACATCTCCTTCCTGGTCTTTCTCGGCATCCTCACCGCGCTCACGGTCTCGTTCATCCCGGCTATCGAGGCGGCGAGCGTCGGAGCGACCGGGGGCCCGCCCGGGGGCCCGGCGGGGAGCGCCATCCCGTCGGACCTGTTCGGCGGCATCAGCGGCGTCGACACCGCGGCCTACCACACGCTGTTCTTCCATCTCGCGGCCATCCAGGGGGTCTGCTCGGGAATCGTCGCCGGCCAGCTGGGCGAGGGGGACGTCCGCGACGGCGTGAAACACGCCGCGGTCATGCTCACCCTCGCGTACCTCGTCTTCCTGTTCGTGTGACCCGCCTCCCGCCCCGCGACGCCTACGACGCAATCGCGGACCACTTCGCGGCTACCCGGGAACACCCGTGGCCGGAGGTCGAGCAGTTCGTCGCCGACCGGGTCCCGGCGGACGCCGCCCGTGCCCTCGACCTGGGGTGTGGGAACGGCCGTCACGCCGGACCGCTCGCCGAGCGGGGGGCCCGCGTGGTCGGCGCCGACGCCAGCCGGGAACTCCTCCGGGTGGCCCGCGAACGGGCGGCCGACCGCGGGTACGCGGGCGCGTTCGACCCCGTCCGCGCCGACGCCGCGGCGCTCCCGCTCGGGGACGCCTGCTTCGACGCGGCGCTCTACGTGGCGACGATCCACCACCTCCGACCCCGGGACCGTCGGCGGGCGAGCCTCGACGAGCTGGCCCGGGTCCTCCGGCCCGGCGCGCCGGCGCTCGTCTCCGCCTGGAGCGTCGCCCACGACCGGTTCGACGCCGCGTCGGGCTTCGACACGACGGTCGACTGGACGCTCCCCGACGGGGAGACGGTCCCCCGGTACTACCACGTCTACGACCTCGCCGAGTTCCGGGCCGACCTGGCGGCGAGCCGGCTGGAAACCGTCGACGCGTTCGTCTCCTCGGGGAACTGCTACGCCGTCGTCCGCGGGTGACGCGGTCGGCCACGAACGGAAAGCCCCTTGGTCCGGGACCGTGAAACGCCGTACGAGCGCCGGTGGTCTAGTGGTAGGACCTGAGCCTTCCAAGCTCATGGCCCGGGTTCGAATCCCGGCCGGCGCAGTTCTCACGGCTTCTACCCTCCGATTTCCCCGAAATCGACCGACCGAGGAGAAGCCCGATGCAAGTTCACGACCACCGTTGGACAGACATGACTCTCAAACCGGCTGTACTGCTCGAAA
>JBDGQA010000018.1:0-13275 GCA_042219325.1 Haloferacaceae archaeon | reverse complement strand
TACGCCTACATCGCCCGCCTCGGCGACGAGGGCCTGCGCGACGCGAGCGCGAAGGCGGTGCTCAACGCCAACTACCTGGCCGAGCGGCTCGATTTCGAGGTGCCCTACGGCCCCTTCCACCACGAGTTCGCGGCGACGGCCGGCGACCTGGACGCCGCCGACGTGGCAAAGCGGATGCTCGACCACGGCGTCCACCCGCCGACGACCAAGTGGCCCGAGTTCGTCCCGGAGGCGATGCTCACGGAACCGACCGAGGCCGAGAACAAGGCCTCGCTCGACGACCTCGCGGACGCCTTCGACGCCGTCGCGAGCGAGGACAGCGACACGATCGCCGACGCCCCCCACCGCACGACTGCCCGCCGGATCGATCAGGCGAGCGCCGCGCGCAACCCGCGGCTCTCCTGGCGGGCGCTCGACGACGTCGACGCCGGGACCGGCGACGCGGAGTGACGGCCGGACGCGACGGCGTGACGGCCGGTCGGCGCGGGAACTCGTCGACGGGCGGTCGCCCGCCGGCCCCTATTTCACCCGGACGCTCCCGACCATCCCCGACCCCTCGTGGGGGGTGCAGAAGTACTCGTACGTGCCGGACTGCATGAACGTGTGCTCGTAGCTCCCGCCCGGGCCGACTAGCCCGCCGGTCACGTGGTTTCGCGCGGCGCGCTCCGAGTCGAACCCGCCGCTCGCGAAGTATTCGGCGTCGTCCGGAATCCGCTCCCCGTAGGCCGTCACCGTGTGGCTGACCTCGCTTTCGTTCTCCCACCGCACCGTCGCCCCGGACGTCACCGTCACCGTCTCCGGGACGAACGCGAAGCCCTCCGCCATCTCCACCGTGGGCGTGGACGACCCCTCGGTCACACAGCCAGCGGTCGGGAGGGCGAGGAGCGCCGCGCCCCCGTACCGCAGGGCAGTCCGTCGGTCACACCGGTCGGGCGGGAGGTCTCGGTTCACGGGTCGATCAGAGCGCCACGAGGAGGTCGGTCGCGTACATGATCCCGAAGCCGGCGAGGAACGCGAGCAGGTTCGTGGCGCTCGCCACGCGCCCGCCCGCGTCCCGGACCATCCGCGCGATCTCCCAGTCGACCTGGAGGATCGCCCCGACGCCCAGCGCCAGGAAGAACGCCCCGATGGTCGGGGAGTAGGCGAGGCCGCCGAGCCAGCCGCCGAGGATCACGGGACCGCCGGCGAGTGCGCCAAGCGCCACGAAGTGCTTCGCGGCGGGCCGCTCCCCGCGCGCCATCGGCGCGACGACCGCCGGTCCCTCGGTGACGTTGTGGAGCATGAACCCGATCACGAGGAACGCGCCGAGCGAGACCCGCCCGAGCGCGAAGGAACTCCCGATGGCGAGCCCCTCCGCGAGGTTGTGGAGGCCGATGCCGAGCGCGACGAGGTAGGCGACCCAGAGGCCGCTGCTCGCCCGCGCGTCGCCCTCCGCCGCGCGACCCTCGCGCCACGAACTCACCGCCTGGACGAGCAGGAGCGCGCCGAGGATGCCGAGCACCACGAGCGCCGTGCCCTCGAACGCGCCGGGGACCCGGTCGGCGAGTTCGAACGCCTCGAAGCCGGCGTCGACCGCGAGGAAGCCGAGCAGGCCGGCGGCGAACAGCAGGACCGCGTGCAGCCACCGGTCGCTCATCGACTGTATGTAGGGGAACCACAGCATGCCGAGTGCGACGGGGATCACCCCGACGAACAGGCCGATGAGCGCGAGCGTCCAGAGGAGGTCGAGGCTCAGGCCCGGCGTCTGGCTCGGGGCGACGATGGTGTGGTGGAACGTCGCGCCGTCGGACAGCACGAGCGCGACTTCGAGGTCCCACCCGGGGTTCCAGTGGTAGGGAATCACGATCCGCGCGCTCTCCATCGGCGCCAGGGTCCGGTCGCCGCCGCTCCCCCGGATCTGGAAGTTCCAGTAGGCCTCGTCGACGAGCACCTGCGATACCGTGACCGCCCGCGGGCCGTTGTTGGTGACGTGGAGGATCACTGTCTCGTCGTTCGGCATCGTCGCGTGCGTGACGGTCACGTCCGGGAGCGGCGTTCCGCTCTGGACCCCCGCCAGCGGCGAGGTCACCGCGAACGCGCCGAGCACGAGTGCCAGCAGGACGACCGGGACCAGGGCGGCCATCCAGCGGGGCATTCCGAACGGTCGCGCCGCCTCGCCGGTCGCGACGCCGCCGTCGGCCGTCGTGTCGGGGGTGTCGTCCGTCATTCAGACCACCTCGAAGAAGCTCATCCAGCCGAGTTCCGCGAACTCGGACTGGTGGGCGTGGAACATGTACAGCCCGGGCTGGTGGTCGGCGTAGTCGAACTCGAGGATGCCGCGCTGGGCCTGACACTGCATGATGGTGTCGATGGTCCTGTGGGTCGGCTGGAGCGTCGTGCCGTGGTCGTAGTAGTCGAAGAACTGCGAGTGGGTGTGAAAGGAGTTGATGAGGTCGAACTCCGTCGCGTTGACCAGGTACACCCGCTGTGGTTCGTTCCGGTCGATCCGTATCGGGTGTTTGGTCTCCCCGGCCTGCCAGTTGCCCTCCCCGTCGGTCTCGCCGACGCCGTAGGCGAACGCGCGGGTGTTCGCGGCGTACACCTCGTTGCCGCCGTCGAAGTTGGTGTCGAAGGAGTTCATCACGATCACCATCTCGTTGACGGCGTCGCTCTCGGGGTACTCGTGGTTCCGGCGCTTGGCCTGCTCGACGAGGTACTCGCGGTACTCGTTCGTCATCGGGCCCTGGTAGTTGACGTAGTCCCGGGGGTTCGCCCGCACCCGGTTCGGGTCCGGGTCGACGATCATGGCCCCGTACAGGCCGCGGTGGAGGTGCTCCTTGAGCGGGAGCGAGTGGCAGTGATACAGGTGGACCCCCGCCGGCTGGGCCTTCCACTCGTACGTGAACGACTCGTCGGTGTCGAGCACGCCGGGGCCGTTCTGGGGGATGCCGTCCATCCGCGGGTTGAGGTTCTTCAGGTGCGGGTGGATCGTGTGTGCGTGCCGGCCGAGGTTCGTGAACTTCACCCGGATCAGGTCGCCCTCGACGGCGCGGATGGTCGGGCCCGGCACCTGCCCGTTGTAGGCCCACGCCGCGAACTCGACGCCCGGTGCGATGGTGATCGTCGTGTCCACCGCGGTGAACTCGAACTCCCGCACCCGCTGGCCGTTCTCCTCGTACACCCGCTGGGGAACGTTCTCCTGCCCGCCCTTCCCCGTGTTGAACGCCGTCAGGAATTCGTGGGGGTCGAAGTCGGTGTTGCGGTACTCGTCGACCGCCCCGAAGTTCCCGTGGTCGTCGTCGTGGCCCGCCGACGTCGCCCCGGCCCTGGTGCTCCCGAGTCCCAGGGCGGCGCTCCCGGCGACCCCGAGACCGCCCAGGACGGTTCGACGGTCCATCGATACGTCGAGCCCGTCGAGGAGCCGTTCCTCGAGGGACTGTGTCACCTCCGCCGCTCGCTCGTAGTCCGTTGGCATGTGTGTCTTCCGCCGACCGTCCGCGGTCGGCTCGATAGGCTACCGTAATCGCATGAAACTCATAAGTTTGGCGGTAGGAAGAAAATAATTAGCCGTATCTAAACCGTGCCTCGGCGACGGGTTCCCGCCTCGCGCCGTCGGGTCACGCCGAACCACCTGTGTTCGCTCTCGCTCCTCCATTCGCGGTCGTGGCCGGTCGTCCCTCAGGTGGCGCTCCCCCGTCGTGACCGGTCGGCCTCCGGGTGGTGCTCTGGAGTTATCCTACGTGCCCGAGCGCGACCGGGAGGGAAGGTCCCTCAACAGCGGTGCAGCGCGGCGCGGGGGAACGTCACCCGGACCTCGCTGCCCACGCGCGGCGGGTCGTCGCTGAACGCCTCGACGATCACGTCGTCGAACGACAGCGTCACGCGGCTGGTGGCCTCCTCCCGGACGACCCGCTCGACCGTCGCCGGGACGTCGCCGTCCCCGCCGATGGTGACCGCCTCCGGCCGGATCGCGACGTGGCCGTCGGCGTCGCCGTCGAGCGCGGCCCCCAGCGACGGGGCCGCCGACAGGTCGATCGCGTTCGCCCCGGTGAACGCCGCGACCGTCGGCGACGCCGGCCGCTCGAACACCTCGTCCGGCGGCCCCCGCTGGACGATCCGGCCGTCCCACATCACGGCGATCCGGTCGGCCAGCGCGCGCGCAGTCGTTCGGTTGTGCGTCACGTACACCGCGGTCACGTCGGCGAGTACGTCCGCCAGATCGTCCCGGAGGGCCTGCCGCGTCGGAACGTCCAGCGCCGCCAGCGGCTCGTCGAGCAACATCACGGCCGGATCGATCGCGATCGCGCGGGCGAGCGCGACGCGCTGTTTCTCGCCGCCGGACAGCGTCGGGGGGGATCGGCCGGCGAGGTGCGAGACGCCCAGCGCCTCGAGCAGCGCGTCGGTGTCGCGCGTCTCGTCGTGGTACCGCGTCCCGTACTCGACGTTCGCGCGGACGGTCATGTGCGGGAACAGCGCGTAATCCTGGAAGACGAAGCCGAAGCCGCGTTCCTCGGGGGGACGGTCGTGTAGCCGCCGCCCGTCGGAGGTCACGACGCCGTCGTGGGAGTGAAAGCCCGCAACCGTCTCCAGCAGCAGCGTCTTGCCGCTTCCGCTCGGGCCGAGGACGACGAGGCTCTCGTCCGGGTCGACGTCGAACGCGGCGTCGACGGTGAACGCGTCGGCGCCGTCGGCGGTGAACGTCGCCGTGACGTCCGCGTGGAGCCCCGTCACACTACCCCTCCGGCCGATCCGTCGTCGGTCAGGTACCGCACGACGAGAAAGAGGACTGCCGACACGGCGAGCAGGAGGAACGCGACCGCGCCGCTCTCCTCGAGGCCGCCCTGGAGGTACGTGTTGTAGACGAACACGGGCGCGTGCTGGGCCGTCACCGTCTCCCCCGCGACGGGGTAGAAGAACTGCACGGAGTACGCGACGACGGCGACGGCGCCGAACTCCGAGACGGCCCGGGCCCACGCGAGGACGCCCCCGGTGATGGCGCCCCGGACCGCGAGCGGCCCGGTCACGCGCCGGAACGTCTCCCACTCGTCGGCGCCGTGGACCCGGGAGGCGTACTCCAGGCGGTCGTCGATGGCCTCGAACGCCTCCCGCGCCGCGTTCACCGCGTACGGGGCCGAGACGAAGGTCATCGCCAGCACCATCCCGACCATCGTGCCGAGCACCGAAATCCGGGGGAAGGCTCCGCCCCGCCCGAAGCCGAACAGGACGATGATGCCCGCGACCGAGTGGGGCACGACGAGGGGGAGGTCGACGAGGCTCTCGACGAGCGGCTGGCCGGGAAAGCCCGCCGCGAGCCGGTGCGCCAGCGGGACGCCGAGCAGGAGGCTGAGCAGGGCCGCCAGCAGCGGGCCGTACACGCCGAGATAGAGCACCCGGTGGACCTCCGGAGCCAGGGCCTTCTCGACGACCAGCGCCGGGGTCTGTCTCGCGACGAACATGAACAGTGGGAGGCCGAGCGCGACGAGGAGGAGGCTGCCGGCGGTCGCCGTCGCGACGGTGAACGACGACCCGTCGAGGGCGTAGGCGATGACGGCCGCACTGCCGACCGCGAAGTACGCGTACCACGTCGGCCGGCCGACCGCGTAGGCGGCGGCGAACGCCAGCGCCTGACCGACGACGAACGCCGCGACCAGCGGCGCCCGGCCGAGACGGCCGCCGACCCGTCCGTCAGTCCCGGTCGCCATGGTGAGTGGTACAGGTTCGGTCGCGCATGGGATACCGTTGTGGAAACGCCCCGCCCGCTACAGCTCCAGCGGCCCGAGGCTGGACTGCGCGGTGGCGACGTTCGTCACGCGCTCCGGGACCGCGTTCTCGGCGCTTGCCGGCACGACGACGGGGTCGACCGGAACGAGACCCTGTTCTTCCAGGATCGCCCGGCCGGGATCGGTCGCGAAGTACTCGACCCACTGGGCGCCGCGGCCGGGCGCCTCGGCGACGCTCGGCACGGTCATCCCGTACGCGATCGGTGCGCCGGTGAAGGTCCCGCTGTCGGTTTCGACCTCCGCCGTCGCGTAATGGCGGGCGTACTCGCTCGTCGCCCGCGAGAGGTCGACCTCGGGCTGGAGGTCGACGAACGGCAGCCCCGACGTCGCCGCGATGGACTGGTAGTAGAAGACGTAGTCCAGTTCGCCCGACTCGAGCTGTCCCTCGAGGTTCGTCTCCGTCCCCGTCGGGACCGTGGAGTTCTCGCGGAGGTTCCGGTAGGTCGCCTCGTCGTAGAGGCGGGAGCCGTGGAACGTCACCTTGCCGAGTTGCTGGCTCATCACCGCCCGGTAGCCGCCGGGGTCGACCGCCGGGTCGGCGTGGCCGATGGTGACGCCGTCGCGGGCGAGCACCTCCCACCAGTTGTCCCTGGAGATGTCGGCCGCGCCCGGCGAGTCCTCCCGGTACTGGATGGCCATCGAGTTCGTCGTGAAGACGGCGTACCAGTCGCCGTAGTCGGGGAGGACCCGATCCCGGATGAGCCGGAAGTCCGAGACCCCGAGTATGTCGGCCGACCGGCCCTGCTGGGTGATTTTCTGGGTCGAGGCGACCGATCCCTTCGCCTCCCGCGTGACGTCGACCCCGTACTCGTCCTCGAACGTCGGCTCGGCGGCGCCGAACGGGGGCGCGAGCGAGCCCGCGTGGAAAATCGTCATCGAGTCCGCCGTCGGCGTTCCCGCGGGATTCGCCGTCCCTCCCTCGGGACTCTCCCCGTCACCGCCCCCGGATTTGGCCCCGCTCCCGGTACAGCCCGCCAGCCCGATGGCGGCCGCGGTCGCGCCCCCCGCCAGGAACGCACGCCGGGTTCGTTGTTCTGCCATCGATACAACGCCGTTGTGTCGATCACGGCATAACTGTTTTGCCCGTCATCGCCGTGGAGGCGACATGGACGCCGATTTCGAGGCGCGACTCCGGGCGGACGACGTGGCGTTCACCGAGCGGGACGCCGCGCTGCTGCGGGAGATCGACGGCACGGGGTCGCTCAACCGGGCCGCCGCCGAACTCGGGCGGTCGTACTCGCGCGCCCACGGGCGGCTGACGGTGCTGGAGGAGGGATTCGGCCCGCTCGTCGAGCGACAGCGCGGCGGGTCCGGCGGCGGCGGGAGCGCGCTCACCGACCGCGCACGGGAGCTGATCGCCCGGTTCGACCGGCTCCGTGCGGGATACACGTCGGTCGCGGAGACCTCCGAGGCCGTTCTGGCGGGGGTCGTCGAGGAGCGGTCGGGGGAGCTCGGGACGGTCCGGACGGACGCGGGTCCGATCCGCGCCATCGTCCCGCCGGAGGGTGACGCGGTCCAAGTGAGCATCCGAGCGGACGCGGTGACGCTCCATGCACCGGGGGACAGCCCCGCCGACGGCGCGACGAGCGCCCGCAACCGGTTCGAGGGGCACGTCGTCGCGCTCGAACGCGGCGAGGCCGTCTCCCACGTGACGGTCGACGTGGGGGCGGACGACCCCCTGTTCGCGCTGGTGACGGAGGCCAGCAGACGGCGACTGGACCTCGGCCCCGGGACGGCGGTCGTCGCCTCGTTCAAGGCGACGGCGACGCGGGCGACGGCGGGGGAGTCGCCTTCCGACGACTGCACGTCCACGATGCCCGGCGATTGATCCCGTCGCGGGCGGCGACGTTTTCCCCCGGCGACGGATTTCCTATCGCGACATACGATATACCTCCCGCCGTTCTCTCCGACCGAACCTGGAGACGGCGCGGTGCTATCGTCGGGGACCCGACGGACGAGCGGCCGGTGTCACGAGCGCGGTGTCGCTCCGGATCGGGCCGGGGACGACCTCCGTGTGGTCGTGTCGCGAGTCGGCCCGGGGACTCAGGCGGTGGTCTCGATGTCGTCGCCGATCCGGATGAACCCGTGTCCGCACTCGGGACAGCGCCACTTCGTCTTCTTCCCGAGCGCGAGGCGCGTACTCGCCGTCCGGTAGTGCGTTCGGGTCGTCCCGCACTCCGGACACCGGTGTTCGAGTTCGAGGCCCATGCCCGTCCGTCGCGTCGGACCGGTGTTGAACGTGTCGCCGGTCGCTGCCGTCTCCTACCGTGACGCGTCGCGACCGTACACCGCATGGCGCGATATACAAACGGCGCTCGGTCCGGACGGCGGCCAACTGGCCACGCTCGGCGAACCGGCCGACCGATGGGCGGTGCGCGGTCAGCGGCGGTCGTCCAGCACCCCCGACTCGGCCACACCGAGGAGGGCGCGGTCGAGGCGTTCCCGGAGGGCGAACGCCGCGGTTCCGACCGCCAACTGGACGGGCAGCCGCCTGCGGACCGTGAGCATCGTGTTGGTGAGTTCCGACTGCGATCCCGGGCGGTCCAGCCAGGGCGCCCGCCAATCCCTTGATCGTCTCGTCCGCCGGTCGAAACTCCCGTCTCCCGGACGGTCCCGGACACGAGCCCACCGTCGACATCCGACGCCTCACCGGGAAGGGCGAGGCCGGGATCGAAATCGTGCGGCGCATCGAGGCGGTCGAGGAGCGGTTCGACCGACGCGCCGCGGAGGCGTCGGACGCCGGCGCCTACCCGTTGAGCCGGAGTGCCACGGTCCCCCGGTCGGTGACGGTCGCGATCGCGCCCGGCGGCACCACGGCGGTCGCACTGGGCTCTTCGAGGATCGCTGGGCCCTCGAACTCGTCGCCCGGGGCCAGTCCGGCGCGGTCGTAGACCGCCGTCTCGACGTATCCCTCGTCCGCGAAGTAGACGTCGCGCCGTCCGATCCGCGCCTCGCCCGTTCCCCCGGCGACGGGCGCGTCCAGCGGCTCCGTCGGGACGGTCCCCGAGACGCGGACGGTCACGAACTCGACGGGTTCGTCGCGCATCGCGTGACCGTAGCGCCGGGCGTGTTCCCCGTGGAACCGCTCGACGGCCGCCGCCCGCGCGGCGTCGGTGAACTCCCCCTCCGGCACCGGTACCGTCACCTCGTAGGACTGGCCGCGGTAGCGCGCGTCGACGCTCGCCGCCACCTCGACCGTCCCGGGGTCGAACCCCTGTTCGCGGAAGCGTTCGAGCAGGGCCGAGCGGGCCTCGTCGAGCGCCGTCGTGCCCGCGCCGCCGGTCCCGTTCCCGGCGACCGCCCGCGACTCGTCCATCCGCACGTCGGCGAGCAGGAGGCCGCGGGCCGAGAGGACGCCGGGATCGGTCGGGAGCAGCACCGATCCGATCCCCATCTCGTCGGCGACGGCGGCGGCCGTCATCGGGCCCGCGCCGCCGAACGCGACCAGCGCGAACGACCCGGGGTCGCGCCCGCGCTCGACCGTGACGCGGCGGATCTCGCGGGCCATCTTCGCGGTGGCCACCCGGACGACCGAGAGGGCCGCCTCCTCCGGCGAGACGCCGAGGGGGGCGGCCAGCCGCTCCCGAACGGCGGCGTGGGCCGCCTCGGGGGCCGGGTCGTCGAGGAAGTTCCCGGGGTCGATCCGCCCGAGGACGAGGGCGGCGTCGGTCACCGTCGGCTCCTCCCCGCCCCGTCCGTAGCAGACGGGTCCGGGGTCGGCGCCGGCCGAGCGCGGTCCCACCCGAAGCCCGCCGGCGTCGTCGATCCACGCGACCGATCCACCGCCGGCACCGACGGTGTTGACGTCGATGAGCGGCACCTTGACCGGGAGGTCGTTCAGTTCGCCCTCGGTCGTCCGGACGAGGTCGCCGTTCTCGACGAGGGAGACGTCGGCGCTCGTCCCGCCCATGTCCAGGCCGACCGCGTCGGAGCGCCCCTCGGCGTCCGCGGTCTCGCGGGCCGCCACGGCGCCGGCGGCCGGGCCGGACAGGACCGTCCGGAGCGCCGCACGAATCGCCTCCCTGGGACCGAACACGCCGCCCCCCGAGTGCATCACGGACAGGGGGGCCTCGATCCCCCGCTCCACGACCCCCTCCGTCAGGCGGTCAAGGTAGTCGCGTATCGTCACCTTCACCGCCTCGTTGAGCACCGTCGTCACCGTGCGGTCGTACTCGCGGGGCTCGGGGTAGACCGCCGACGAGAGCGCGTAGTCGAGGTCGGTCTCGCGCTCGATGGCCGCGCCAACCCGCCGCTCGTGGTCGTCGTTCAGGTGCGCGAAGAGCGTCGCCACCACGACCGACTCGACGTCCGCGTCCGCGAGGCGCCGGGCAGCGCGGCGGGCGCCGGCCTCGTCGAGCGGTTCGACCTCCTCGCCGGCGTGGTCGAGTCGACCCGCGACGCCCAGGCGGCGCCGCCGGGGGATCAGGACCGGCGGCTTCTCGGTCTGGAGGTCGTAGAGGTCCGGCCGGGTCTGATCGCCGATGGCCAGGACGTCCTCCAGTCCCTCGTTCGTGATCAGGCCGAGGTCCGGCGTCTCGCCCTCCAGCACGGCGTTCGTTCCCACGGTCGTCCCGTGGCTCAGGAACGCCACGTCGCCGGGATCGGTCCCGGTCGCGTCGAGCACCTCGTCCAGCCCCGTCAGTACGCCCTCCTCGAACGCCGCCGGGGTCGAGGGGGTCTTCGTGACGGTCACCTCGCCCGTCGCCGGGTCGTAGTGGACCACGTCGGTGAACGTCCCGCCCGTGTCGATCCCGATTCGGACGCTCATCGGTCGGCCTCCCCGTCCGTCGCCCCGTCCGCCCTGTCGCTCTCCTCGCCCGTCCCGGCCGGTTCGTCGTCCGCTCCGTCCGCCCTGTCGCTCTCCTCGCCCGTCCCGGCCGGTTCGTCGTCCGCCTCGTCCGCTCCCCCGGCGTCTCCGTCATCCTCCCGCATCGCCGCCCGCCGTGTCTCGGTCGCCGCGCGGTCGACCTTCCCGTCCTCCATCACCACCCCGTACTCCGCCCGCGCGGCCGCCGCGCTCACCTTGCCGTCGCGCACGTCGTCCCGGACGCGTTCCGGGTCCCGGTCGAGGGGGTCGCCGTACCCGCCGCCGCCGGGCGTTCGCAGGCTCACCACGTCGTCGGGCGCGAGGGCCGTCGTCGACTTCGATCCCAGCGGTCGCTCGTCCGCGGTGCCGGGGTCGAGCAGGAACTCCGCCGGGTCCGCGTCGTGGCCGCCGAACAGCCCCCACGGCGCCGACTCGGTGCGGTCGGTGAGGAGCGAAAAGGTGGCGTCCTCGCCGTAGAAGTCGTAGTCGCGGCGCACCCCGAGGCCGCCGCGACGGCGGCCGGCGCCCGCCGAGTCCTCGATCAGTTCGTACCGGCGAACGTACACCGGCACCTCGCGCTCCAGTTCCTCGATGGGACTGTTGGCGGTGTTCTGGAAGTGGGTCTGGACGGCGTCCATCCCGTCTTTCTCCTTCCGGCCGCCGTACCCGCCCGCGACCGTCTCGTAGTAGACGTACTTGTCCTTCCCCCTTCCCCCTTCCCCTCTTTCTGCCCCGCTCCCCTCCCCCCTCGGGTCCCGTCCCCCGAACGCGACGTTGCAGACGATGCCCTTCGTGGCCGCGATCGTCTCGTCCGGCACCGCCTCGGCGAGCGCCTTCGTCACGAGGTCGCCGGCGCGCATGGCGATCTCCCACCCGCCAGCGACCGGGGCGTCGTCGACCGGGTTGACCATCGTCCCCTCGGGTGTGATCGTCTCGACCGGCCGGTAGAAGCCGTCGTTCTTCGGGAGGTCGCCGCCGAGGAACGCCATCACGACCGCCATCGCGCCCGCGAAGGCCATCGCCGGCGTGCAGTTGAGCGGGCCGCGGTTCTGGTCGGCCGTGCCCGTGTAGTCGAGCGTCAACTCGTCGCCGTCGACCGCCACCGCGAGCGCCAGCCGCACCGGGGCGTCGGTGATCCCGTCGCCGTCCATCCGGTCCTCGGCCTCGTACCGTCCGTCGGGCAGGTCGTCGATGGCCGCGCGGACCCGCCGCTCGGTGTAGTCGAGCAGGTCGTCGAGCCTGTCACCGACCGCGCTCGCCCCGTAGCGGTCGTGGAGCGCCGCGAACCGCTGCTCGCCGATGCGGTTGGCGCCGAGTTGCGCCCGGTAGTCGCCGCGGCGCATCTCCGGTTCGCGGACGTTTCGCAGAAGGAACTCCAGGACCTCGTCGCGGTATTCCCAGTCTTCGACCGCGTGGATCCCCGGGATCACGACGCCCTCCGCGTACAGCTCGGTCGAGTCGTTCGGGATGCCGCCGGGCGTCCCGCCGCCGATGTCGACGTGGTGGGCGGAGTTCGCCGCGTACCCGACCAGGTCGCCCCCGTGGTAGCACGGCGAGATCAGCATCACGTCGGGGAGATGGACCGCGCCGCGGTACGGGTCGTTGATCAGGAGGCCGTCGCCAGGGTCGAGGGACCGATCCAGACTGCGGACGTTCCGCGGGACGACGGAGACGAGCGAGCCGACGTGCTGGGGCGCGACGTCGTGTTGCGCGACGTGGCGGAGGTCGGCGTCGAACAGCGCGCAGGTGTGGTCGCGGCGGATCTTGATGTTCGTCGAGTAGGCGGTCCGCTGGAGGGTGACGCCCATCTCCTCGACGACGCTCTTCAGGGCGTGGCGGAAGGTCTCTATCGCCCCGGTCGCGGTCATGCCGTTCCCTCCGGCGCCGGTCGTTTCAACGTTCCGCCGGCGGTCCTCGCCGCGTCCCGGAAAGTTACTTCCCGACGCCAGCCGTACGCCGCCCATGGCGCTCACGCTGTACGCGCTCGACGGCTGTCCGCACTGCGAGAAGGTCCACGACGCGCTCGCGGCCCACGGGGTCGACTACGACACCCGGTGGGTCGAGGGGCTACACTCCGAGCGCGACGAGGTAAAGCGCGTCAGCGGCCAGCGGGCCGTGCCCGTCCTCGTCGACGAGGAGCGCGGCGTCACGATGCCCGAAAGCGACAACATCGTCGACTACGTCGAGACCACCCTGGCATGAAGATATACACCGGCCGCGGCGACGAGGGGATGACGGACCTGCGGGACACCTCCCGCGTCGCGAAGACGAGCGACCGCATCGAGGCCTACGGGACCGTCGACGAGGCGAACGCCCTCGTCGGCACCGTCCGGCCGACGGGCTACGACGACGTGGACGAGACCCTGGAGCGCGTCCAGAACCACCTCTTCGTGATCCAGGCGGACTTCGCCAACCCGGAGCCCGACGACGACGCCCCCGTCCTGCGCGAGGAGCACGTGGACGAGGCCGAGGAGATGATCGACGAGGCCGACGCCGAACTCGAGCCGCTCGACCACTTCGTCCTCCCGGGAGGGAGCGACGTCGGGGCCCGACTCCACCACGCCCGGGCGGTCGTTCGGCGGGCCGAGCGCCGCGCCGTCGCGCTCGCCGCGTCCGAGTCGATCAACGACGAGGCCGTCGTCTATCTCAACCGGCTCTCGGACCTCCTCTTTACCCTGGCACGGCTGATCAACCAGCGCGATGGCGTCC
>JBDGQA010000080.1:0-13413 GCA_042219325.1 Haloferacaceae archaeon | reverse complement strand
CGGCGCTATCGGTCGGCCGCCACGAGATACGTCCGGTCGCCGCGCCGCTCCAGGTAGAACTCCGTGCCGGGCTGGTGGCGGGCGTAGGCCGCGACCCCCTCGGCCCGGAGGTCGCTCACGTCGACGCGACGCCGGTCGCGAACGGTACAGGGATCGGCCGCGGTGGTGCTGGTGCCCATGTGTGGGATCACGGGCCCGACCCGCTTGTACCCCGGCCTAGCGGAGTGAAAGTGAAACTAACCCGTCTCGACGGCACGGACGGTTCGGGACCGCGAGGGCGGCGTCCGGCGCCGCGTCAGCGGGCGTCGACGACCGGACGCGGGTCGTCGTCGTTCAGGATCCGATCGACGACCTCGCCGAGGTCCGGAGCGCGCCGCTCGCGGTCCGGTTCGTCGGTCGGGTAGTGCGGAACCAGCGGCACGGTTCACCACCCATCGGTCATACGCCGTCGACGCTCAAAAATCGAACGGAGCCCCCGCTCCCGTCAGTCGCGGGTGACCGCCCCGGTCGGCGGTACCGAGCGCGGTCTCGAACGCCTCGCGGGCGTCGAGGGTCCGGACGGCCTCGCCGAGTTCGTCGTCGAGGCGCTCGATCCGCTCCTGGAGCGCCTCGAACCGGGGGGAGTCCTCCCCGGCGGCGACGAGGGCGGCACGCTCGGCCGCCAGCGAGTAGAGTTCCTGCACGCGTTCCCGGCAGTCGGCGCGACGGCGGAGGCGGTCGACGAGCGCCCGGAGGTCGTCGGCCGCGACCGGTGCCACCACGTAGGCGTCGAACGGTAGCCCCTCGGCGTCGTCCGGTTCGTCGGCGGTCACTATCACCACGCGGCAGTCGACACCGCGCTCCCGGAGCGCCGCGAGCGCTTCGTCCGAACGGGTCGGCGCCCGTCGGTCGAGCAGGGCGACGTCCACCCCGCCGTCGACCCGGCAACGGGCATCGTCGCCGACCACACGAACGGTGTAGCGCGGTCGGAGCGCCGACGCGATGTCGGCGGCGGTCGAGTCGGCGGCGGCCACGAGAACTGTCCCTGTCTGCCCCCTCATCCGTAGCAAGCGCCATCGAGACCCTTCTATATAAACGTAGTTGCCGGTGAGAGCGGGACGAAGCGCCGGGCGGTCGACGCAGCGGCCGCCGACCGCCCCGACGTCACCTCGGTGCCGGCTCGATTACCCTTCCATCCGTCTGACGCCGTCCGGCCTGATCGAGAGGACGACCCGTTCGGTCTGGATCGGGTTGGGGTACTCGTCCTCGCCCATGTATCGCTTCGCCAGCTGGTCGATGTGGTCGCGCGCCCCCTCGGTGGTTATCCCGTCGACCTCCCCCGTCACGGAGAGCATCCGGTACGGGTTGTCCGGGTCGGTCATGCTGACGCCGACCCGCGGGTCCTTCCGGACGTTCTTCTCCTTGCGGCGGTCGCGTTCCGTGTTCACCAGCAGGCGGTCGGCGTCCGGATCGTGGTCGATCCACACCGGCGTCACGTGTGGGGCCCCGTCCGGCAACAGCGTCGCCAGGTGAGCGAACGTCGGTTTCTCGAACAGGTCCAGGTAGTCGTCGGGAATCGAGCCCATAGGGGGCGCTGGGGTCGACGATACGTTATATTATCCCCGATCCGGGCCGCGCTGTGTACGTTATTATCCCCGATCCGGGCCGCGCTGTGCCCGTCAGTCCTCCCCGGCCGCGAGGGCACAGGCGGGGCTACAGAACTCCGTCTGCGCCGCGTTGGCGTCCGGGTAGGCCGCGAACTCCTCGCCACACTGGGCACACGTGACGAGTTCGAAGTCGGACTCGGACTCGGACATGCGCGCGAACGTTCGGCCTCGACGGGCAAAAGTCCGTCCGCCGGGCGACGGAGGTCGGGGCGGACGGTCGTCGGCCCCGCGGCGGTCGGAGCGCGAGCGACGGGGACACAGCAGTTATCCGCGGCCGCGTCCTACCGCGGCGCGTGTCGGACGAGACGCTCCGGTGTCGGCGCTGTGGCGCCAGGGTGACGAAGGGGCTCGTGGCGACGTCGCTACGGCACTGCTGTCTCAGTCCGAGCGGCATCGGCGGCGTCTGTCCCGACCACGGCCCGCTCGCGCCACACGACGTGGTTCGCGGTGACGAGGGGGACGCCCGGGGCGGCGCGGACGGCGGCTGAACCGGGACGGGCGCGGCCCGAGCGGGTCACGTCGGCCCGCGGGGGCCGTCGGGGGCGCCACGGAGGCGCCCGGAACGGCGGCTGCGGCGGGACGGGAGACGGCGCGCACCCGCCGCTGCGACCGCGAGGGCCGCGAGGAACGCCGCACCGACGAGGGGGACGGACGCGGCCCACAGGACCGCCGGCACCGTCGCCGCGAGGGCCGCGACGGCGAGCACCGCCCGCCAGCCGAGCGGACGCGGGACGCGTCCGTCCCGCCCGCCGCGGGGATACATCGAACGAACGTCCGTCTGCTGTGCGGCCGTCACGCGGACCGCCCCCGGCGGGCGCGCCGCGCGGCACCGTCGGGAAGGGCGTGGCGGGAGGGGCAGCGGTGGACCGTCGGCGCGGTCGGTCGAAGCGGGAACCGGTGTCGCATCACGACCGTCCTTTGGCGACCCGTCTACAGAAGTCGCCCGGATAGATGTGTAACGGGTCACGGACGCGGGGGCTATACACGTTGATGACCGGACGCGGTCGGGACGGGACGACCGGTACGGATCGGTTCAGCGACGGCGGTGGAGCGGTGCGGGAGGCGACGCCTGCGACGGCGGGGGAACGGCGAGAGACGTGGTGCCGGGACGGGGAACGGCGGGGGAATATACTTCCGCGCCGGTCGTGACACGGTCCTATGGGCGACGTGACCGGTGACCGGCTTCGGGCCCTCCGCCGCACGGAGGAGCGGTTCGACCTGGTCACCGACCACACGAGCGAGGCCATCCTCGTCGCCGCCGCGGACTTCTCCGCGGTCGAGTACGCCACCCCCGCGTACGAGGACGTCTACGGCCGGCCCGTCGAGACGCTGTACGACCGGCCGTGGTCGATTCTGGACGCGATCCACCCCGACGACCGGGCGGCCTTCCGGGCGGACCTGGAGGGGTTGCTCGCGGACGCCGAACGCGGCGAGACGCGGGACGTCTACGCGGGCGAGTACCGGCTTCGATCCGGGGACGACGGCGCGGGCGATGGGCGCGACGGGACCGGCGATACGCGCTGGGTCGCGGTCGAGCGACGCCCGGTGGACGACGGGGACGGAGCAGTCGAGCGGTTCGTGAGCGTCGCGACGGACGTCACCGAGCGCAAGCGCCTGGAGCACGAGCGCACGGAGGAGGGGGAGAAGTACGCGCGGCTCGTCGAGCAGAGCCACGACGGCATCGTCGTCGTCCAGGACGGCGCGTACGCGTTCGTCAACGACCGGTTCTGCGACCTCACCGGCCGCCCGCGCGAGGACCTGCTCGGGCGGCCCTTCTACGAGGTGATGGCTCCCGAGTACCGGGACCTCGTGCGCGAGCGGTACGAGCAGCGGGTGGCCGGCGAGCGCCCGCCGCGGAACTACGACATCCAACTGCAGACTCCCGACGGCGACCGGGTGGACGTCGAACTGGCCGTCTCGCGGATCACCCACGACGGCGCGCCGGCGACGATGGCGAACTTCCGCGACATCACGGAGCGAAAGCGCCAGGAACAGGAGCTACGGCGGCTCAATAGCGAGTACGAGGCCGTCTTCGAGAACGCGCGTGACGCCCTCTTCCTGCTCGACGTCGAGCGGGACGACGCGGGGGGCGGGGCCGCGAGCGACGGTCCGGACGGCGACGGAGGGGGCGACGAGACCACGGCGGCCGACGCCACGCTCGCCTTCCGCCGCCTCAACGCCGCCCACGAGGAGAAGACGGGTCTCTCGACCGAGGCGGTTCGGGGGAAGACGCCCCGGGAGGCCCTGGGCGAGGACCTCGGTGCCGAGGCCGAGGCGAACTACCGACGATGTCTGGAGGCGGGGGAGACGATCACCTACGAGGAGGAACTCGACCTGCCGGCGGGAACCTCCGTCTGGCAGACGAAGCTCTCGCCGGTCGTCGTCGACGGGCGGGTGACCCATATCGTCGGGATCGGGCGTGACGTCACCGAGCGCAGGCGGTTGGAGGACCGCCTCCAGGAGCGCGAACGACGGTTCCGCCTCATCGCCGAGCACATCGACGAGATCATGTACCTCGCCCGGGCCGACTACTCGGAGATTCTCTACATCAACCCGGCCTACGAGGAGGTCTACGGGCGGTCGGTCGACTCGCTGTACGAGGATCCCCGGTCGTTCGCTGACGCCGCCCACCCGGAGGACCGGGAGCGGTACGAGCGGGACGTCGAGCGGATGGTCGCGGCCATCGAGGCCGACGACGAGGAGCCGGCCGACTCCTACGAGGGCGAGTACCGGCTCCGCCGCGACGGGGAGACGCGCTGGGTGCGGGTCACGCGGTACCCGGTCGAGAACGCCGACGGGACGGTCGACCGCGTCGTCGGCATCGTCCAGGACATCACCGAGCAACGGGAGCTAGAGCGGACCTACCGCGACATCTTCGAGAACGTCTCGGACGGCCTGGTCGTCCACGACCCCGACGGGCACCGGATCGTCGACGTCAACCAGCGGTACTGCGAGCTGACCGGGTACGACCGCGAGGACCTCGTCGGCGAGGGGCTGGAACGCGTCGCCGGCCCGGGGGCGGAGTACACCCGCGAGCGGGCCGAGCGCCTGGTCGAGCGCGCCCGCGAGGAGGGCCCACAGCTGTTCGAGTGGGTCGGCCGGCGCGCGGACGGCACGACCTACACCTCGTCGGTCCACCTCTCGGTGGTCGAAATCGAGGGGCGGGAGCGCGTCCTCGCGAGCGTTCGGGACGTCACCGAGCGCAAGCGTCGCGAGCGGATCGTCCGGCAACTCCACGAATCGACCGACCGGATTCAGGAGGCGGAGACGGTGGCGGCGGTCGGTGACGCGACCGTGGCGGCGGCCGCGGCGGTGCTCGACCTCCCGCTCGCCGCCTGCTGGCTGGCCGAGGACGCCGGGGTCGCCGCCGACGGGGGGCTCGACCCGGTCGCCGCGACCGACGGGACGCGGGACCTGCCCGACGGGCCGGCGGCGTTCGGTCCGGAGCGCGTCGCCGAGGCCGACGGCGAGACGGCCGTCTACGATCCGGGCGAGGACGCGCCGCTCGACCGGGCCGTCGCGGTTCCGCTCGGCGATCACGGGGTGCTGACGGGGGCCGACCCGGCGGCCGACTCGTACGAGGGCGTCGTCCTCGACGCCGCCCGCATCCTGGCGCGTCACGCGACGACCGCCCTGGATCGGGCGGCCCGCGAGCGCGAGCGCCGGGCGAGCGAGCGCCGCCTCCGGGCCATCCTCGACCGCATCGACGAGGCCGTCTTCCTGGCGCGCGCCGACGAACTGGTCGACCCGTCGCCCGCGCCCGACTACCTGAGCTCCGGCTACGAGGAGATATGGGGTCGTCCCCTCGCGGAACTCCAGGCGGTCTACGACGAGGGCTTCTTCGGGACCCTCCACCCGGACGACGCCGACGGCTACCGGACGTTCGTCGCCGATCTCGTCGCGGAGATCGAGGCGGGGGACGCGGCGGACCGGTACACGACGGAGTACCGCATCGAGCGGCCCGACGGGGGGATACGGCACGTCCGCTCGGAGTTCTACCCGCTCGACCGGCCGGACGCCGCGCCGCAGGTGGTGGTCGTCAGCCGGGACGTGACCGACCGCAAGGAGCGCGAGCGGACCCTCGAGACGTTCCACGAGGCGACCCGGGAACTGACCGAGGCGGGATCGCGCCACGAGGCGAGTCAGCGGGCCATCGACGCGGCCGAGGCGGTGCTCGGCTTCCCCGTGGTGAGCGTCCACCTCTACGACGAGGACGAGGGCGCCCTCAGACCGGTCGCGGAGACGGGTCGGCTGGAGGAGGCGCTCGACTTCCTGCCGTCCTTTGGCCCCGACGACGGGGTGCCGTGGGAGTCGTTCGTCGACCGGGAGGCGGTCCGGCGCTCGGAGGTCGAGGCCGACGGGGGGACGATATACGGCGGCGGCGTGCCGGACCCGGAACTCGTCCTGCCGCTGGGCTCCCACGGCGTCATGCTGGTCGGGGCGCCGTCGCGGGCGTTCGACGCCGAGGCCGTCGAACTGGCCCAGATCCTGGCGGCCACGCTCGAAGCGGCGCTCAACCACGTCGAGGGGCGGCGGGAACTCGAACGACGGGAGGCGGAACTGGAGGAGCACCGCGAGCGCGCCGAGCACCTCGAACGGCTCAACGCCGTCATCCGGGAGATCGAGGGAGCGACGGTCGAGGCGACCTCCCGGGACGGCATCGAGTCGGCCGTCTGTGACCACCTGACGTCGGTCGGGCCCTACCGGGCCGCGTGGATCGCGGAACCGACCGCCGCCGGCGACGGCCTGGCGTTGCGGGCCGGCGCCGGCGACGAGGCCGGTACGGACGCGGTCGCGGTCGACGTCGATCCCGGCCGCGACGGCGCGGGCGTCGAGCGGCATCCGGCCGCCGAGGCGCTGGAGGAGGGGACGGTCCGGGCCGTCCGGAACCTGGCGACCAGTACCGCACAGGGGGCGTGGCGCTCGGCCGCGCTCAGGGCCGGCTACCAGTCGCTCGCCGCCGTCCCGATCGTCCACGAGGGCACGACCTACGGGGTGGTGACCATCGCCTCCGACGACCCGACGGCCTTCGACGAGGGGACGCGGGCGGTGCTCGAAGAACTCGGCCGCTCGGTCGGCTACACCGTCGCGGTGCTGGAGCGCCAGGAGGCGCTGGAGTCGGACACCACCGTGGAACTCGAGTTCGACGTCCGGGACCGCGGGCTCCGGTTCGTCCGGCTGGCCGCGGAGACGGGCGCCGCGGTCACGCTCGAACGGACGGTGCGCCGGGCGGGGGGGTCGCTCGGGACTTTCTACACCGTCGAGGGCGCGGACCCGGACCGGGTCGTGGGGGTCGCCCGGGCCGACGGGAGCGTCGAGGAGGTCACGCTCGTCAGCGCCGACGGGGAGGCGTGCCTCGTCGAGGTCGTGACGGAATCGTGGTTCGGGACGTTCTTCGCCGAGCACGGCGCGGTCGTCCGGACAGCGACCGCCGACGGCGGGGGTGGTCGGCTGGTCGTCGAGGCGCCGCAGGGCGCCGACGTGCGGGCGCTCGTCGAACGATTCCGGGAGCGCCATCCCGAGGTGGAACTGACCGCCCAGCGGACGCGCGAGCGGGCCGTCCAGACCCTGCTCGAACTCCAGGACCTGCTCGACGAGCGGCTGACGCCGCGCCAGTTAGAGGCGCTGGAGACGGCCTACTCGGCGGGCTACTTCGAGTGGCCGCGAGAGAGCAGCGGCGAGGAGGTCGCGGACCTGCTCGGCGTCACCCAGCCGACGTTCAACAAGCATCTCCGCACCGCCGAGCGCAAGACCTTCTCGATGCTCCTCGACCGGGAGTACCCGGAGGGGTCGTCGGCTGGATGACCGCCCGCCGTCCCTCGCGGCCTCACCGCCGAAAGAGGACCGCGAGGCCGCCGAGGTAGGCCACGAGCGGCGCCGCGACGTGTACCGGATCGGCGTCGTCGAACGGGACGCCAAGGCGGGTGTAGAGCACCGCTCGGCGGGCATCCCCCGGGCGCGTCGGCGGTCCACGGTCATCGGGGGAGTCCCGCGGAGACGGCGACGGCCCCGTTGCCGGGTTCGACCAGCGCCGTCGCGTCGACGTCGTCGCCGATCCGACAGACGGCCCGGGCGTCGTGACTGTCGTCGAGGCGCACCCGGACGACGTACGTGCCGGGGTCGACGAGGTCGCGCTCGCTCCGGCACTGGCCCGGCGGAAGCCGGTAGGTCCGTCGCGTCACGACTCCGCCGTCCGGCCTCGTCACGACGAGCGTCGGCTCGTAGGTGCGGTCGGCGTCGTAGTTCCGGAGGTGGCGGTCCTCGACCGTCGCGGTGCGGTCCTCGTCCGGGGCGCGACGGGCGGCGACGCGCCGGGGAGGGGCGGGGGAGAGCAGGTCGGCCGTACCGGCGGCACGCGCTCCGCGATAAACACCCCGGCGTGAGCTAAAACGCCGGTTTGAGACACGAGAGTGGGCCGACGCTGCGATCACGAACGCCCGGAGACGGCCGTCGAGAGGGGATCCGGACCCGTTCCGCGGGCCGCCCCGAGGAGTCCCCGGCGGATGTCCTGGAGTCCCGGGAGTCCGCCGACCGGGAAGGGCGACGACCGGGACCCCCCGGCGGCGACGCGCCGGGCGAGGAGCGCGATTCGTTCGCGCCGCCGGCGCTCGTAGCGGCGGAGCGCGGCCGTCCGGTCGCGCGCCGCGAGTTCCGCCGCGAGGACGTCGGCGTCCCCGACCGCGAGCGACGCGCCGACCGGGAGCGCGGGATGAAACGCGTGTGCGGCGTTCCCGAGCAGTACCACCTCGCCCTCGACCCAGCGACGCGCCCAGCCGCCGCCGTCGGCCAGTCGCGCCGCGCCCTCGACGTCGTCCGGGTCGAGACCGGAGGGAATGGACGATGCGCTCCGGCGCACGGCCTCGGTCATCGACGCGGCGTCGGAGTCGCCGGCGGCGACGAACCGGCCGCGCTCGCGGGGGCCGAGGATCACCCCCGAGTCGGGGCCCCACGCCTCGGTCAGCGTCGGTCCGCGGGACCGGCGGGCCGGCAGCCGGAACGACCAGGTCGTCGTCCCGCACGCCGTGTGTCCGCGCGGCGGGGCGCCGTCGAACGCCGCCCCGCGCACCCACGAGCGCCGGCCGTCCGCCCCGACCACGACGTCGAACCGCTCGCGGACGCCGTCGTCGAACTCGACGACCGGCCCCTCGGGTGTCGACCGGACCGCGGTCGGCGTCTTCGAGACGCGGAGCCGCGCCGAGGGAAGCCCTTCGCGGAGCGCCTCGCGGATTCGGGCCCGGTCGACGACGCGGAGCGGGGGCCGTCCGTCGGGCGCACACAGGTCGCGCCGTCGCTCCCGTTCGGCCTCCCGGACGCGCCAGGTCCGGACGCCGGTCCCGGCGGCAAGCGCGTCCGCGACCGCGGTCCCCCCGAGATCACGGAGGGCGGCGACGACACCCGACCCGAGGACGATGTCGTGCGGGCCGGCGGCGGATGCGGACGGCGGGGAGACGACGGTGGGATGGTGGCCCCGACGGCCGAGGAACGCCGCGGCGGCCGCGCCGTCGACGCCGTCGCCGACGACACAGACCTGGCGGCCGGCCGGACCCATCACCGCTCGACCGGTGTGACCGGGTCGCGAGGGGTCGGATCGGAACTGTCGTCGTCGGACGGACCGGCGTCGTCCGCCGGGGCGCGATCGGTCGCGGTGTCGAGATCGCTCGGCGGGTCGTCGCCGTCCGCCGCAACGAGGACCAGCCGGTCGTGGGGCGACGCATAGACGTCCATCTCGTTGCCCTTCTCCGAGTACCAGGTGTCGATGACGCGGACGAGGCCCGCGTCGCGGAGCCGTTCGAGGTGGTAGCGGGCGTTCTGGAGCGACGTGCTCGCGACGTCCGCGATCTCCGAGGCGGTCTTGGGGTCGTCGGCCAGGGCCGCGACGATCGTCCGCGCGGTGTCGGAGCCGAGCGCCGAGCAGAGGTCGTCCGTCTCCGGGGCGCCGATGGGGAGGACGAGCGTCTCGCGGTCCGGTTCGTCGACGGGGGGACGTCGCGGGAGCAGGCTCGCGTTCGTTGCCATCGTATCCGATCCGGGCCTGCCCCCTCACGGGCGTCACGCCTACGCTCGTTGTCGGACGGGCGATCGGGGGGCTACATGGATAGCCCCGGCCCCGCTGACGGACCCATCCCGGCCGACGAACACCATCGGGGACAGGTCAACCCGCCCGGCCCCCCGATCCGGTTCCGATGGCCTCCGAACCAGCCGAGGAGCCCGAACACGTCCTCGACGCCCGCGAGATCGACGGGGAGCCCTTCGGGGCGATCACCGACGCGCTCGACGACCTCGACGCCGGTGAGGCCCTGCTCCTGATCAACAGTTTCGAGCCGGAGCCGCTGTACGACGTGCTCGCGCGTCGCGGGTTCGCACACGAGACGCGGCGGGTCGCGGACGACGAGTGGCACGTCGTGATCACGCACGCCTAGCGGGTCCGTGGCCCCGCGAGGAGGACGGTCCGCGTCGGTCAGGGGCGCGTTTGGGTCTCCGTCACGGTTTAAGGCACCCGGGGCGTGGCGACGACCGATGCCGCCATCGCGCCGTTCGCCGCTGTCGCGCCGTCGCGTCCTGCGGGTCGCCGGGGGCGCCGCGGCCGTCGGCCTCGCGGGCTGTAGCGCCCTGCCCGGCGGGTCGTCGACGCGCGGTCCCGAGCACGAACTCGTCGTCTCGACGGTCACGGCGCCACGGGAGGGGTCGTTCGCCGACCGGTTCCGGTGGTCGCCGATCACCGACGCGTTCGCGCCCCAGGAGCGGGCGGTGGTCGACCGCCTCGTCGGGACGGGGTCGGCGACGACCGTCGGCTACCACCTCGGCGTCGGGCACCACGACGGCGAGCGGGCCGTCTGGCCGCCACAGTACGTCCGCGCCGACGGGACCTACTACCGCATCCGCCTCGCCGACGCCCGCGAGGTCGACCGCGAGGCGGTCGTCTTCTGGTTCGACCGCCTCGACGGCCGGCCGGCCGACGCCGGAACGGCGCGGGTGGTCACCGGCCCGCCGGACGGCCTCTCGCGCCAGGACCGCGCCGTCTTCGAAGCGGCCCGCGAGCGGGTCGCCCGCGGGGGGTCGTCCCGGGACGTCGACGACGAATCGCCGCGCCACCGGGGCTTCGTCTACGACCTGTACGACCCCGCCGAGAGCGCCCTCGTGCCCGATCCGCCGTTCGACTACTACCGCCACGTCCCCGAGGCGGGCGAGTCGCGGTACTTCGCCCCGCGCGTCGCCCGCCCCACTCTCACCCGGACGCAGTACGAGTACCGCGTGGAGGCGGTGGCGCAGTCCCGCGAGGCGTTCGGGGCCAGCGTGCGGGAGACGGTCGTCGCCGCCGACTTCGACCGCGACCCGCTCCCGGCGGACGCGGCCGCCATCGTCGACGACCTGACGACCCACTCCCCGAACGAGCCGCCGAACGAGTCCCACGCGGAGCGCGCGCCGCTCTCGAAGCCGTTCGCGACCCTCCTCGACCGGCTCGGCCTCGTCGACCTCGAACTCGGCGACGAGGCCCTCGTCACCTCGGGGACGGTCTACTTCGTCTACGGCGGCGACTATTACGACGGCCAGCTGACGATTTCGCTGTGACGGCGGTCGGGCGGTAGGCGGCCCGGGAGTTCAGGGTCGGGTCGTGACCGCCTCGACGGCCCCGTCCGCGTCGAACAGGACCGCGACCGGGCCGGCGGCCGTCGGTGCCTCGACGCGGACCGCCCACGGCGCCCGCGCCTCGACGGTGACCCGCTCGGCGTCGGTGACGAAGGGGAGTTCCCAGAGCGGCCGCTCGTCCACGTCGACGCCCCGCCGATCGGGGCGTCGAACGCGGGCAGGTCGTACTCGCGCAGGTCCACGAGCGTCGTCCGCGCGCTGGCGTCGGCCGCCGCGTCCAGGGCCGTCCGGAGCGTCGTCCGCGCGCTGGCGTCGGCCGCCGCGTCCAGGGCCGTCCGGAGCGCCGTCCGCGTGCCGCTGTCGGCCGCGAGGCTTCCGCAAACCGCCACGATGTGAATTCCTCGTGTCATGTGTGTTTCGGAAGTAGAGAGGGATTTAACCCACTCATTCGCTCGGTGAAGCGGGTTCCACTAGGGGAGTCGATAGATCGCGTGGCGACGGGCGCAAGCCGGCGCTCGTGGGGGGCGAAGGGAGTCCCGGCGCGGTCGAACCGCGTGAGACGAACCGCGTTTCAGTACGGCGGGCTGGACCTCCCTGCCGCCCCGGTGGGCCGTCGCCGCTCCCCGCCCGACGCTCCCGAACAGGTTCGTGACGGCGCTGGTGTACTTCGGTGAACAAGGGGCACGTACCCATGTTCGACACGTCACACGACCACGGGACCGACCCGGTCACCGACCGCGTCCACGACAACTCGTGGTCGGCCAACCTGGGGACCCCCGAGTACGCCGCCGCCGAGGCGCGGATCGTCGAGGGGGCGGTCGAGGCGGTCGAATACACCGTCCCGGGCAACCACGTCAACCTGGTCACGCACGGCGACCACGGCCACCCGGCCGACTCCCTCTACCCCGCGCTCGCGGAGCGACTCGGCGATGTAGTCGAGTGGGAGTACGTCGAGCAGTGTGGCTGCGGTGGCCACGTCACTCGCGTCCACGTGGAGTGACGGCGGCCGACTGGCGGCGGGCGAACGCCGGCAGAGCGGACCGCGTGCGGGTCTGCGGAAGGAAACCGTTATTCCCCCGGGCTAGTATCTTCCGGATACGGGCTCGTGGTCTAGTTGGTTATGACGCGGCCTTTACAAGGCCGAGATCGGTGGTTCGAATCCGCCCGAGCCCATGAGAACCGCCGAGCGACAGCGAGGCGTGTTCGGTGATCGAGGGCGGTTCGAAGTAGACGACGAGCGACCGGAGGGAGCGAAGTCGGCGTGGTTCGAATCCGCCCGAGCCCACTTCTGCCGCCATCGCAACGACGGGCGACGGCGAGTCACACGTTGAGAGCTTTCCCCCTCTCCCCGCCCGGGGCAACAGATATGACATTCGTTCACGTACATCATTGCGGAGTGAACTCCGATGGCAAGCAAGCGCATTCTCGAAATCGTGGGGGATTTCGTCGAGGACTACGAGGTCAGGGTACCGTATCAGGCCCTGGAGATGGTCGGCCACGAGGTCGACGCGGCGTGTCCGGAGAAGGACGCTGGCGACACGGTCAAGACCGCCGTCCACGACTTCCGGGGCGACCAGACGTACCTCGAAGAGCGGGGCCACGACTTCACCGTCGACGCCACGCTCGAGGATGTCGATCCGGCGGACTACGACGCTCTCGTCGTCCCCGGCGGGCGGGCGCCGGAGTACCTGCGGACCTACGACTCGGTGATCGAGACGGTCCAGCACTTCTTCGCCGAGGACAAGCCCGTCGCGGCGCTGTGTCACGGTCCGCAGATCCTCGCCGCGGCGGACGTACTCGACGGCCGCGAGATCACCTCCTACCCGGCGGTCCGCGCCGAGGTCGAGACCGCCGGCTGTTCGTGGGTCGACGGGACCGTGACGGACGAGAACCTCGTCACCGGACAGGCCTGGCCGGACCACCCCGAGTGGCTCGCCGCGTTCCTCGACGTCCTCGGCACCGAAATCGATCACGAGGCCGCGACGGCGGCCGCCGACTGACCAGATACGAGCACGGCGGTTCCGTCCCGCGCCGTCCGTGACTCGTTCGGGTCGGCCACAGCCGGACCCTCCGCAGACCCGCGCAACATCACAATCCTTTTTTCCGGGTTCACCGTTCCACCGAATGCGCCGCCTTAGCTCAGACTGGGAGAGCACTCGACTGAAGATCGAGCTGTCCC
>JBDGQA010000004.1:0-13546 GCA_042219325.1 Haloferacaceae archaeon | reverse complement strand
CCACGTTGTAGTTGAGGAGAAAGCTGTCGATGACCTGGAGCGGGAGCATCCGTACCTCCGGGTCCTCGTGAGTCGGATATCAAACTTCCGCTCTCGTCCGCTCCCCGCTCACTCGGTCCCGACCCACAGCGGTCCCGCCCACGCGCTCCCGCCGCCGGCCTGGTGGACCCGCAGGTGGTAGACGTCGGCGTCACTCCCCCGGTCCTCGTCCCACCGCGTCCCCGTCACCGGCGCGGCGTCGAGCCACGTCCGCTCGACGGTGTACGCGTCGAGGCCCGCGTCCGGGTCCGTCGTCCCCTCGTGCTCGCGCCACGCTTCGCCGTTCTTCACGACCGTCGCGCGCTCGACGGGGTTCGTTCCGGCCACGTCGATTGTGACCTCCCGCTCGACGTCGGACGCCGGCAGGGACACCGTGCTCTCGGCCTCGCCGACGCGGACCCCGCCGATCCGGAATTCGATCAGCGGGCGGTGTGGCTGGGTCGTCCCGTAGACCCGCCGGTCGGCGAGTGCGCCGAACACCGCCTCGCGGGTGAGTTCCGGCGCGCGGACGGCGACCAGGCCCCCGGGATAGGACTGCTCGGCCCAGACGCGCCAGACGTTCCCCCACCCCAGCCCCTCGTCGAGCCACTCGCGGAGGGCCGGGAGGTGGGGGCGGGCGTGGATGAGCGAGTGCCCCGGGTGCGGCCCGTGGTAGTCCGACGACGCCATCAGGCCGACCCGGTGGCCCATGGTGAGGGCGTCACGGACGTAGTGTCCCGGCTCCCCGCTCTCGCCCTGCCCCATCGCCAGCGGGTAGCGGTTGCCCTCCGCCCCCGGCCGCTCGCTCGACCCCCACTGGGAGTAGATCTCGACCAGCGGCGCCAGGTCGTCGTCGTAGTCGGTCGCGTCGAAGTCGAACGGATACATCGCCTCGGCGGTGTGGTGGGGCACCGTCAGCACGTCGCAGTCGGCCGTCTTGCGCCACTCGCGGAGCCGCGCCCACAGTTTCTCGTAGCTCCCCGTCTCGGGCGCAAGCGAGTCGAAGAGTTCCGCGTCGTCGACCGAGTCGAAGTAGACGTTGAGGTGCCCGCCGACGTTGGGCTGCTGGGTCCACTCGTAGCCGAGGAGCGTGACGAACTCGCCGGGGTCGTGACACGCCCGCGTCGCCCGCTTGAGCCGGTCGAAGTACCGGCGGTGCATCCGCCGGCGCTGGAGCCGCGGCGGGATGAAAAACCCCATCGTGTCGTGGTCGGTGTACGCGGCGAAGTCCAGTCCCTCGACGTCGCGCCCGAACCGCAACCCCTCCTCGGGGTGGCCCGTGCCGTCCGAGAGGTGCGAGTGGAGGTGGATGTCGCCCCAGAGGACCCGCTCGTCGGGCGCCTCGGCGTGGACGCGCACGGGGTTCGCCACGAACCGCTCGCCGGTCCCCGCCCGCTCCAGCGTGAGGTAGTGGACGCCAGGGGTCCGGAACGCGAGTCCCCCCTCTGTCGTCACGCCGCCGCTCTCCGGCGGGAAGCGGATTCGCCCGGGCACCGTCGCGTCGGGATCGGTCGTCTCGACGCGGAACGCGCCCTCGAAGCCCGCACAGGGGCGCTCGCCTGGTCCCGCGCCTGGACGAGGAGTTCCACGCCTTCGCCCGCCGTCGCCGTGGAGGGGAGGATCGGATGCGCGCGCTCGAAGCGCGACCGGCGGTTGGCGAACAGGTCGCCCACGGACGGGGCGGCCCGGGCGAACACGCGGAGCGTCTCCTTGGCCTTGACCAGCGGTCCGGCGCTCGTGGCGTCCATGTCGACTCCCCCGGGACCGGCGGCCATAACTGCGATGCCCGGCGGTCCGTCACCGGACGCCACGACGGTGTGCTCGTCGACGAAAAAACGGAGGTGCGTCGTTCGCAGAACGGCACTGCGACGGGTTCGAAACGCGCGTCGTCCTTAACTGGGCGCTTCCTGCGAGCCGAGGGTCGCGGACGACTCGTTGTTCGTGCTGCTCCAGACGATACGGACCGTCGCGCCGCCGGAGCTGTAATTGTATCCGTTGAAGGTCGTTCCGGCGTCGATTGTACTGTTGTCGTCCGCGCCCGGAAGCCACTCCTTGGAGGTGCCAGCGGTGCTGACGAGTTGCACTTGGCCCGTGTTCTCGCCCTTCTCGAGCGTATCGCCGCCCGTGTGCGTGACGTTGACTGTGGTGTCGCTGGCGTCGAAGTCGAAGGCGAACGACGCCTGGGGCGTGCTCTGCACGTTCTGTCCGAGTCCGAGGACGAACGTGCCGATGACGGCGGCGAGAATGACCGTGATGGCGACCATCAGGATGACGCCGATCACCGGGCTGACCGCGCGGTCGTCCGTGAGGAACTGTCTGAGTCTCATAAAGTGTGAGATTCCGGAGTTAGTTAGCTGGGCGCTTCCTGCGAGCCGAGGGTCGCGGACGATTCGCCGTTCGGGCCCGTCCAGACGACCCGGACGGTTGCCCCACCGGAAACGTAGTTGAAGTTCTTGTACGTCGTCCCTGCATCGATCGTCGAGTTGCCGGTAAGCCACACTCCGGCACTACCAGCCGTCGAGACGAGTTTCACTTCGTCGGCGTTCTCGCCCTTTTCGAGCGTGTCTCCGCCCGTGTGGGTCACGTTCACTTCATTGTCGCTGGCGTCGAAGTCGAAGGCGAACGACGCCTGGGGCGTGCTCTGCACGTTCTGTCCGAGTCCGAGGACGAACGTGCCGATGACGGCGGCGAGAATGACCGTGATAGCGACCATCAGGATGACGCCGATCACCGGGCTGACTGCGCGGTCGTCCGTGAGGAACTGTCTGAGTTTCATGGGTACGGGTGCACACGTCGACGGCCCGCCTCCCCCCGTGCGGACGTGCCCCCATCCGACGGGGTCGGGATCATCGACATGCCTGCTCGTAGCCCGACCGCCAGCGAGTATAAAGCCTCCCATCCAATATTCACTATCGATAACCCGACGAATCGCTTCCGTTCGATACGCGAAGACGCGTTTGCGCCTCCGGGCCGGTCGTGTGCGGACGCCGTTGCCATGGCCTCCGCCACCGGGTACAGCGACCGCCGATGCGCCGGGCATTCGCCCGGGCCTTCCCGAGCGTCCTACCCGTCCCGGCGCTTCGCCGTCGGCGGCGGGTGGTCGTCGTCCCGTTCGCTCCGGCCGATCATGTGGCTGTCACGACGCGGGTCGATGACTGGCGACGTGAGGAGTGGGTTCCCGGAGCGGAGCGCCGCCGTACGACAATTAGGTCCGTGGTTTGCTGCCCGATGGCCCGTGGCGGGTCTTCGAGGCGAGGAATGGCACCGCCGTCTCCCCCTCGCGCTGGTACTCGTCGCGCCCGACGGGCGTTCCGCTCTATTGTCCCGGCCGTCACCACGCCCCCCGAGTGCGGTGCGCGTGGGTGGCAGTGAATCCGCTGACTCGTCCGGGGACACGAGCACGCCGGTCCGACGCGATACCGACCACTATTCGGAGTAGGAGACCGAAGTTAGGTGGCTGGGGAGTTCTGGCCCCGGTTTCGCCCGACCGCGATTCGGGCGGGTTCGAGGTGGGCCGACACGGATTTGAACCGCGGACCTCCCGGTTATCAGCCGAGCGCTCAACCTGACTGAGCTATCGGCCCAGGCGAGCGCATCGCGGGGTAGCGGCGTGGCGCTTGTAAGGGTTTCCGTTCCCGGTCAGTCGCGCTCCTCCTCGACGCGGTAGGAGTCCGGGTCCAGGTCGAACGTCCCCTCCTCGTCGACGCCGTCGGTTCGGACCGCCCCCGTCACGAACCCGCCGGTCCGGCGGTCGAGGTACGGCACGACGACGTGGCGCTTGAGCGCCACCCGGATCGGGTACCGGGTGACGGGGACCGCGAGCAGGAACCCGATGGCGTCGGTGACGAGGCCGGGGGTGAGCAGGAAGGCGCCGGCCGCGATCAGGAGGCCGCCGTCGAGCAGCCTGTCGGTCGGCGGCTCCCCGCGCGCCGCCTCCCGCCGGAGTTCGCGGAGGGTGTGGCGGCCCTCCGCGCGCACCAGCACCATCCCGAGCAGTCCCGTGAGCACGACCAGCGCCACGGTGGCCACCCAGCCGACGGCGTCGGCGACGAGGACGAGCAGCGCCGCGTCGGCCAGCGGAACGAACAGCAGGGCCGCGAGGACCCAGCGCAGTCGCATGCGCCCCCTACCGGCCGGCCGGTGATAGCCCTTGTGTCCCGCCGCGCCGCGAAGCGCGCGTCCCGCCGCGCCGGGGTGTCGGCGCGAGGGTGCGAGCGGGGGTCAGCGGCGCGCCGCCCCGGCGTCCTCGATCTCCTCGCGGAGCCGTCCCATCGGCACCTCCCGCTCGGCGTGGGCGTTGTGCTGGTGGATGGACTCGTCGTTCGACTGTCGCATCCGGACGACGGCGTCGTCAGCGAGGTGGTCGAACTCCTCGACCACCCGCTCGGCCATCGAGCGCACGCAGTCCTCGACGAACTTCGCGTTCGCGTGGGCCTCGTAGGTCATGTGGTCCTCGTCGGGCCGCTTGGCGAGGTTGTAGATCCGCGCGCTCATCGCGTCCCGCGCGATGTCGATGATATCGCGGAGGTCGACGTCCGGGGACCCGTCGCTCTCGACGGTCAGGAGCGCGTGTCCGCGCTGGGAGTGGCCCGGCTGGGGCACCCGGTCGAGGAACTCCTCGACGACGCCGTCCTCGACTCCGAGGTCCCGCAGCGTGTCGCGGGCCCGCGAGGCCGACATCCCCTGCGAGCAGGGACAGACCGTGATGCCCGTCACCTCGGCACCGATGGCTTCCCGGGTTCCCTCGTCGGTTGCGGTTGCGCTCGCGACCACGTCGACCGTTCCCTGCGTGCCGAGACCGCTGGCGGGCGTCTCCTCCCGGACGACGAACTCCGCCTCCATTCGCACCTTCGCGGTCGTCGTGTAGTCGTGCTTGGCGAGGAGGCGCTCGGCGGCGTCGCCACACATGTCCTCCAGCCGGTAGGTCGGCTCCGAGACCGCCGCCTCGAGCGTCTCGTTTATGACCTGCATGTTCCGACTCATGTCGATTCCCTTCCGCCCGCTCGGGAGGTCGACGAACACCTCGAAATCGGCCATCAGCACGTACGGCCGGTCGCCGTTCCGCGAGACTTCGACCAGCTTCTCGACCCCCGTGACCCCCACCTGACCCAGCCCGACGGTGACGTCCGGCTGGCTCGCCTGTACGTCGGGCAACTGATGACTCATCGGAGGGTTTCAGGGACGGCCCGCGATTAGTGCTTTCGATGCGTCACGGCCGGTCGTCGCGGGTTTCGGGCCGTCACGACCGGCCGACGCGAGCTTTGGGCGGTTACGACCGGCCGATGCGGGTTTCGCCCCGTTACGGCCAGTCGTCGCGGGTGTCCGCCTCGAACGGGTCCTCCGCCCCGTCCCCGTCGGCCAGTTCCCACTCCGCGGCCTCGGCGGCTTGCTCGATGGGGAGGAACTCCCAGCCCGTCTCCTCGGCGGCCGCACGGTCCTCGTCGTCGGTCCCGACGAAGACGTGCCGGTCGGTGTCGAACTGCGACCGCACGTTCTCCAGGCTCTCCCTGACACCCTGTGGCCCGGAGAAGAAGTCCTGGCGCACCCGGTGCTTGCGGGTGAAGTTCGTGACGACGTACGTCGGCTTCTCCGAGACGACCCCGACGTACGCGGTCCAGCGTCGCGCGTCCTCGAACACGGCCGTCGGGTCGGCGACCGCCTGCAGCGCCTCCAGTTCGAAGGCGAGGGTCATCTCGCCGCCGCCGCTTGCCTGCATGCCTCTCCATCGTATCGGCCGGTGGATAACGGCTTCGTTCTCCCCCGTCGGCACGCATCCCCCGATCCGGATTGCCCCCCGACGCGGTCGCCGAATCGCCCTCCGTTACTGTTCCTGTGACGGAACGAACTGGTCCGCGTCGACCTTCTTCTTCAGGAGTCGGTCGACCCGGTCGGCGACCTCGCGCTCCTCGCGCATCAGGCGCTTGTAGGCGCCCTGCGCCGACAGGTCGCCGATCAGAACGCCCCCGACGATTCTCCCGTCCACGAAGGCCAGCCGCCGCCACTCGGTCTCGGAGTACCGCCGCTCGGCGTGCTCCTCGCCGATGGTGGGATGCCCGAAGGAGAGGAAGGGAAAGTCGAAGTGCGTGATGGAGTACGACGAGACCCACCGGAACGCCGCGGATTCCGGATCGACCATGTTCCGGGCGGCGATCGATCCCTGCTCCTTGGCGCTGCCCCACGAGCCGTTCTGCTCGTAGCCCCCGAGGATCGTGTCGTAGAAGCGCGTCAGATCCCCCGCCGCGTAGACGTCCTCGACGCTCGTCCGCATGTACTCGTCGACGACGACCCCGTCGTCGCGTTCGACGTCGGTCCCCTGCAGGATCTCGGTGTTGAGGTCGAGGCCGATGGCGACGCCGGCCCAGTCGCACTCGTAGCGGTCGCCGTCGGGATCGACGGCGGCGGTCACGCGGCCCTCGTCGTCGGTCTCGAACCGCGCCACGCCGGAGTCGAAGACGGGCGTGACGCCGATCCCCCGGAGCGCGTCGTGGATGATCTCGGCCCCGTCGGCCGTCAGCGCGTAGCGCCACCACCGGTCCCCGCGCATCAGGTAGTGGGCGTCGACCCCCTGGGCGCCGCAGATGGCGGCGAGGTCGATCCCGAGCAGCCCCGCGCCGACCACGACACCGGTCTCGGCGCTCTCGGCACCCGACCGGATCGCCCGGGCGTCCTCGAAGGTCCAGAAGTGGTGGACCCCCTCGGCGTCGGCGTTCTCGACCGGGAGCTGTGCCGGGGTCCCGCCGGTCGCGACCAGGAGCTTGTCGTATTCGACCGTCTCCCCCGCGTGGGTCGAGACCGCCTTCGCGTCGGTGTCGATGTCGGTGACGAGGGTGTTCAGGCGCAGGCCGATGTCTCGCTCCTCGTACCACTCCTCGTCGTGGATGGAGATTGGCGCCTCGGGGAGTTTTCCCTTCGCGTACTCCTTGATGAGAATCCGGTTGTAGAGGGGTTCGCCCTCGTCGGTGAGAACCGTGATCCCGGCGTCGGGGGCTTCCTCGCGGAGGGTCTCTGCCGCGGAACTCCCCGCGATTCCGTCGCCGATGATCACGTACGACGCGCTCATGCACCCGTCCTTGGCCCGGGGGGATAATGGGGATTGCCCTCGCCGGTCCCGGCGTGTCTTTCAAGGCGATGTCCGCCCTACGACTGGTGATGAAACTCCGTCAGAACGCGCGCCACTGGGCCGCGAAGAAGGCGCTCACGACGCCGGTCCTCGGTCCGCGGGTCAACGACTGGCTGGTCGACCTCCACACGCGGGTCTTCCTCGACCGCGCACCCGAGGACCGGCGGGCGGAGCGCCGCGACCACCTCGAGGCCTTCTTCGACGCCACGATGGACACGTACGTCGCGGCGCTCGAGGCGGGCTATCCCGAGGCCAAAGCCCGCGAGATCACCCACGTCCAGGCCAACTTCGACTTCTACACCCACGGGTGGACGGAGATGATGGAGTTCCCCGTCGACGAGGTCGACGACCACTACGAGCGCTACCGCGAGTTCTTCGAGCGCCACGACATCACCGTCGAGGACCCGCTCGGGGATTTCCGGACTCGGCCCGTCCCCGACGCCCCGGCCACGCCCGAGAACCTCGACGACGCGGAGACGCCCCACGCGGTCGGCGGCTACGCCGACGACGCCTACGCCGAGGACGAGGCGGGCGAGGTCCACGTCGGCGGGACCGACGAACCGGAGGACGTCGATCCGACCGACGCCCCCGGAGTCCGCGGGGACGGCTGAGCGGCGGACCTGCGGACGGGACTCAGTCCCCCTTCTCCACGCCGGCCATCCGCTCCGCGCACTCGTAGCCGGCGACCACGCCGCCGTCGAGGCTCCGTTCCGGGTACTGCGCCCGACTCGCCATCCCCGCGTAGTAGAGCCCCTCGGCCACCTCGTCGCCGAGGTCGTAGGGGATGACCTTCTCCAGATACCCCCGCTCGTAGATCGGCGCGGCCCGGGGCGCCCGCGCCAGGCGGAACTCGGTGACTCGGGAGCGGTCGAACCCGGGGAACAGCCCCTCTATCCCGGAGAGCCACCGCTCGCGCACCTCGTCGTCGTCGGCCCCCCAGAGCGGGTCGTCGAGGCTCTGGACGTACGAGGCGAGGTAGCACAGGTGGTCGCCGCCGTATCGCTCGGGCGGGACGAAGTTGGTGTGTTCGATCAGCGCGCCGAAGGGCGCGCCGTCCGCGATGTTCAGCCAGTAGGTGTCGGTCAGCGACTCCTCCATCGTCACCACGGCACAGAGCGCGCCCTGGAAGTCCACGTCGCAGGCGTAGCCCGTGAGCGCCTCCAGCACGTTCGGCATCGTCGCCACCACGACCCCGTCGGTGTCGTGGGTCTCGACGCCGTCGGCGCTCTCGACGGTCAGCGCGTCCACGGCGCCGTCGGCGAGTGAGAGGTCGGTCACCCGCGTGCCGGTCTCGATCCGCTCGCGGCCGACGGCGTCGACGAGGGCGTCGAGCAGGCGGCCGAAGCCGCCCCGGAAGTAGCCCAGAATCTCCCCCCGAAGCGGGTCGCGCTCCCCCCGGAACCTCACCCGGCCGAGGAACCACGCCGCGCTCACGTCGTCCTTGCGCGCGCCGAACTTGGCGTCCAGCAACGGCTCGACGAACTGCTCGTAGACCCCGCGGGTGGTGTGCTCGACGACGAACTCCTCGATGGGCACGTCCTCGAAGTCCTCAAGCCGGTCGTAGGTGTCGAAGTCGGGCACTCCGCCGCGCACGTCCACCCCGAGGGTGAGCATCGCCAGCCGGAACTTGTCGTAGAGGCTCATGTGGGGGTAGGCGAGAATCTCCCACGGGGCGTCCAGCGGGTGGACCACGCCGTCGACGTAGTAGGCGTTCTCGCCGATCCGCCACTCGACCGCGTCCCCGAGGCCAAGGTCCTCGGCGAGGCCGACGATGGTCTCCTCGGACTTCGAGAGGTGGTGATAGAACTTCTCGATGGGGTCGCCGGCGGTCTCGTAGGTGGCCGCGAGGCCGCCGAGGTCGTCGCCGGCCTCGAACACCCGGACCTCGTGGCCCAGTTCCCGGAGCCGGTGGGCCGCCGCCAGCCCCGCGATTCCCCCGCCGACGACGTGGTACATGGCCCGGTCGTGGACGGCGCCGGTCAAGTCGCTTGTGCCTCCGGACGGCATCCCCGGATCGACCGCATCCGATACCGGGACCTCCGCGGCGGATCGGTCGTCCGCTCACTATCGGGGACCACCGTCACGGGGTCCCGACTTCACACCTTTCAAGGCCCTTGGAACAGTCACTCCGGGCTGATGGCCGATCAGCACCAACACGCCGCTGAGCACGGCGTAGCGGGAACGCCGAGACGCGGACTGATCATGGCGACGGTCGGCTTCTTTGCGGGTCTCACCACCATCGTGTTCTACGGGGCTGCCGGTCCCATCTTCGAAGAACACCTCGCCCTCTCGGGCATTCTGCACGGTCTGTTGCTCGGCTCTCCACACCTGAGCAAGGCCGTGTTGCGCATCCCGTTCGGTGCCTGGGTCGATGAGGTCGGCGGCAAAAAACCGCTGCTCGTGCTGCTCGGTCTCACGGTTCTCGGAACCGGCGGCCTGGCCGCGCTGCTGTTTCTGACCTACCCCGAGAACTTCGGGATGGACCTCTACCCGATACTGATACTGCTCGGCCTGCTGGCCGGGGCCGGCGGTGCAACCTTCTCGGTCGGCATCACTCAAACGTCCTACTGGTATCCGGCCGACAAACAGGGGTTTGCGATGGGCGTGTTCGCCGGCGCCGGCAACATCGGGCCCGGTATCGTCGTGTACGTTCTACCGGTCCTGATCGGGGTCTGGGGCATGGCCGGGGCGTACACCGCCTGGTTCGCGTTCGTCGTCGTCGTCACCCTCGTCTATGCGGTGTACGCGGTCGATCCGTACTACTTCCAGCTCCTCGAACGGGGGAAGTCCGAAGCCGAGGCCGAGGAGATCGCCGACGACCTCGGCCAGGACATTTTCCCGGCGGGCAGTACGTGGGCGTCGTTGCGAGAGTCCGCAGCCATCCGTCGAACGTGGGTTCTGGTGTTTCTGTACACGGTGTCGTTCGGCGGCGGGTTCACCTCGATGTCGGCGTGGTTCCCGACGTACTGGGACCTGTACCACGGGCTCGACCTGGCAACGGCCGGACTGCTGGCCGGGGTGTTCATCGTCTACGGGTCGCTCATCCGGATTCCGGGCGGGAGTCTGAGCGACCGGTTCGGGGGCGAGACCGTCGCTATCGCGAGTTTCCTGACGATGGGTGGCGGGGCGGCGGTCCTGACGGTCGCGACCGGGTTCTTGCCCGCCTTCGTCGGGATGCTGGTTCTCGGGACAGGGATGGGAATCGCGAACGGCGCGGTGTTCGAACTCGTGCCGAAGTTCGTCCCGGAGGCCGTCGGGGGCGCGTCCGGGTGGGTGAGCGGCATCGGTGGCGCGGGGACGCTCGTCATCCTCCCGGTCATGGGATTGTTCGTCGACGTGTTCGGCAAAATCGGGTACGCACGAGGCTTCTCGATGTTCGTCGTCCTGAGTGTGGCCTGTGCCGCCGTTACGTTCGTGTTGAAACGGGTCGTCTCCGAACCGGCGGAACCGGCGGACGGGTCGACGGTCCACTGAGGGGTGCGGACGTTCGACCGGAACGGGCGGGAAGTCGCCTCCGGGGATGTCCCACGGGCCTTCCGCCTACTCCCCGTCCGGGCCGACCCTACACCGACCCGAGTCCGGGTCCGAGAGGTCGGCGGCGAGTACGAAGTCCGGCGCGTGAGCGGCATCCGGGCCGCGGCGACGTCGCTCGCCCACCGGACGCCATCGGGGAGGAGCAGGCGGGCCCGGTCTGCACCGCAATCGGCCGCGTCGCGGGCCACCGCGCGACAGAGCGACCGTGCCGCCGCGGCGTCGCCCCACGCGCCGATCCCGTATTCGGCCACCGTCACCGGATCGCTATCGCCGTCTCCATCGCCCTCACCGTCTCCATTGCGCTCGCCGGCGGCGTCAGCGTCGCCGTCCCCCCTCGCGTCCGTCACGCCCCCGCCACAGGTGTCGTCGGCGTCGCTTCCCTCCCCCTCGAGGTCGTAGACCCGCGTGCGGACGGCGAGTCCGCGGGTCCCGCCCCCGTGGACGGTCAGCAGGCGGTCCGCATCGGCTGCCGCGCGCAGGTTCGCGCGGGTCAACTCGGAGAGCGTCCACGCCCGGTCCCCGTCGTGTGGCAAGGACCACGATCTTGACGAGACCGCGCTCTCGCCGGAGGTTGAGCAATCCGCTCCGCCGGTCCGTTCGGACGGCGGCGGATTAGAGACGATTGCGTCGGCGTTGGACACGGTTGACGGCGACGTCCACGTTCACTACCACATCCACGTTCACTACCACATCCACGTTCACTACCACATCCACGTTCACTACCACATCCACGTTCACTACCACGTCCACAACGAGTAGGCTGCCGGGGGCGTCCCACAGCCCCCGTCGCCCGGCAGCCGCCGGAGAGCGTAAGTCCGACGGCTGTGATGCACAGGCTACCACCTCCGGAACCCCTGTGATCTGTCAGCCCGGGTGCCAGAGGTTTGCTCGAAGCCCGGGCTGACGTATTCAGAGATGTGATGCCGCCTCATGAATTCGGCATCTAGCCATTTGGGATGAAACTCGTCGCATGGGGCACGGATGCTATTCGGAAGCCGCCGTGGTGTGATTACGGCGACTGTGATGTGTCAGGCGAGTCAGGGACGCGTGTGAACCGTCAGCCCAGGGCTTCGGGAGCTTGGATCTCCCGGGCTGACGTACTCGGGGATGAAGTGTCATCCTATGAATCCAGCATCTAGGCATTTGGAATGAGGCCTCTGTCGCGTGGGCTGGGGTTCGGCAGCGTTGCCAATACCCCCCTGTCGCCCGTCCGTCCGGAGGGCCTTGCGTACGGCCGTCCGGGCGCATTATCCGCGCTTGACGTCCGCACGTCCGCACTACGCACTCCGGCCTTCCCGGCGAAAGCGACACATATGACGACTTGGTAGCCCGTGTATAACCGGTTCAGATACCGTTCGGGAACGCCTTCAGGATATTCGGGAACTTGAGCCGACGACGAACAGCGAACTTCGGGACCGGTGGGGGATGGACAGCGGGAAAGAGGTGGCCCGCCATCTCCGGACCGAACTGAGCGAGCATACGTACCGTGATGAGGACAGTCGCATTCGTGGGCGAGATGGCGCGTCCGACCCGCCCGCCGAGCCCGACGACAACGGCGTGCACACACGGCCGCTGAGGATCAACAGACCGGAGCCACGGCCGCGCCGCTCGTCGCCAACCACCCGAGCGCCGCGTCGCTCAACCGGGTGCCGACTCCCTCGCCGTCCGCGATTCGCGCCGGGCGGACGGTCAGGTCCACGGCACCGACCGGGGCTGGAGTTCCCCGGCGAGGTTCCGGGTCATGGCGTCGGCCGGGTCGGCGCAGTTCGCGAGCGCCCACATCAGTTTGACCGTCGCCGCGCCCGGCGGGGTGTCGCCGGCCTCGACGACGCCCGCGTCGAGCAGGTCCCGGCCGGTGTCGTACACCCGGTCACAGACCCGGCCCTCGATGCACTGGCTCGTCATCGCCACGACCGTCCCGTCGTCGACGAGGTCGGCCAGCCGCGGGGCGAGGTCCGTGTCGACGTGACCCAGCCCCGTCCCTTCGACCACGACGCCGGACTTCCCCTCCAGGTAGTCGAGCGCCGCGGGATCCATCCCGGGCGTGAACTTGACCAGTTCCACGTCCGGGTCGAGGTCGGGCGCACAGTCGAGGTCGGTCTCGCCCCGGTCGGCGTGCTCGCGCCGGAACGACACCTCGCCGGTGTCGTAGTCCACCGTCCCGAGCGGTTTCGCCCCGACCGTCTCGAAGGCGTTCCGCCGGGACGTGTGGTTCTTCCGCGCGCGCGGCCCGCGGTGAAGCGCGCACCGCTCGTCGCTCTCGTCCTCGTGCATGCAGATCAGGGTCTCCGCGTGGTCGGCCGTCGCGGCCTCGACCGCACAGACCGCGTTCATCACGTTGTCGCTGGAGGGGCGGTCGGCCGAGCGCTGGCTCCCGGTGAACACGACCGGGACGGGCGTGTCGAGCATCAGCGCGAGCGCGGTTGCGCTGTAGGCCATCGTGTCGGTGCCGTGCATCACCACGACGCCGTCGGCGCCGGCCTCGATCTCCTCGTGGACCGCGCGGGCGAGGTCCTGCCACACGTCGGGGGTCATGTTCTCCGAGAGGATGTTGGCGACGACGCGCCCCCGGTAGTTCGCCCGCCCGGCGAGGTCCGGCACCGCCCGGAGCACGTCCTCGGCGTCGAACCGCGCCGTGACCGCACCGGTGCGGTAGTCCACCGTGGAGGCGATGGTCCCGCCGGTCGACACCAGCGCCACGGTCGGGAGGTCCTCGTCGAACTCGACCGTCGACTCCGCGACGGCCTGCCCGCCCCCGACCTCGTGGACGTCCCGCTCCAGCACCTCGATGTCGGCCTCGGCCCGATCGACTCCCACGTTGTACCCGCCGGGGAGTTTCACGACGGCGTGCTCGGCCGTCGAGGAGGGCAGGAG
>JBDGQA010000101.1:0-13709 GCA_042219325.1 Haloferacaceae archaeon | reverse complement strand
GGGTCTTCCTCGGCGCCGTCGTCCTCGACTACGAGTTCCGCGGCACCTACTGGGTGGTCGCGCACTTCCACTACGTGATGGTCGGCGGGATCACCGCGTTGATCAGCGGCCTCTACTACTGGTTCCCGAAGATGTCGGGCCGGATGTACGACGCCTTCCTCGGGAAACTCCACTTCGCCCTCTACTTCATCGGGTTCAACCTGCTCTACTTCCCGATGTTCGTCGCCTGGGAGACGCCCCGCCGGGTGTTCAACTACCAGGCCGGCCTGGCGCCCTGGCACAAGCTCGCAACGATCGGCGGGTTCATTCTCGCCCTCTCGTTCGCCGTGATGTTCTACAACCTCACGAAGAGCGCGTTCGCGGGCGAGCCCGCGGACGACAACCCGTGGAAGTACTCGACGACCGCCGAGTGGGCGGTCTCCTCGCCGCCGCCGCTGGAGAACTTCCACGGCACTCCGACCTACGCCGACGGGGAACTCGCCTTCCGGTCGGAATCGGCCGCTGCCGAGACGGACGGGGGCGTCGCGACGACCGAGACGGCCATCGCGGAACACGAACCCGGCGCCGAGGCCCACGCCGACGAGGAACACGCCGACCACGCGAGCATCTGGCCGTTCGGCGTGGGCGTCGGCGGCTTCCTCACCTTCCTCGGGCTCTCCGCCCTCAACGGGGCCTCCTTCCCCGACGGAACGATGGGCGCGGTCTACCTCACGCTGGCGGCCGTCGGCGGTGCGGTCACGCTCGGCTCGCTGGTGGCCTGGGGTCTCGAACCGTTCGAGTCGCCGCCCGGCGGCGTCGGCGAGGCCTGGCCCTTCGCCGGCATCGAGAACGGCAAGGTGGGGATGTGGATCTTCCTCGCCTCCGACGTGGTGCTGTTCGGCGGATTCATCGGCGCCTACGTCTTCACGCGGGTCGCGTACCCCGGCGGCTGGCAGGAGTGGCCGACCATCGTCGAGAACGTCGTTCCCGGCCTGGTCAACACGTACCTCCTGCTCACCAGTAGCTTCACCGTCGTCCTCGCGCTGGTGGCGGCGCGCAAGGAGAGCCGGTGGGGCGTGGTCGCCAGCCTCGTGACGACGTTCGTCCTCGGGGCCGGGTTCCTCGCGAACAAGGCCATCGAGTGGCAGCACCTCTTCCACGAGGGCCACTGGCTCTCGACGGACGTCCAGTCCTCGACGTTCTTCCTCACCACGGGGCTCCACGGCGCCCACGTCCTCGCGGGGCTGCTGATCACCCTGTTCCTCATCGTCCGGGCGTGGCGGGGGGCCTACCTCGAGGACGACACGACCCTCGAGTACTTCGGGCTGTACTGGCACTTCGTGGACATCGTGTGGCTGTTCCTGTTCCCGCTGTTCTACATCCTCTAGAACAATGGTATCCACAAAATTCTACACCGCGATATACGCGGCACTGTTCGTCTCGGCGACGGTGCAGGTCCTCGTCGAGTTCATGGGCATGGCCTACTGGACGGCGTTCGGCATCATCATCGTCCTGTCGGTCGCCAAGGCGGCGCTGGTCGCGGCGTACTTCCAGCACCTCAGGTTCGAGCCGCGGTCGCTCACCTACCTGATCGCCATCGGCCTCACGGGAGCGCTGGCGCTGACGCTGGCGGCGTCGTACTCCATCCTGTAGGCCGCTCCCGGCCTTCCGTCCGGCCGCCGGCGACCCGGTTCTCCCGCGCGTATCGCTCGATTCAAACCGCCGGGACCCCTCCGGCGTGTATGGACGACTGGCGACCGACGCGGACGGCGTTTGCCTACGCAGTCTTCCTGTCTCTCCCCGTCGCCGTCGGCGTCTGGGGGGCCATGATGCGGGGCACCGGCCGGCGCCCGCTCGCTCCGGTCGTCGTCGGCCCGAGCGTGGGCGCGGCGCTCCTGGTCTTCGTACTGGTGCTCGGCGGCGCGGCCGGCGGCGAACCCGACCCCGACCGGTGAGGGGGCGTCGCGCGGCCCGCACCGAACGCGAACCGTTTAATTACCGCCGGTCGGTAGGCCCCCACATGAGCGTACTCGCGTTTCCGCTGTGGGTCGCGGCCGTCGTCGCCATCGTCGGACTGCCAGTCGTCGGACTCGCCCTCCGGGCCCGCGACGACCCGGAACGGCTTCGTGGACCGACCGTGATGGGGGCCGCGATGGTCGCCATCCTCGCCGGACTGGCCCTCGTCATCTACGCGGAGGCGGCCGGGGCCCCGACGCTCCTTGGCGGCGGCGTCCTCGGCCTCGCCGGCGTCGGTGTCCTCACCGGCGTCATCGCGGCGATGGAGGAACCCGAGGGCGTCGAGAGCGGGCACTGAGCGACGGTCGAGAACACCTCCCGTTCGCCACACGCCGCCGCGGGACGGCGGTATCGTGGACGGCGTACGTACGAATCCTTCGCCCGCGTCGACGGTCCGTACGGCCCTGTTTTCCCGGTAGAGTCGGCGTGCACGCGCACGACCGTCGTGGCGCAGTGGCCCTTCGTCGGCCGATCCGTCGTGATGACGGCCGAACCGGAACGGTTCGGGTTACTCGTGTCGGCCATCGACGATTCCAACGCGAACATCCGGATCGCCATCACGGCCAGCCACCCCGCGCCGGGCGGTCATCGTCCGGGTCGGGAACGAACGGTACGGGGCGCTGGCCCGGCGCGCCGGGGCCGACGAGGGGTCATGAGGTACTGACGGGGAGACCGTCAGCGAGTGGCTCTAGCGGCGGGACGGAAGCGAACGTCGGCCGGTCCGGCGCACCCTCAGCCCCCGCCACCGGGTCGCAGGGTGAGGAGCACCGCCGCGGCGACGAAGACGGCCGTCGAGAGGTCGATTGAGAACGTCGTCGCGGCCGAGAGCAGGCCCGTCCCGCCGGCGATGCCGGCGATCACGGGCGTGACGAGGGGAAGGCTACAGCCGATACAGGAACCGAGACCGACGATTCCCGAGAGGGTCGCCCCGCTCAGGTCGAGAGCGGCGGCGTAGACCAGGTAGGCGAGCGCCAGATAGCCGATGACCCGGTACGGGATGAACGTGACCGTCAGAAGCGAGCCGGCGTACGCGAGCCGCGGCCCGTATCCCGGGGCCGACATGGTGAACTGGAACCCGTCGACGTGCGCGTGCGCGTGGCCGAGTTCCAGCCCGAGCAGCCCGGAGAGGTAGGCGAGCGTGAGGAAGTAGCCCACGGCGCCGGCCGCGGCGAGCAGTTGCGTTCGGCGGCTCGCGTCGCGGGGTTCGGTCACGAGGACCGCCAGCACGCCCACGTTGATCCAGACGAAGGGATAGAGCACGTAGCGGACGTCGATGATCGCCGCGCTCGTGAGGCCGAAGTAGCCGACGAGGGACACCGTCTCGAGGGCGACGAGGACGGCGAGCCAGCGGACCGCCGGCACCCGGAGCGCGTCGTCGAGCCCGAGCGTCCGGTGGGTCATGGAGCGTCAGACGACCCCGAGCAGTTTGAGGGCGATGACGACGACGAACAGCAGGCCGACCGCCCACGATCCGAGCATGGCGGCCTGCGATTTCGCGAGCCCTCGCGCGCGCGCCGAGGCGAACGTGCCGTAGAAGATGTAAAACAGGAGGAGCAGTCCCGCACCGGCGGCGAGCGCGCCGCCCGCGGCTGCCGTCGCCCCGGGGGAGAGCGGCACGATGCCGGCGACCGCCAGCGCCGCGCCGGCGAGGCCGAGGGCCGCGAGGACGAACGCGAGCGTCCAGACGGCCGGCGACCGGACGGCCCGCACGAGGGGCGAGGGCTCTCCCTCCTCGCTGGTGACTCGCTCTGGCAGCGAGTAGCCTCTGCTGCCGCGCCCGATCAGCGCCGCGATGACGCCGATCAGCAGGATGCCGATCAGGGAACTGAGGAGGAGCGCTACCTGTGCCATGTGGCCGGTTACCCGTTTCGGACTAGCCGGATGCGGGGATATAAATTCGCCGGAACCGCCCTCCGGTGGCGGGAGTCGTCGTCGCCGGCGGCGGCGCCCGTCGCCGCCGTCGCGGCCGTTGCGGGGGCATCGACGCCGATGCGGGTGAACGGACAATTTCAAGGCGCCGGTGTGTGTAGTCCGACTACATGGATATCTCCGATATCGCGACCCCCGACTACATCGAGATTGACGCGGGCACTCGGCTCGGAAAGGTTCGCTCCATCTTCGAACGCGAGAACCCCAAGGGCGTCATCGTCACCGACGACGAGGGCTACGTCGGGGTGATCGACGAGCGGCAACTCGTCCGGTCGCACATCGAGGACGACACCAAGGCGTCGGCCCTGGTGCGCTCGGCCCCGCACGTCGACCGGCACGAGAACGTCCGCAAGGTCGCGCGGATGCTCGTCGAGGGCGGCGTGCGCATCGCACCGGTCTACGAGGGCGAGCAGCTCTACGGCATCGTCACGTCCGACGCGATGCTCGACGCGGTGCTCGAGAACCTCGACGCCCTGCGGGTCGAACAGATCATGACCGAGGACGTCGTCGCAGTCCCGGAGTCGGCCCACGTGGGCCAGGCGATCAACCGGCTCCGCGAGCACAGCATCTCCCGACTCCCGGTGGTCGACGACGGCGGGCGGCTGGTCGGCATCCTGACGACCCACGACATCGTCGACTTCGCGGTCCGCGACGTCGACCGGCAGGGGCGCCAGGACCGTCGGGGCGACATCGACCGGATGCTCGACCTGCCGATCGCCGACCTGATGACCGACACCGTCCTCACGACCACGCCCGACGAGTCGGTCCGGGACGCGGTCGCGCGGATGCTGGAGAACGAGGTCGGCGGCCTCGTGGTCACGCCCACCGACGACAGCCGGGCAGTCGCGGGCGTCATCACCAAGTCCGACGTCCTCCGCGCGCTCACGTTCACCGAGGAGCGACAGATGGACGTCCAGATCACGAACGTCGACCTGCTCGACACCACCACCCGCGAGCACGTCGTCGAGAGCATCACGGACGTCGTCGACAAGTACCAGCAGATGCAGGTCCACCACGCCCACGTCCGCCTCCACGAGCACAAGGAGACGCTCCGGGGCACCCCACTCCTGCAGTGTCAGATCCGCCTGCGCACCAGCAAGGGCCAGGTCGCCGGGACGGGCGAGGGGTACGGCGCCAGGCACGCCTTCCACGTCGCCCTCGACAAGTTGGAGCGCAACGTCCTGGAGCTCAAGGGCCTGAACGCCGACGAGCAGTACGAGGGGCAGCTCCTCCGGAAGCTGGGCGGCCTGTAACGCGCCGGTCTCGTCCCGGTCTCGTTCCGGCCTCGGCGGTCGTCTCCCCGCAGTGATCCCGGCGGTCGCTCCCCGGTCCCCGCTCAGGGCGTCCGCTCGGTGCCGGTCACGCCCCGCCCGGTGATGCGGAACGCGACCGTCTCGCCCGCCGGGCGGGCGTGGTGTTTCTCCAGCGTCGCGCGCCGGTTGCCGCCGCGAAACCGGTCGAGCCGGACGACGACGCCCGTCCAGTGGTTGAGGGTGTGCCCGCCGAGCGCGCGGGCCCGGTCGGCCTCGGGGTCGGTGAACACCTGGTTGGTGAGCACCACCGCGAGGTCGTGCTTGCGGGCGAGCGAGAGCAGGTGGGTGACCTGCCGCCCGACACGCCGGAGGGTCTCGCCCCCGTCGTCGTCGGACCGTTCGAGCCGGTAGAAGCCGGTCGCGCTGTCGAGCACGACGAGTTCGACCTGCGGGGCGAAGTCGGCGGCGTCGCGGACCGCCTCCTCCTGCTCGTCCAGGTCGTGGGCCTCCGTCACCACGACCCGCGAGGCGAGTTCCTCGACCCGGTCCTCGTCCGGGGTGTCGAGCACCCCCCGGGCGAGCTGGCGGAAGCGCTCGCCGGAGAGGCCCTCGGTGTCTATGTAGAGCGCGCGGTCGCCGGCGGCGGCGACCCGCACGGCGGCCGCGAGCGCGAGGTTGGTCTTCCCGGCCGCCGACGGGCCGTACACCTGCGTGGCGACGCCGCGCTCGAAGCCCCCGCCCAGGAGGTCGTCGACCGGCTCACACCCCGTCGGGAGCGGATCGGACACGGCCGGGATTGGCCCGGTTCGGGTATAAGAACCCCGGTCCCGGATCGGGTCGGTCCGTCGGCCCGGACGACACCCTTTCCCCCGGCGGCCGCGAACTCGCGCGCGTGATCGTCGTCGCAACCGACGACTTCGAGCTCTACCACGAGCTTGTCGGCGAGCTCCGGGACCGGGGAGTGGCGTTCACCACCGTCGAGCCCGGCGACTCGCTCCCGGAGCGGACGCGGGCGGTCGTCCGCGGCGCCGATGATCCGCCGGTCGGGACGGACGACGCCCTCGCGAGCGTGGTCGCGTCGCCCGACGACCCGCGGCGGGCGGTCGACGACGCGCTCGCGGCCCTCCGGGACGGCGAGGGACGCACCGTCATCGGCGTCGACCCGGGCGAGCGCCCCGGTATCGCCGTCCTCTCCGGGGACGCCGTCGTGGCCGCGTTCCACGTTCCGCTCGCCGAGGCCGCCGACCGGGTGCGCGCGGAGGTCGCCGACGCCGCCTCGCCGCTCGTCCGCGTGGGCGACGGCGCCCGCCTGCACGGGGCGCGGCTGCTCGACGCGCTCGACGACGTTCCGGTCGAACTCGTCGACGAGACCGGCACCACGCCGCACCTCGGACCGGGCGCTCGGGGGATGGGGGACGTGCTCGCGGCGGTGAACATCGCCCGGCGCGAGGGCGAGCGGGTCGAATCGCCGACCGTCGAGCCGACGGCCGGCGAACTCCAACGGATCAAGAACGCGTCGCGGCGGCGCTCGGCCGGCGACCGGACCATCGACGAGGCGCTGGCCCGCCGGGTCGCTGCCGGCGAACTCACCCTGGACGACGCCCTCGAGGAACACGACGGAGAGTGACGGTGCCGACAAGTTATAAGGACGCGTAGTAAAAAACAAATCTCAGGGACGCTACCCGGATGACGACGGAGACACCGATCGTGCTGGTCGTCGATCACGACCGCGACCGCGCGCAACTGTACGCCTCGTACCTCGACACGGAGTGTGACGTTCGCGTCGCCAACGACGGCCCGGGGGCCCTCGACGCGCTCGACGACGACGTCGACGTCCTCGTGCTCGTCCGGCCGGGCTCCGGGTCCGGGGTCGACGACGTATCGACTGCGCTCGGCGACCGGCGGTCCGACGTGCGGGTGGTCCTGATCCGGGAGCGGGACGCGGACCTCGCGGCGCTCACCCGGGCCCCCGACGAAGTCCTGTCCGCGCCGGTCTCCGCCGGGACCCTCCGGCGGACGGTTTCGGTCCTCGCCGCGGGACGAGCGTACGCCCGCGGAATCGGGGACCTGTTCTCGTTGGCCAGGAAGCGGGCCGACGTCGAGTCCGACGGGACGGACGACGTGCGCGCCCTCGACGCGCGGATCGACGACCTCCGGGCCCAACTCGACCGGACGCTCGCCACCCTGCTCGACGAGGGGGACTTCGCCGCCGTTTACCGCGCTATCGACGACGACGCGACGGACTCCGACGACGGGGACGTCTGACCGCTCGGCCCCGGCCGTCGAGCCGTAGCGCGGCGCCGGCGGATCTATCCACCGCTGCGGCCGGAAAGTTCATATAGTTACTTATCTGAATATATCAGAAAATTATAATTTGGTACCCGACATCGTCCCTCGTGTATGTCCGAGGATACCACCTCCGGGCTGGCATCGTACCTGAAAGACCATCCGCGGATGATGGGCGTGCTGTTCACGCTCACCCTCCTGCTCTCGCAGGCGGGAACGGCTGTGGCGGGCAACGCGGGCGCCACGTCCGGCCCCTGATCGGTCCGGTTCCGATTCGGGCGCCGCCGCCGATTCCTCTTCGACGTCACCTTCTAGCCGCTGCTCGGGACTACAGGTCGTCGAGGTCCAGTTCGTCGCTCCACCGGAGGTCGCCGCCGACCCGGACGGGGACGGGTTCGAGCGCGAGGAACTCCGCCAGTTCCGCCGCGCTCACCTCGAAGGTGTCGATCACTCCGGAGAACAGGTAGTGGACGTCGTCGCCGCCGAGGTACGGGCGGACCATGCTCCCGGTGGTGATGCGGTTCGTCGGGTAGGGGCGATACTCCAGTTCGTACGTGTCGTCCCCGACGACGGCGACGACGGGGGCGTTCGGGGGACTGCCCTCCGCCCGCGCGAGTGTCACCCGGCCGTCGCCGACGACCGTGTACTGGTCGCCGATGGGGTGGGCGTCGGCGGCGACGTCGAGCGCTCCGGTCAGCGGGAAGCCGTGGTTCAGGAGCCTCGCGAGCAGGCGCCCCATCCGCACCGCGGCGTCGTTGACGACGTCGTTCAGCGTGACGATGCCGGCGACGGCGCCCGCCCGGACGAGTTCCGTGCCCTGCTCGAAGGACTGGCAGGCGTTGAGCAGGAACGCGTCCGTGCCGACGTGGTCGACGGACTCGGCGTGGAGCCACCCGTCGGCGCAGTCGAACCCCCGCTCGTCGATGTGGCCGACGTAGTGGAGGAAGTCGCCGTCGGCGGCGAGGACCTCCCGGAGGTCGGCCCGGGTCAGGTCCTCCCTGACGGTCACGTCGAAGGGGAGGTCGATTGCGGTGCCGTAGGCCTCGTCGACCACGTCGGACTCGGCGGCCATCGCCCGGTCGTTGCAGATCACCGTGATGTCGATGTCGCCCTCGACCGGCGAGCGCTCGAGCCGGTTGTGGTACGCCTCCGGGATGGCCTTGGTCGCCCCGAGCGGGGTACCGCCCCCGACCCAGACCTGCTCGATGGCGTCCGTCGGCTCCGGTTGGATGTACGTCGCGTCCGCGGTCGCGGCCCCGCGGGTGAACCCGTCCGCGGCCGTGCCGCCCGTGGCAGGCGACCGGAAGAACGAGGCGGTCGCCTCCGCCCCCCGGGCCGGCTCCGTGACGGCGGCGTCGTCCGGCGTCCGGACGAGCGCCAGGTCGTGGGCCAGGAAGGGGAGCACCTCGACGTGTGCCGGCGATGGCGTGACGTGGGTCGTCAGCCCCCAGTCGGGGACGATGTCCGCCACCGCCTCGTGGGGCACGTCGAGGTACGCCGCGAGCCGGTCGGCCGGGGACAGGTCGTACAGCCGCCGGAAGTCGAGGTCGAGCCGTCGCTCGGCCACGCGCCGCTCGTGGAGGTCGACGGTGTAGTACCCCTCCGTCCGGACGAGACAGTCGAGCAGGAAGACCCGTTCGAGCGTCTCGCGGACCGTCCGCTCGACGTCGGGTCCGAGCGCCAGGTCCGCGCCCGCCGCCGTCAGCCGGGGGCTGTCGCCGGGCACCATCTCCGCGCCGAGGTAGTACGCGAGCGGGGCGGCGACGTACGCGGGCCCGAGCGCCGGCGGCAGGACGAGTTCGATGCCGGTGTCCGGCGGTTCGAGTCCGGGAGGAACGTCGAGCGCCTCCCCGCGTTCGACCAGCGGCGGGTGGCCCCGGAGCGTCGGATACGACCGCTCGGGGGAGGTCGTCTTGAGCGCCGATCCGAACGTCGAGAGCGCCCGCATCACGTCCCGCGGATCGTCCGTCGTCGTCACGGTCGCGGCCGGTCGCTCGTGGTGGGAGCGCCCGCCGACGAGCACCCGGCCGCCGTCCTCGGGGTCGACCGTGATCCCCAGGACGTCGGCGGTCACCGTCAGGGGTCCCTCGATCCGGAGGTAGACCTTCATCGGCGCGCACACCTCGATCTCGTAGGTCCCCGGACCGAACGAGACGTCCGTCCCCTGGTCGACCTCGGCGAGCATCTCCCCGTCGTCGGTCCGGACGTACGTCTGGAGGACGGTCGGCACGGTCACCGCGCCGGTCCGGACGGCGACGGCGGCGTCCGTGGGGAAGCGGAACCGGTCGCCCGGCGCCGGCGCCGGCGTCACCGGCCCGTCGGTCCACAGTTCGAACCGGTGGCGTTCGACGTGGTCGATCACCTCCACCCCCGGCCCGTCGTCCCGCGTCGTGATCGAGAGCGGGGGCGTCCCGTCGCGGTCGGTCACGCCGTCGGTCACGAGCAGATCACCCCTCTTCCCCGCCGGACACTTCGGTGACGGCGAGCCAGTCCGACACGAGGTCCCGATCCCGGAGGTGCCAGCGCTGTTCCAGGCGCTGTCCGGCGAGGCGGAGTTCCAGCAGGGCGTCGAAGAGCGGGGCGAGCGTCCGCACCGTCCGGTCGTCGCGGTCGCGCGGGACCCCGACGTGGCCCATCCCGCCCGTCCGCCGAACCTGCTCCGTGAACGCGTGGAGGAATCCGAAGGCGGCCGGCGTCCCGCCCGCCGCGAGGCGTTCCGGCAGCGGGTCGATGCCGACCCGGAGTTCCGCCGGTTCGAGCCCCCCACTGGCGGCGTCGAACCGGTCGACGACGTCGGTGATCGCGCCGCCGAGTTCGGCGAGTCCGCCGTCGACCCGGCGCACGGGCGGTCGGTTCCCGCTTTCCCCCGGTCCCGACTCGGCGCTCGCGGCGCTCCGGGCCGTCCCGTTACAGGTGATGATCGCGGCGTGTGCGCGGTCGAGCGGGCCAGTCGCCCGGAGCCGCTCGACGGCGCTCCGGCGATCCGACTCCGGCACGACCAGGAGCCGTCGGCGCGGCCGGTCGTCGTCCGGACGTCCGAGCATCCGTCGTGAGACCTCGGCGTACGACTCGGGGGGAACCGATCCGACGACCAGCGACACGCTCCCTCGCCGCTTGAGGTCGGACAGCGCCTCGTCGAGGGCGCTCATCCCTTGATTGCGCCCTCCTGCGCTCGCCCGGTCCATTGACGCGTACCTCGTCGTGCAACAAGTTAAATACTTCCCGCCTGACGGCCCGGCACGCGCCGGTCCGGAGCGCCTCCGGCCCCGGCTACACCACCGCCTCGGCCTCCATCTCGACGACGAGCCGCGGGTCGACGAGCCGCGCCACCTCGACCAGCGTCGTCGTCGGGTGCGTCTCCCCGAACGCCTCGGCGTGTGCGCGCCCGACCGCCTCCCAGTCGTCGGCGTCGGTCACGTACGGCCGGGTCCGGACCACGTCGTCGAGCGCGGCGTCCGCCTCCGCGAGCGCCGCCGCCACGTTCTCGATCGCCCGGACCGCCTGTGGGTACGGCTCGCCCGGGGCGACGACCTCCCCGTCGTCGGTCGCGGTCGTGCCGGCCACGACCACCCGGTCGTCGACCCGGATCGCCCGGGAGTAGCCGACGCGCCTCTCCCACTCGGTCCCGGACGAGACTCGGGGGCGTTCGGTCACGACCCGCCCTCCGTTCCGCCGTTCCGGTTCCTGCATCCGGCCCCGGCACTGGCACCGGCCTCCGACTCCATCCGCTCCCGGGCGGCCGCCTCGGCCCGGCGCATAACCTCGCGGACGGGCAGCCCGGTCTCGCGCGCGACCGCGAGGGCGTCGTCGTACTCCGCGCTCGTGTCGTAGACCGCGTCCCCCTCGTCGCTCGCGACCTTCACGTCGACCGCGAACTCCTCGCCCTCGACCGCGACCGTCGCCGCCTCGACCCGCCGGTCCGCGACCCACCGGTGGCCGGCGCCGTGTTCCCGGACGCCGAGCGTCCCCGTCTCGGCGGCCAGCCGTCGCGCGACCCGCTCGGCGTCCGACGGGTCGACGACCACCTTCACCAGGTGGCCCGGGCGGGACTTTTTCATCGTCGCGGGCAGGACCGACACGTCCAGCGCCCCGGCCTCGGTCAGCGTCTCCTGGAGTCCCCCGAGGGCCTCCGGCGTCGCGTCGTCGAGGTTCGTCTCCAGGACAGAGACCCCTTCGCGGCGCAACCGTCCCTCGCTCTCCCCGCCGAGGACGCGCAGCACGTTCGGTCGCTCGGGGAGGTCGCGGTCGCCGGCGCCGTGACCGGTCCGCTCGACGGTCAGGGGCGGCAGGCGCTCGACGCCCTCGGCGAAGTGCGCGAGCAGCGCGGCCCCGGTCGGGGTGAGAAGTTCGACCTCCGCCGGCCCGCCCCGGAGCCGCCAGTCCGCCCGCTCCGCGAGTTCGACCACCGCCGGGACGGGCACGGGGTAGCGCCCGTGGGCCATCTCCACCTCGCCGCCGCCGGCCGCGACCGGCGTGGTCACCACCCGATCCGGGTCGAGGTCGTCGAGGAGGAGTGCCGCGCCGACCACGTCCGCGACGGCGTCGTCGGCACCGACCTCGTGGAACGCCACGCCGTCGAGGTCGGTCCCGTGGACCGCCGCCTCGGCCTCCCCGAGCAGTCGGAAGGTGGCGACCGCGTCCGCCCGGGGGGCCTCCGGGATGGCCAGCCCCTCGACCAGGTCGAGCACCTCCGCGAACGTCCGGCCCGGACCGTGACCCTCCGCCGGCACGCCGTCGTGTGAGTGGTCGCCGTGCGGGTGGTCGTGGTCCCTGTCGTCGTGCGCATCCCCTCCGTGCGGGTGGTCGTGGTCGCCGTCGTCGTGCGCATCCCCTCCGTGCGGGCGGTCGTCGTCGCTCTCGCCCTCGTGCCGGTGGGGGTGGTCGTGGCCGGTTTCGGCCCCGTCGCCATCGCCGTCTCGGTCGAGCACCACGTCGACGCCGGTCGCGGCCACGCCCGCGCGGGTCCGCTCCTCGACGACGTACTCCAGGTCGAGCGCCGCCTCGACCGGCCGGAGGGCGTCGCGGTCGGCGCCGGCGTCGAGCAGCGCCGCCACCACCATGTCGCCCGCGGCGCCGGTCCGGCCGTCGAACGCGAGGAGGTCCATGCGCCACCTGTCGCGTCCCGGGGCAAAAGCCGTTCCCCGTCGCCGCGTTCGGTGGGTGTTTACGTCCGCCCGATCTATGTGCTAGTGACTGGCACGGGACGGCGCCGTCGTCGGCCGCCCGACGCCCGGAAACGGGTGTCCAAAGCACTTAACCGGCGGCACCGCCGAATCGCATCCAGTACCCCCCGCGAGCGAACAATGAACGAAGTTCAACTCGAAGTGGCGAAGGCCTACCCCAACGACTCGGGGCGGGGCATCGCCCGACTCGACCCCGACACGCTGCTCCATCTCAAGCTCTCCCCCGGCGACATCATCGAGATCGAGGGCGGGGAGACCACCGCCGCGAAGGTGTGGCGCGCCGACCGACAGGACTGGAACACCGACACGGTCCGCATCGACGGCTTCACCCGGCAGAACGCCGACGTCGGCATCGGCGAACGGGTGACCATCCGCAAGGCGGAGGCGACGAAGGCCGATCGCCTCGTGCTCGCCCCGCCCGAGGAGGCGTCCGTCCAGTTCGGCTCCGACGCCGCCGGGATGGTCAAGCGCCAGATTCTCAAGCGGCCGGTCGTCGAGCGCGACATCGTGCCCGTGATGAGCAGCACCAACCATCCCTTCATGCGCTCGCCGGGCCAGGCCATCCCGCTGATCGCCGTCGAGACCGAACCCGAGGGGGTCTGTCTCGTCACCGAGGACACCGACGTCGAACTCCGGGAGGAGCCCATCTCGGGCTTCGAGAAGGCCAGCGGGGGCATCACGTACGAGGACATCGGCGGCCTCCAGAGCGAGATCCAGCGGGTCCGGGAGATGGTCGAGCTCCCGATGAAGCACCCGCAGATCTTCAAGAAACTCGGCATCGAGCCGCCCCAGGGCGTCCTCCTGCACGGCCCGCCGGGGACGGGGAAGACCCTGCTCGCAAAGGCCGTCGCCAACGAGACCTCCGCCTCCTTCTTCTCCATCGCGGGGCCCGAGATCATCTCGAAGTACTACGGCGAGTCCGAACAGCAGTTGCGCGAGATCTTCGAGGACGCCAAGGAGGAGTCGCCGTCGATCATCTTCATCGACGAACTCGACTCCATCGCGCCCAAGCGCGAGGACGTCACCGGCGAGGTCGAGCGCCGGGTCGTCGCCCAGCTGCTGA
>JBDGQA010000091.1:0-14198 GCA_042219325.1 Haloferacaceae archaeon | reverse complement strand
TCGGGGTGTCCCCGACCGGGACGCCGGCGTCGGCGAGCGCCTCGATCTTCGACTGTGCCGTGCCGGTCCCCGACCCGGAGACGATGGCCCCGGCGTGGCCCATCCGCTTGCCCGGCGGGGCCGTCCGTCCGGCGATGAACCCCACCACGGGCGTGTCCATGTGCTCGGCGATGTGGTCGGCGGCGCGCTCCTCGTCCTCGCCGCCTATCTCGCCGCACATCACGACCGCCTCCGTGTCCCGGTCCGCCTCGAAGAGTTCGAGGGCGTCCACGAAGGACGTGCCGATGATCGGGTCGCCGCCGATGCCGATGGCCGTCGTCTGCCCGATCCCGCGCTCCGTGAGCGTGTTGACGATCTGGTAGGTGAGCGTGCCGGACCGCGAGACGAGGCCGACGTCCCCTGCGTCGAAGATGTTGCCCGGCAGGATGCCGAGTTTCGCCTCGCCGGGCGTGATGACGCCCGGGCAGTTGGGCCCGACGAGGTGGGCGTCGGTCTCGCCGAGGCGGCGGTTCACCCGCGCCATGTCCTGGGTCGGGATACCCTCCGTGATGGCGACCACGAGGTCGAGCGGCGCGTCGAGCGCCTCGAACAGGGCGTCCGCCGCGAACGCCGGCGGGACGAAGACGACGGAGGCGTCGGCGTCGGTCTCGCGGGCGGCCCGCTCGACCGTGTCGTAGACCGGGACGCCGGCGGCCTCCCGTCCGCCCTTTCCGGGGACGGCCCCGGCCACCACGTTCGTCCCGTAGTCGACCATCGCCTCCGTGTGGAAGCGCCCCTCGCCCCCGGTGATGCCCTGCACGATCACGCGCGTGTCCGCATCGACCAGCACGCTCATCCGTCGCTCACCTCCGCGGCCAGCGCGACCGCACGCTGGACGGCGTCCTCCAGCGTTCCCTCCACCTCGACCAGGTCGGTGTTCAGTATCTCCATGCCCTCCTCGGCGTTGGTGCCCGCCAGCCGCACCACCACGGGCTTTGGTATCTCGTCGAACCGTTCGAGCGCGTCGTTGATCCCCCGCGCCACCTCGTCGCCGCGGGTGATGCCGCCGAAGATGTTGAACACGACCGCCGCCACGTTCTCGTCCGAGAACACCACGTCGAGCGCGTTCGCCACCCGCTCGGCCTTCGCACCGCCGCCGATGTCGAGGAAGTTGGCCGGGGCGCCGCCGTAGTGGTCGACCAGGTCGAGCGTCGCCATCACCAGGCCCGCGCCGTTGCCGATGATTCCCACGTTGCCGTCCAGCCTGACGTAGTCGAAGCCGTACTCGCCGGCCTTGCGCTCCAGTTCGTCCTCGTGGGTCTCCTCCTCCATCTCCGCGAGGTCTGGGTGGCGAAACAGGGCGTCGTCGTCGATGTTGAGGACCGCGTCGGCGGCGATCACCTCCCCCTCGCCCGTGACCATCAGCGGGTTGATCTCGGCGTCGCTCGCGTCCGTCTCCTCCCACAGGTCGTAGAGCGTCGCGAGTATCGACGCCACGTCGCCCGCCACCTCCCGTGGGACGCCCGCGCCGTAGACGGCCCGCCGGGACTGGTAGGGGTACATTCCGAACGCCGGGTCGACGTGCTCCCGAGCGATGGCCTCGGGGTCCTCCACCGCCACCTCCTCGATGTTCACCCCGCCGCGCGAGGAGGCCATCGCCACCGGCCGGCCCTCGCCACGGTCCATGGTCACCCCCACGTACAGTTCGTTCGTGAAGTCGACGCCCTCCTCGACGAGCACCCGGTCGACGCGATAGCCCTTCAGGTCCATTCCAAGAATCCTGTCGGCGTACGTCCGGGCCTCGTCGGCGTCGGTCGCGACCTCGATGCCGCCGGCCTTCCCCCGACCGCCGACGTGGACCTGTGCCTTGATGGCCGCGGGGAAGCCGATCGCCTCGGCCGCGTCGACGGCCTCCTCGACGCTCGTCGCCAGCCGGGAGTCCGGAACGGGAACCCCGGCGTCGGCGAAGACTTCCTTGGCCTGGTATTCGTGGAGCTTCATCCGTTGTCGCCCCTTCGGCCAAACGCGAGTTAGTAGTACCGGCGCACGAGCCGGCGAGTACGGCGACCGCGCCGCCGGACGCGGCGAGCGCCGTTCGCCAATCCGCCGTCGGGCGCGGCGGGTCCCCCGGGCTCCGCCGATCCGCCCGGATTTATGCCACGTCCCCCTCTCCGACGGTCACATGCGCGCTGTTCGCTACCACGAGCACGGCGGACCGGAGGTCCTGACGGTCGAGGAGGTCGACCCCCCGGAGGCCGGGCGCGGCGAGGTCGTGGTCGACGTGGCCGCGGCGGGGATCAATCCCGTGGATACCTACTTCCGCGAGGGAGCGTACGAACCGTTCACGCTCCCGATGATCCCGGGGGTGGACGCCGCCGGCGAGGCCGTCGCCGTCGGCGAGGGCGTCGACGACTACGCCCCCGGCGACGCCGTCCTCGCCACCGGGCTCTCGAAGAACCACTACGGCGCCTGCGCCGAGCGGGTGGCGGTGCCGACCGACCGCCTCGCGCACCTGCCCGACGGCGTCGACCCCGTCGCGGCCGGCGGCGCCGGCGTCGTCGGCGTCACCGCCTGGCGCGCGCTGATCGACCACGCGGGGCTCCGGCCGACCGAATCGGCGCTCGTCCACGGCGGGAGCGGCGGCGTCGGCCACGTCGCCGTCCAGATCGCGGCGGTCGTGGACGCCAGAGTCGTCGCCACCGCCGCCCCCACGTACCACGACCGCCTGACGGCGCTCGGCGCCGACGCGGTCCTCGACTACGATCGGGACGACCTCGCGGCCGCCGTCCGCGATGCGACCGGCGGCGCCGACGTCGTCCTGGACCACCGTCTCGACGACTACCTCCAGTTCGACGCCGAGGTGGCGGCCCACGCCGGTCGGATCGTCGGCATCGGCGAGAACGACCCCGTCGTGGGGTTCACCGACGACGGCGTCGCCCGGGGCAAGGACCTCTGCTACCGGTTCACGAGCATGTTCAACACGCCCGAACTGGCCGTCCCGCTCGAACGGGTTGCACGGCTGCTCGGCGACGGCGACCTCACCGTCGAGGTGGCGCGTACCTACGACCTCGACGAGGTAGCGGCGGCCCACCGCGACGTGATGGCGGACAGTTTCCTCGGCAAACTCGTCGTCACCCCGTAGCGTCGCCCGGTTCCCGCCCCTCTGCCGGCCGAAACCGGAGCCGGATCGTCGGGGGCCCGTCCGTGTCGACGGTGATCGCCCCGGCGTCGAGCGTCACCCACCGCAGGAGCCACGCGCCGACGCCCTGCGGATGCTCCGTCGCCGTCTCCGTGTCGCCGGACAGGACCGCCAGGTCCGCCGCCGGAATCGTCCGCTCGCAGTCGACGACTTCGACCGTGATCCGGTCTTCCCCCTCGACGTGCTCGTGGCGCGACCGGCCGATCAGCGCGTCCGCATCGCCGGCCCCGAGCAGGTCGACCGCCGCCCGGTTCGCGTACCTGATCCGGCCGTCGGTCACGATCAGAATTCCTTCGGGGGCCAGTTCGACGAGCCGTTCGTACTGCTCCTCGCGCTCCCGGAGCCGGAGCGAGGCCCGACGCGCCCCGAGGAGGTTCTCGATCCGGCGGTGCAGGACCGCTCGCTCGACCGGCAGCGAGATCACGTCGTCGACCGCGCTCCACTCCTCCGCCTCCCCCGTGACGAGGAGCACGTGCGGGAGGAAGACCGGATCGGCGGCGGCTTTCCGGTCCCGGAGGCGCTCCTCGTGGTCGCGCCACGTCGCCCGGTCGATCAGACAGAGGCCGTACTCGCTCGCCGCTGGCGGCCCACTCGCGACCCGGACCCGGTACTCGGCGAACGTCGAGAGCCAGTCTTCCAGCAGCTTTCGGTCCTGTCCCGGGTGCATCGTCAGGACGAGACTCGCCGGCGACTGGCCTCGCTCTGCCCCCTGCCCCGTCCTGCTCATCTATCGTGGATGCATCCCGGATGGGCATAAATCCGGGCGACGCGCCGAGGGGGACACCAAACGTTTATGCCCGCGAGACACCCCATATTCGAACGGTGAAAGAACATGGTCGATGACATCGGCGGCGAAGTCAAACGGTACGAGTGTCCCGAGTGTGGCGAGTTCCGCCTGCTGGCGGGCACGCCGAGCGAAGTCGAGTGTGAGGAGTGTTCGACGACCATGGAGTTCTCGCGCGGGAAGGTCATGGAGAACCCGGCCTCGGCGATGAGCGCGGTCTCCGACGACAACCGGGAGACCAAGAGCGAAGAGGACCTCCGGTACCGCTGACCGTTCCGGACGGACTGCGTCGCGGCGCCCCACCGTCGGCGTGACCTACTGTTGTTCTGTGAGGTCCGCCATGTACGATCGGTGGAGCCGATAGAACAGCATCATACCGGCGATCCAACTCACGACCCCGTAGAGGACGTACGCGATGGACGGGAGGTTCATATTGAAGTACATGTGCGAGCCGATGCCGAGGTAGACGAGCACGAACAGGCCGAGGATGCGAATCCCCCGTGGCCCCACTTGCTGTTTCTCCGGGTTCGACATGGGCAACCCTTCGGCTACCTCCCTAATAAACTTTGAGCGGTGAGAAGCGGTCCCGCCGCGCGGCGACCGTTCCGCCGCCCGTCGAGGCGGACGGACTACCCGTCCTTGACGTACTCGTCGGAGTTCTCGTCGAACTCCTCTCGACACTCGAAACTACAGAGGTCGTAGGAGTCGCCCTGATACCGCTGCTCCAGGCCATTCGTAAACTCGCTCCCACACACGGGACAGCTCGCGTTGAGCGCACCGTGATTCTTGTTGTTAGCCGACATCATTGCCATAGGCACTCACCTCACGGGGAGGCATGGATCCCTCCGATATAAATTTTCCCAGTTGCGGCAGTCCGCGGGGACGACCCGCCCGCGACGCGCCTCGCGACCCCGCCGGCGCCGTCGCGCGGACCGACCCGATGCGCGTTCGTGGGTCCGGGAAACGCCAAACGATAAACCGCTTCTCCGCCTACTGCCGGCCGATGATCGACGACGAACCGACCTGCCCGGAGTGCGACGAGGACGAGGAGTACACCGTCGAGTTGCTGTACACGGCCGGGGGCGGAGAGTTCGGCCAGGGACACTCCCCCTGGGACGAACCGGGGACGGCCCACCGCGGCGGCGAGAGTACGAAGACGGTGAAATACTACAAGTGTTCGAACGGCCACCGGTGGAACGAGGAGGAGTGAGCGCGTCGGCGCCCGGGCGCGACCGCCGGTGACGGGAGACGGCGGCCCGGTGACGGCCGGTTCTAGGGCGCGGGACCGTCGTCGGAGCCGTCGGATACGTCGGGCACGTCGCCGCCGGCGCCCATCGCCCCCGTCTCCATCCGGTCGACTTCCGTCTCCTCGTCCTCGTCCGACGGCCCCTCGAAGACCACGTCGAACGCCTCGTCGCCCATCCGATCGAAGGTCCCCGCGTCCGCGTTCTCCAGGACGTGTGCCGGCCGTCGCGAGCCGACGAGGGCACAGGTCACCGCCGGGGCGCTCCGGGCGAAGTTGATGGCCTTCTGGGTGATCGTGTCGCCCTTGAACCACACCTCCACGTCCTCGGGAATGCCCTTCTCCAGGACCTCCCCCTGCCCCAGCGTCGCGCTGGCGAAGACCCCGACGTCGGCCTCGCGTGCGACGCTCAGGACGTTCGGAATCGCCACGTCGCCCCGCGCCTCGTGGGACCGGACCGTGAACGCCTCGGCCATCATCGGGTTGAACGGGAGCTGGATCGCCCGGAAGTGGTGCTCGTCGGCCCCCGCGGCGTCGGCCGCGGCGCGCGCGCGGTCGAGGACCTCGTATAGCGAGAGAAAAGAGGGGTCGTCCGCCCCGACGCGGAACGCGGTCCAGGTGGCGAGGCCATACCGGTCGAGGTCGCCCGCCGCGACCCGCTCCTCGAGCCGGGTGAACGTCGCCTCGAGCTGGTCGTAGACCTCCTCGCGGGGCCGGACCGAGAGCTGGGCCTCGGGGTTGTGGACGTAGTAGCAGTCGATGGTGTCGACCCCGAGGTTCGCGAGCGACTGGTCGAACTGGTGCTCGATGAAGTCGGGCGTCATGCAGTGCAGTCCCTTGCCGAGGTCCGCGGGGTCGATCAGGCCCGTCTCGACGTAGTGCTCGTCGACGTACTGCTCGACGTTCGCCGGCGGGTTCGTGTCGAACGGGACGTAGCCGCCCTTGGTGGCGACGAAGACCTCGTCGCGCTCGACGGCCGCCGCGTCGATCGCGCGCGCGACGACGCGCTCGCTCCGCTGGCACCGGTAGTTGATCGCGGTGTCCACGGCGTTGATGCCGCACTCCAGGGCGGTGATGAGTGCGTCGCGATACCGCTCGTCGTCCTCGTCGGTCGGATCGCCCAGGTAGGTCCCGATCCCGACACTCGAGATCGTCACCCCGTCGAGCGTCCCGAAGTAGTCCGCCGCGAGCCCGTCGGCGACCCGCTTGCGGTACCGGTCGGTCCCGGCTTGCGTGGCCATACTCCGGATACCGGGATGATATCAATAAACCCCGCGCTTCGACCGGGCGGAGCCGGGTCGTCGCGCCGGTTGCGGCCGCCATCGCCGCGTTCGGCGGGCGACCGTGGGGGGTTCGGCGCGGACCGGACGGTCGCCGTCGTCGCCGATCAGAACCCGATCGCCTGGCCGTCCTTGCGCGGGTCCGATCCGCCGATCAGCCGGCCGTTCTCGGTCCGGTAGATCATCTGTGCGCCGCCGAACGCGCCGAGTTCCTCGGTCTCGTCCTCGGGAACGACCCGATGGCCCCGCCCGCGGAGGTTGGCCACCACCCGGTCGGGGATCCGCCGGGTCTCCAGGGCGACGCGACGGTCGTCCAGCCAGCGGAACCGGGGCGCGTCGAGCGCGGCCTGCGGGTTCAGGTTCCCGTCGACGAGGTTGCAGACGACCTGCAGGTGCCCCTGGGGCTGCATCGCGCCGCCCATCACGCCCCAGGCCGCGCGGAACTCGCCGTCCTCCCGGAGCATCGACGGAATGATGGTGTGGAAGGGCCGCTTCCCGGGGGCGAGCGAGTTGTTGTGCTCCGGATCCAGGCTGAACGAGTGGCCGCGGTTCTGGATGGCGAACCCGCGGGCCGTCAGCCCGCTCCCGAAGCTCATGTAGATGCTGTTGATGAAGGAGACGGCGTTCCCGTCGCCGTCGACGACCGAGAGGTAGACCGTATCGCTCGACGGCCCCGCACGCGGGGCGTACGTGTCCGCCCGGTGCCCGATCTCCTCGGCCCGGGTCCGGGCGTACTCCGTCGAGAGCATCGTCTCCAGGGGCACGTCGACGACATCGGGATCGGCGATGTACTGGTAGCCGTCGGTGAAGGCGAGTTTGATGGCCTCGATCAGGTGGTGGAGGCGGTCGGGGTCGGACGGGTCGCCGGGCAGGTCGAACTGCTCGGCGATGTTGAGCGCCGTCAGCGCGACGGTTCCCTGCCCGTTCGGCGGGTGTTCGAGAACCTCGACGCCCCGGTACTCGGTGCTGATCGGCTCGGTCCACTCGCTCTCGTGGGCCTCGAGATCGTCCAGGGCCATCTTCCCGTCGTGGGCCCGCACCGCATCGACGAGGTCGGCGCCGATCTCGCCGCCGTAGAACGCCCCGATCCCCTCGTCGGCGATGGTCGCGTACGTCTCGGCGAGATCCGGATTCGCGAACCGGTCCCCCGGATCGGGCGCCTCGCCGTCGACGAGGAAGGTCTCGGCCGTCTCGGGGAACTCGCTGATCCGGTCGACCGGCCGCGCCCACTCGCGGGCGACGTTCTGGGTCACCGGGACGCCCTCGCGCGCGTACTCGATGGCGGGTGCGAGCAGGTCGCCCAGGTCCCGCCGCCCGTACCGGTCGACCAGCCGATGCCACGCGTCGAGCGCGCCGGGCACGGTGACCGGCAGCCCGCCCTCCGACGGGATCTCGGGCGTCCCCGCCCCGTCGTCGAGGTCGGCGCGGTAGGCCTCGAGGGTCGCGCCCGCCGGCGCCCCGCCGCTCCCGTTGAGCGCCGCGTACTCCCCGTCGAACTGCGTCAGCGCGAAGGCGTCGCCCCCGATGCCGGTCATGTGGGGCTCGACGACGCCGAGCACGGCCGCGGTCGCGACGGCCGCGTCGGCCGCGGTCCCGCCGTCCTCGAGGACGCGCGTCCCGACCCGCGCCGCGAGCGGGTGGCTCGTCGCGACCATGCCGCCGGTCGCCATCGTCGGCGACCGTCGTCCCGTGAACTCCCAGGGATACTCGAACTCCATACGCGGCGCTCCGGGGGCCGGTCACTTGAAGGAGGGGGACGGTTCGGCCCCGAACGGGGCCACGACCCGGCCGAGCGGCCGGTCTCCGGGGTCGACGGTCCGGCCGGTCGGCGGTCAGTGGCCGGCAGAAGCGGTCACGGCATCCCGGCGCGTGCCGGTTGGGCGCGGTCACGGACCGCGCTGTGCCGCACCGTTTTTCGTGTCGGTGACGGTCTAGTGGTCGGAGACGGTCGAGTCCTCGGGGTAGTCCGGATAGTTCATCCGGTACTCCTTGATCTCGAGATCGTGGCCCGTCTCTTCCGCGTGAGAGTCACGCTGTTCCTTTGCCTGATCCATTCGGTGCGAGACCTTGTGGAAGTCACACTCGTCGCACAGGATGTCGTACGGCATCGTCGAGCCAGCGGTTTTGACTACAGGTACTTAAATGTATACGACCGGTGTTCGATCGGAAGACGGAGTCGGGGCGATCGGTCGCGTCCGGCGAGCGTGATCCGTCCAGTCCGGTACGCTTTTGGGTGTCTCGGACGCTATTTCGAGCCATGATCGAAGACGTGAAGCAGGAGCGCATAGACGAGATCGCCGACACGATCGAGGCCGGGACGGGCTACGAGGTCCTACAGGCGGAACCGAAGCTCTCCCGGACGATCACCGAGAAGGTGGGGGACCAGCCCGACGACCTCCTCGGCTTCCTCGTCGTCCGGGTGCCGGTCGAGTTCAAGGGCGTGGAGTTCGAGGGCGAGATGGTCGTCAACGTCCACGAGGACCATCTCTCGGATCAGGGCGTGGACGTCTACTCCGAGCCGGACGACCCGATCCCGAAGGAGAAACGCGACATCCTCGACACGCTCGTCCCGCCGCGCGACGAGACGACCGATGACGGGGAGACGCGCCGGGTGTGGTCCTACTACGCCCCGCCCGCCGACCTCCCGGACGGCGTCGTCGACCCGTCGCGGGACAACCTCGACGAACTGATCGCCGAGATGGAGTCGGTCTACGAGGGCGTCTCGGAGGAGTGATCCGGGGGGCTGCCGTCGGCGTTACTCGACCTCTCCCGCGGGTTCCTCGGGGATCCGGAGCCACTCGGCGATTTCGGGGGACAGGAACCACCGCTCCCCGTCGTTGTGGATGAGTCGCATGTCGGCCAGGTCCCGGAACGACTCCTCCTTCTCGCTCGAGGACAGTTCCGACGGGTCGAGGCCCATGTTCTTGATCGCGGCGTCGATCTCGATGCGCTTGCGCCGCGGGATGTCCGCCTCCATGGCGGTGTCGCGGACGAACATCATGAACGCGGCGACGGTGTACTGAGAGCGGTTCATACCCGCCGTTCGCAACCCCGGCAGAAAGGCGTTGCGTGCTGGGCCGACCAGCGGTCGGCGGCGCGACCGGCTACTCCACGCCGCCGTGGTGGTCGGTCCCGACGCGAACGAGACTCCCCTCCGCGAGCCGTCGCCGGATGACCTCGAGCGGTTTGAACTCGGCCCGCTTGCGGGTGTCGACGACCTCCTCGCCGTCGATGTCGTCGATGTACAGCACCTTCGCCTGCTCCATGACCTCGCTCACGTCCATGATCTTGAACGCGCTGTCGTCGTCCGGCTCCCTGTATACCTGCCCGGGCTTGATCTCCTGGTCGATCGTCATAGTGGGTCCTCCGTCGCGAACCGGTCGCCCATCGACTTTCGCGTGACTGCCCTATTCGGTCCGGACCTTTATTTGTTCGCTGCAGCGGCAAGGTCCGCGCGGCGTCGCCGACGCGTCCCGCTGCCGCGCCGTCGCCCGCCCCGGCGGTCGTGTGAGCCCCTCACGCGGGCCGCAAAATATGCACTATCCGCGGCTAATAAGTCAGCTAGCTTCGTCCTTCCGAACGACAATGATACAGGTTGGAGTGAACGGTTACGGTACCATCGGTAAGCGGGTCGCGGACGCGGTCGACGAGATGCCCGACATGGAGCTGGTCGGCATCTCGAAGGCCAGCCCGAACCACACGGCCGACGCGGCCCGACGGCGCGGTTTCTCGGTGTACACGCCCGACGACCGGAAGGAGGCCTTCGAGGACGCCGGCCTCCGGACGGCGGGCAACGTCGAGGACCTCATCCAGGACAGCGAGATCGTCGTCGACACGACGCCCGCGGGCATGGGCGCCGAGTACCGGCCGGTCTACGAGGAGTACGACACGCCGGCCATCTTCCAGGGCGGCGAGGAGGCGTCGGTCGCGGAGGCGAGCTTCACCGCCGTCGCCAACTACGACGAGGCGGTCGGCGAGGACTACGTCCGCATCGTCTCGTGCAACACGACGGGCCTCAACCGCGTCTTCGCCACCCTGCTCTCGGAACACGACATCGAGCGGGTCAACGCCACGCTGGTCCGGTGCCGGGGCGAGCACGCGGTCATCGCGCCCGACCCGACGACGCTTCCCTCCCACCACGGCCCCGACGCGCTGGAGGTCCTGCCCGAGATCAACGAGATCCAGACGATGGGGATGAAGGTCCCGACGGTCCGCCACCACGTCCACGCGCTCAACATCACCCTCGGCGACGAGCCGAGCGCGGACGAGGTGCGCGACCTGCTCGCCTCGGAACAGCGCATCCACGTCCTCGACGAGAGCCTGGACATCGGCTCCGGCTGGGACCTCCAGGAGTTCGCGCTCGACCGCGGCCGCGACCGGATGAACCTCTACGAGAACCAGATCTGGGGCGACTCGATCACGGTGGAGGGCAACCAGCTCTACCTCTTCCAGGCCATCCACCGCGAGAGCGACGTGGTCCCGGAGAACATCGACGCGGTCCGCGCGGTGATGGGGACCGCCGACGCCGAGGAGAGCATCACCCGGACCAACGAGATCATGGGCATCGGGAACGTCTGATCGCCGATGACCAGCACGCCCGGCAGCGATACGACGGTTGAGGGGGACGGCGACTCCACCACGGTCGCCGAGGAGACGCTCGTCTCGGGCTACGGGTCCAGTCCGGGCGTCGCCTCCGGAACGGTACGGATCGTCGAGTCGCTCGACGAACTCGACAAGGTCGGCGACGGCGACGTCATCGTGACCGCGATGACCACGCCGGACATGGTTTCGGCGGTGAAACGCGCCGCTGCGGTCGTCACCGACGAGGGCGGGATGACGAGCCACGCGGCGATCATCTCCCGCGAACTCGGCGTTCCCGCGGTCGTCGGCACGGACGACGGCACGGAAGTTCTCCGGGACGGCGGCGTCGTGACCGTCGACGGCGACAAGGGGCGGGTCACCGCGACCGCCGCCGAGGCCGAGCGGAGCCGCGAGCGCGACGACGAGCGCGAGTCGCGCAAGCGCACCTCCGGCGAACTCATCACCGCGACCGGCGTCATGGTCAACGTCTCGATTCCCGAGGCGGCCGAGCGCGCGGCCGCGACCGGTGCCGACGGCGTTGGCCTGCTGCGCCTCGAGCACATCCTCCTGTCCGCCAACAAGACGCCCGACCGGTACGTGGAGGACCACGGCGAGGAGGCCTACATCGAGATGCTCGCCGACGGAATCCGCACGGTGGCGGACGCGTTCCACCCGCGGCCCGTGCGGGTCCGGACGCTCGACGCGCCGACGAACGAACTCGCCGAACTCGTCGGCGGCGAGGAGGAACCCGTCGAGCACAACCCGATGCTCGGCTACCGCGGCATCCGGCGGAGCCTCGCCGAGCCCGAGATCTGCAAGCTCGAACTCCGGGCGTTCCGGAACCTCTACGAGATGGGCTACGACAACGTCGAGATCATGTTCCCCATGGCCAACGACGCCGATGAACTCCTCCAGGCCCGGGAGCTCATGACGGACGTCGACATCGACCCCAAGAAGCGGTCGTGGGGCGCGATGATCGAGACACCCGGCGCGGTCCGGAACATCGACGAGATCGCCCAGACGGGCATCGACTTCACCGCCTTTGGCACCAACGACCTGATCCAGTTCATCCTGGCCGTCGACCGGGACAACGGCCGCATCGCCGACCGGTTCGACGCCATGCACCCGGCGCACCTGGAGGCGCTGGCGGAGTCCATCAGCGCCTGCCGGGAGCACGACGTCGATACGTGCATCGTCGGACAGGCGGCGTCCCGCCCCGACATGGTCCGGTTCCTGGTCGAGAAGGGAATCACGGCCGTCTCCGCGAACGTCGACGCGGTCGACGACGTCCGCCAGGAGGTCAGCCGCGCCGAGCGACGGCTCAGGCTCGACAAGGCCCGCGAACGGCTCCGCGAGCAGGACGGTCGGACGCGGCTCCCGACCGGAAAGCGGCCCTGAGCAGCAGCCCGCCCCGCGTCTTTAAGTATTGGCGCCCGTCACGGGGCACATGCGCACGGACTCCGGCGACTCCGCATCCGACCTCGAGCGGCGGGTGATGGAGTTCCTGACGCGGAACTTCCCCCAGATACGGATGCACGGCGGGTCGGCGTCCATCGAGGACCTCGACCCGGAAACCGGCGAGATCACCGTCCGCCTGGGGGGTGCCTGTAGCGGCTGTGGGGTCTCGCCGATGACGATCAGGGCGATCACGAGCCAGCTTCCCGACGCAATCCCGGAGATCGAGACCGTCCACGCCGAGACGGGCGACGCGGACGGCGAGGGGTCGGATGGAACGGGGACGGCCGTCCCCGGATTCGCCGCCGACGGAAACGCCGAGTCCCCGTTCTGAGGCGCAGGCCGGGTGTACGCGGGCGCTAGCGGTCGGGGAGGAGGTCCCGGTTCTTGCGGAAGCCGAAGTAGAGCGGGCCGCCGCCGATCCAGGTGTGGGGCGAGATCGGCACGATGAGCAGTATCAGCAGCCGTATCGTCCTCGGCGACGTCCCCACGTAGGGCGTGATCTCGGGCGCCCGCATCCAGGTGTCGCGGAGTCCGGCGTACGTGACTGTGGCGGTGAGGACGGCCGCGAGAAACGGAAGGACGCGGGCGACCGCCGACGTCCCGGGGTCGTCTATCCGTTCAGACGCCATTGCTGATCATCAGGACGGTCACGACGGCCATCCCGACGACCAAGACCACGAACACGACGGCAAGGAGGTAACTGACGTACGTCCGAACCGTGTCCTGCGACTCGTCGCTCACCGGCGGCCCTCCCGCGCGCGTCGTCGGTCCGTGGTCCGACCCTCCCGGCGGTCCCCGACCGCGTGTGACGATAGACTCACTTCGGTGTCTTGTTGACGCTTGACGGACTTGACCTTTCCGTGTCGCCCGCCGTCGCCCGCGGACCGACCGGTCCGATTGCCGGTCGGCACGGCGGCCCGACCCGGGCGCTCCGGCGCGGCGCTCAGGCCCCCCTGTCGAGGCGAGCGCGGAACCGACCGACGGCCCAGTACAGTTCGACCCCGCCCCACCCGACGAAGAGCAGCGCCGAGACGCCGATCAGGAGGACGTCGGTCGGCCCCCAGTACCACGGGACGACGAACGCCACCGCGTGCCTGACCTTGGGGGGCAGGACGCTCTCCAGCACCGACCCGGTGAATACCGTGTCTCGTGCCCGCGGGCGCGAGCGGTAGTCGAGCGCCGTCGCACTCCGACCGCCGGCGCTCTCGTCGCCCGTCCCGAGGAGTTCGGCGTCGTAGCCGTTGACCAGACCGGTCGACCAGACGACCGATCCGGTCCGGTTCACGACGAACACCCGCCTCCCGTGGGTGTCGGTTATCAGGGTCCGGCCGTCGGGGAGGCGGTCGGCGTCCCGGGGCCAGGACATCTGCCGGTCCGTCCAGACCCACGTCCGCTCCCAGGACCCGTTCGCGCGCGCGTACTCGACCACGCGGTCGTTCTCCGAGTCGGCGACCACCACCGCTGGACCGCCGCGTTCCGCCGGAACGTAGTCCGGATTGTGCTGCTCGTAGAGGACGTCGTGACAGTCCGCACACCCGAGCGTCCGGCTCCGGTTCACCGTCCCATCGGGCCGGACGAAGACCACCTGGTCCTGGTTCCGGACCGACACCATCACCGTGCCGTTCAGCCAGGTGACGTCGTTGATGTGCGTCCAGTCCTCGGGGTACGCGCCGC
>JBDGQA010000116.1:0-14284 GCA_042219325.1 Haloferacaceae archaeon | reverse complement strand
CGTGTCGGCCTCGATCATCTTGAGGTGCTGCTTGTCGGTGTTGATCGCGATCGTCTCCGCACCGTCGACACCGATGTTGTACAGCCGGTTGACCGTGTTGTTGCCGGCTCCGCCGGCGCCGACGATGACGATCCGCGGATCGCCGAACTGATCGTCGGCGTCGTCGTCGCTGCGCTGCTCGGCCTCCTCGTTCTCGATCGCTTCCTGGACGAAACCCTGCATCTCAGACCCTCGCCCAGCTGCGCTTGTCGCGCTTGCGTGACGAGTCCTCGCTGGCCTCGCCCTGTTCGTTCAACATCTCACGGACGGCCGACCGGATCGCTTCGCTCCGGTTCGGGAACTCGCCCGTTTCGACCATCTGTTCGACCTCCTCGATCTGTTGCTTGGGTATCCGTAGCGTCACTCGCTCCATGCTTGCATTCCCCCGGTAAGACGGCGGGGGGATCGGCCCCCGTTTACTGTCCTACTCGGGTAAACCGCGTGACGGAGCCGGTGTGGCTCCGTCCCGTGCCACCCTGTAAGACGACCGTCTTACGCACTCGTATGCACAGACCATCACTACTTAAAGATAACGGCGGTCGTAAGACAGCACCGTGCGAATCGGGTATACACTCGAAATCGGACGTTTACGGACATCTACGGCCGGTCGAGCACGTCGGCTGCAGGGGTCCGACGTCCGCAGCTCGGACAGAACGCCCAGTCCGTGCGGAGCTCGTCTCCGCAGTCACAGAAGACGCGGTGGGACGCCTTTTCTCCGCAGTTCGGGCAGTATACGTGCCCAGATCCCATGTTTTCGCCACATTGCGCGCACGTCTTACGGTCCGTTTGCGACCCTCCCTCGTCGTTTTCGTCCGTACCACTCGCGTCCGGCGCGGGTGTCTTACGCGTGTTCACATCCGTGCCACGCGCGTCAACGGGCGCCTCGCGTCCGGGCTCACCGGCCGCCTCAGGGGTCGAAGGCGCCGTTTCCGAGGCTCTGACCCCCTCGAGCGTGACGTTTACGTTGACGTCCTGGGTGTCGCGGGCGCGTCCCTCGAACCGTGCGTCGAGCCGCTCGGCGATGAGCTGGTCGACGCGGTCGACCAGGGCGTCGTCGACGGTCCCCGCGTCGGACGTCGCCTCGCCGTCCAGGTAGCTCCGGAGGGCCTCCCGCATCACCTCACTCTTCGAGGCGTCGAACTCCTCGAGGCGGCGGACGAGGTCGTCGTCCGCGCGGAAGGTGATCTTGCTCATCGTCGGACACCAGACGCCCCCACGTATTGTACCTTCCGGGCATGTCTGACGCCCGTCCGTCGGACGGCCGCTCGCGTCGGACGGACACCACCGTCCGGTCGCGGGCGACATATTCAAGTCGAGTTTGGCTAACCAAAGTACAGTGGCAATTTCGTTCGACCTCTTCGGAACGCTCGTCGCCGTCGAGCGGCCGTCGGACCCGGCGTCGGCCGTCGCCGACGCGCTCGCCGAGCGCGGGGTGGCGGTGCCCGACGACTTCGCGGCGGCCTACCGCGAGCGCCACGTCGACGCCCCGCCGGGCGCCGAAGTCCCCCTCCCGGCCCACGTCGCGGCCGCGCTCCGCGACCGCGGCGTCGCGCCCCCGGACGGCAACGTCGTCCGGCGCGCCGTGGTGGCGGCCTTCGACCCCGACGTCCGGACGCGGCCGGGCGCGGTAGCCGCCGTCGACGCCGCTCCCGGTCCGGTCGCCTGCTGCTCGAACTGCGCCGTTCCGCAACTCGCGACACGGGCGCTCGTCCGTTCGGACGTGGACCGCGGGGCGTTCGACGCGGTCGTCACCAGCGCGGGGTGTGGCTGGCGCAAGCCCGACCGACGCGTCTTCGACGCCGTCGCCCGCCGCCTCGGCGTGCCGGTCGACGCCCTCGTCCACGTCGGCGACGACCCCCGGACTGACGGGGGTATCGCGGATGCGGGCGGTCGGTTCGTCGACGTGGCCGACGTTCCCCTGACGGCGCTGTCCGAACGGCTGTCGGACCTGTCCGACGCGAGCGCGCTGGCCGAGCGAGGCGGACGCGACGGCGACGCGGAGGCTCCGGGCGACAGGGACGGGGGTGACGGCCGGTGACGGCCCTCGCCGCCGGCGCGGCGGTCCTCGTCGCGGGCCTCCTCGACGCGGCCGTCGGGGAGCCTCCACTGCGCGTCCACCCCGTCGCCCTGTTCGGCCGCGCGACCGCCCCGCTCGCCGGCCGATCGGCGCTCGCCGGACTCGCCGGCGCCCTCCTCCTGCCGGTCGGCTTCGCGGCGGTCGCGGCCCTCGCCGTCGCCGCCGTGGCCGCGTGGCCGCCGCTCGAGGTCGCCGTCGCCGCGCTCGTCCTCTTCGCCACGACCAGCCGCCGGATGCTGTGCGGGGAGGCGCGGGCGGTGATCGCCGCGACGGCCGAGGACCCGGCGGCCGCGCGGACGCGCCTGCGGTCGCTCGCCGGCCGGGACGCCGCCGCCCTCTCGCCCGCCGAGGTGCGCTCGGCGGCCGTCGAGAGCGCGGCCGAGAACCTCGCGGACGGCCTCGTCGCCCCGCTTTCCGGCTTCGCCGCCGGCGTCGCCGTCGGCGCGAGCGTCGGCCATCCGCTGGCGGGGGGCGCCGCCGGCACCGCGTGGGTGAAGGCCGTGAACACCCTCGACTCGATGTTCGGCTACCCCGGCCGGGCTGTCGGGCGAGCGCCGGCGCACCTCGACGACGCGGTCATGTGGGTACCGGCCCGCCTGAGCGCCGCGCTCCTGGCCCTGGCCGCGCGGGCGCCGGCCGCTGTCGTCGCCGCCCGGCACGACGCCCGGGCCCCCGCCTCCCCGAACGCCGGCTGGCCGATGGCGACGCTCGCGAGCGCGGTCGGCGTCCGCCTGGAGAAGCCCGGGCACTACGCGCTCGACGGCGGTCCGTCGCTGCCGACCGCTCCCGCCGCCGAGCGCGGCGTCCGGGTGGCCGGCCGCGCCGGCGCCCTCGCGTTCGGGCTGGCGGCCCTCGCGACCGCCGCCGCGGGGGTGGTCGCGTGCTGACCGCGCTCCGCGGGGCGCTCGCCTTCCTGACTCGCCTGCCGGTCGGCGGTGGCGAACGCGCGTGGGACGCCTTCCGCGCGACGCCCATCGCGCTCCCCCTGGCCGGCTATGCGGTCGGCGCCCTCGTTGCCCTCCCGCTCGCACTTTCGCCGGTGCTCGCGCTTCCCGCCCCGACCGCCGCCGCCTATCTCGCGGCGCTCTATCTCCTCACCGGGATCACCCACGCCGACGGCCTGGCGGACTGCGCCGACGCCGCCGCGGTCCACGGCCGCGCCGCCCGCCGCGAGGTGCTCGACGACCCGTCGGTCGGGGTCGGGGGTGCGCTCGCCCTCGTCGTCGCGGTCGGCGCGCTCGGCCTCGGTGCGCTCGCGGCCGCCCGGGCCGGGCCGGTCGTCGCGGTCGCGCTTGCGGTCGCCGCCGAGGTCGGCGCCAAGACCGGCATGGCGATGCTCGTCTGCCGCGGGCGGCCTGCCCACGAGGGCCTCGGGTCCGCGGTCGTCGACGGGACCGGCCGCATCGCCCTCCTCCCGGTCGTCCTCGCGGCCCTCTCCGCCCCCGCTCTCGCCACCGCCGTCGACCCCTCGCTGACCGTCGCCGTCGGCGTCACGGTCGTCGCCGGCGCGGCCGTCGCCCTTCCGCTCGGGGCGTGGGCCAGCGCCCGCCTCGGCGGCGTCAGCGGCGACGTCCTCGGCGCGACGAACGAGCTCGGGCGTGTCGTCGGCCTCCACGCGGGGGTGATCGCGTGGACGCTCTCCTGATGTGTGGCGGCCGGGGCACCCGCCTCGACGCCGACCGCGCGGAGCGAGGCGGGAGCGATGCGAGCGCCCCGGACGGCCGGGCGGGACACGAGGTGACCGGCGAGAAGCCGCTGGTCCGCGTGGGCGGCCGGCCGATGGTCGACCGCGTCCGCGACGCACTCGCGGCCTCGCGCGCGGGCCCGATCCACGCCGTCGTCTCGCCGCACGTCCCCGAGACCCGCGCTCATCTCGCCGACGCCGGCGGCTGTCGGCTCGTCGACGCGCCGGGCGAGGGGTACGTCGCTGACCTCGGTCACGCCCTCGACGCCGTGGGCCGGCCCGCCCTGACCGTCGCCGCCGACCTCCCCCTGCTCGCCCCCGACCCGGTCGACCGGGCGCTCGTGGCCGCCCGCGTCGACGCCGGGGACGAAGGCGACGGGGGAGCCGACCCCGGTCCGTCCCGCGACGTCCGCTCGCTCGCCGTCCACGTCCCCGCGGCGCTCAAGCGCGCGCTCGGGACGAGCGTCGACACGACCGTCGAGCGCAACGGGCACACGCTCGTCCCGGCGGGGCTGAACGTCGTCGCGGACGGCCCCGAGGCGGTCCGGGTCAGCCACGACGCCCGCCTCGCCGTCAACGTCAACCGGCCGGTCGACCGCGAGGTCGCGGAGGAACTGTGCGACTGATCCTGGTCGCGGGGACGACCCGCACGGCGCGAATCGACGGGATCAGCGCCGCCGGCGCCGACCCCACGCTGCGGGTTCACACGCCGAGCGTCGACGCCGAACTCCTGGCCTACGGCGCGCCCGTCCCGGTCCCCGGCGGCCCCGACGAGCGCCCCGTGCCGGTCAGCCCCACGGGCTGTCCCACCCCGGCGGCGGTCGCGCGGGCCGCCCGCGAGCGCGCCGGGTTCGATCTCACGGTTCTGGACGCCGGGCTGGCGGCGCCCACGGCTGCCCCGACGGTCGACCTCGACGCGGCGCCCGGCCGCGACATCCGCGAGTCGGTCGCCGTCCCGGACGCGGGGGATATCGAGCGGCGTGCCCGGGCGTACGGTCGCGCGCTCCCAGACGGGGAGGTCGTCGTCGGCGAGACGGTTCCCGGCGGCACGACGACCGCCCTCGGCGTCCTCCGGGCGCTCGGTCGCGACCTGCCCGTCTCGTCGTCGCTCCCGACGAACCCCCTCGCCCGCAAGCGCCGCGCCGTCGAGACGGGTCTCGACGCCAGCGACCTCGCGCCCGGCGGGGCCGCGGACGACCCGGTCGGGGCGCTGGAGGCGGTCGGCGACCCCGTACTCGCGGCCGTCCTCGGACTGATCCGGGGGGCGACCGCGTCGGGGACGCGGGTCGTCCTCGGCGGCGGCACGCAACTGCTCGCGGCGGCGGCGCTCGCCCGCGCCGCGGGGGTCGAGCGGTCGCTCGACCTCGCCACGACGAGGTACCTCGCCGCGGACGTTCCGCTCCGGGAGGCGGCCGCGACGCTCGACCTCGACCCCGTCGTGACCGACCCGGCCCTCGAACGCGCGGGGGCGCCGCTCGACCGGTACGCCGCCGGCGAGGCCAAGGAGGGCGCGGGGATGGGTGGCGCCCTGGCCCTCGCAGCGCGGGCCGACGTCGTCGACGAGCTGCCGGCCGCGACGCGCGACGTGTTGGACCGCCTGGGGGAGCCCGGCGGCGGAAATCCCGGCGGCGCGGAGACCGGCGGCGGGGAGGCCGACGATGGACCCTGACTCCGTCCCCGGAGTCGACCGGGTGCCCCACGGCGGCGCCGACGACCCGTCGCTCCTCGACTTCAGCGCGAACACGAACCCCGAGCGGCCGGACGGCGTCGCCGCCGTCTACGATGACGCTCTCGACGCGGCGGGGCGCTATCCCGACGACGACTACCCGGCATTCCGGGCGGCGGCGGCCGCGTACGTCGACTGTCCGTCGCACCAGGTCGTCCCCACTGCCGGCGGCCTACAGGCCATCAGGCTCGCCCTCGGCGTCGCCGTCGTCCCCGGCGACACGGCGCTCCTCCCCGCCCCGAGTTTCGGGGAGTACGCCCGCGAGGTGCGCCTCCAGGGCGGCGAGCCGACGTTCGTTCCCCACGACGCCGTGCTCGACGCCGACCCGGCGGGCCACGCCGTCGCGGTCGTCTGCCATCCCAACAACCCCACCGGCACCGGCTACGGCGACGACGCGCTCCGGGCCTTCGCCGACCGGTGCCGCGAGTCGGGGACGCCGCTGCTCGTCGACGAGGCGTTCCTCGATTTCACCGACCGCCCGTCGCTCGCCGGGACACCGGGCGTCGTCGTCGCCCGATCGCTCACCAAGGTGTTCGGCCTGCCGGGGTTGCGTGTCGGCTTCGCCGTCGCGACCGGCGGCCTCCGCGACCGGTTGGAGACCGCCCGGCCCGCGTGGGGGCTCTCGACCCCCGCTGCCGCCGTCGGCGCGCACTGCCTCGACTGCCGGTCGTTCGTCGAGCGGATCCGCGAGCGGGTCCGGACGGAGCGCGAGCGGATGCGGGCCGCGCTCGACGGACCGTTCGACGTCCGCCCGTCGGTCGCCAACTTCCTCCTGCTCGACGTCGGCGACCGGTCGGTCGACGCCCTCCGCCGGCGCGCCCGGGAGCGCGGGGTCGTCGTCCGCGACGCGACCACGTTCCGCGACCTCGACTCGCACGTCCGGGTCGCCGTCCGGCGTCCGGACGAGAACGACCGTCTGCTCGCCGCGCTGGACGCGGACGCGGACGCAGGCGGGATCGGGGACCACGACCCGTGACGGTCTTCGAGGCGACCGTCCGGGAGGGGGTCTGTCGGCTCGCCCGTCCCGGGAGCCGGTGGCTCTCGACCGCCTCCGGCCCCGGGGGCGGCCCGACTGACGCGGACGCCGCGTACAACGTCACGGTCCCCGAGGGATGGGCGGCGACCGACCTCGCGGCCTACGCCCGGGCGCGCCGCGAGCGGGCCGGGTTCGGCGACCCCGGCCCGACCCTGTTCACCGCGGTCGCCCAGCGCCACGCCCGCCGCGCCGTCCTGGGCGGCGTCGAAGCCGTCGTCACCGCCGGGCTGTCGAACCCGACGCGGCTTCCCGTCGAGGGCGCGGGCCCGGGAACTGGCGCGGCCGACCCCCCTGCTGCCGCCGAGGCGACCTCGGACGACGGATCGCGTTCCGGTGTGACCCGGGACGGACCGTCCGAACCTGGAACCGTCAACGTCGTCGTGGGGACCGAGCGAGCGCTCGGTCCGGGAGCGCTCGCGGACCTCCTCGCGGCCGCCGTCGAGGCGAAGGCGGCGACCCTCCTCGCGTGTGCCGGCGTCCCGGGGACGACGACCGACGCGGTCGCCGTCACCTGCGATCCGGGCGGCGACGCCGCGAGCTTCACCGGGAGCGCGACGCCGGTCGGGCGGGCGGCGCGGGCCTGCGTCCGGGACGCTCTCGCGGCGAGCCTGGCCGCCCGGCATCCCGACGGCCCCCGGGACGCCGTCGCTGACGCCCCGGACGGGACCGTCGTGGACGCGACGGCGACCGTCTCGCGGCTCTGACCGCCGCTGCCCTCCCCTTCCCCCTGACCGACGGCTTCTTGCCCGGCGGTCCCTCGCACGCGACATGGACGACGCGGACGAACGCGACGATTGGGACGGGGGAGGCGCCGGAGGGGAGGACAGCGACGGGGAACGGACGCCCGAACCGGCGCCGCCCGGCGGCGGGACCGCTCCCGAATCCCGGCCCATCGAACCGTCGGCGCCCGAGGCGTTCGGCCTCGTACAGGTCTGGTGGGGCACCGGCAAGGGCAAGACGACGGCGGCGCTCGGGATGGCCGTCCGGGCCGCCGGCCACGGCTACCGGGCCCACCTCCTCCAGTTCATGAAGGGCGGCGCGGACAGCGTCGAGGGGGTCCGGGGCGAGTACAACGCCATCGCCGCCCTCCCGGGGCTCAGTTACGAGAACACCGGCCACTACGGCTGGCACGGCTTCCTCGACGGCACCGACGACGACGAGCACCGCGCGAAGGCCGCGGGGGCACTCGCCCGCACCCGGGAACTGATCGACGCGGCCGCGGCGGCCGACCTGGGGGCGCCCCTCCCCCTCGACGGCCCGCCCGAGGACGGGATGCACCTCCTCGTCCTCGACGAGGTGCTGTACGCGGCCAACCGCGGCCTGATAGACCCGGACGACGTGATCGACCTCCTCGACCGGAAGCCCCCGGCGCTCGAACTCGTGCTCACGGGCGGCCACGAGGAGCCGAGCTACGCCGTCGAGCGCGCGGACCTGGTCAGCGAGGTGCGCAAGCACAAACACCCCATCGACGAGGGACAGCGCGCCCGGAAGGGCACGGAGTACTGACGCCGACCGGTCTGCCCGTTCGCGCGGCCGGCCGCTCGGTCGCGTCGACCGCTCACTGCCAGCACCCCTTAGGCGCCCGACGGGCAAGTGCGGCCCGGCCTGCCGATGAACCGCGCGTTCGTCCAGCGCCTGCTCGTCGAGGAATCGTTCGCCTACGGCTTCACCATCGCCTTCTGGGGCTCCGGCGTCCTACTCGTCGGCGAGTACGGGGTGTTGCGGACGCTCGGGGTGCTGTCCTACGCGGTCGGCGCGATCACGGGGTTCGGGCTCCTCGCGGTCGCGAGTTTCGGCGGGGTCTTCGCGACTGCGACCCCGGACCGGAGCCCGCGGTACGTCGTGCTCGCCGGAATCCACTACCTCGCCAGCCTGGTGCCGATCGTGATCACCCACGTCCTCGTGGCCGCCCCGGTCGGCCGACTCCCCTCGCTGTTCGCGGCCGGCATCAACGTCTCCCTGTCCTACAACGCCTTCGCCGCCCTGGAGGAAATCGTCTCCGAGGTCGTCCGGGCGTACGAACGGCGGTATCTGGAGTGAGGAATCGCCCGGCGGCGCTCCGCCCGCGCCCGGCCTGGCCCGCACCGGGCGTCAATCATTTCCGGCTCACGACCGAACCGTACACGTGACCGAGGAGTGCCCGAACTGCGGCGCCCCTGTCAGCGAGACGGTCACCGTCGGGAGGGGGGACCGGTACGAGGCGGTGTTCGGACGACCGCCGCGGAGCCTCTTCGCCGAGTACGCGCGCGTCTGTCCGGCCCCCGACGCGGCGCACAGCGCGTCCCGACAGCCGACCGTCGAGGTGTTCCTCCATCGGTACGGCGACTTCGAGAGTGCGGTCGGCCCCGCCGACTGAGCGGCCCATCCAGGGTCACCTCGAACCGCGCGGTCGGTCGTTCCGGTCGACGCGACTGCTTCCGCGTCGCTTGCTATCGATTGTCGAACAAAATTTATTACGAATCGCAATCAATCGTCTACCGGATCGAGGTGAGACAGCCATGGCGCTGCCCACCAGTCCCGGGAGTTCCTGGATGCAGGGTCTCGACTTCCCGGTCCGCGTCTTCGGCGACGCGGGTGGCACCGACTACGAACTGTACGAGGAGGACGACGAGTTCGTCCTCTCCATCGACATGCCCGGCTTCGAACGCGACGAGATCACCGCGTCGTGGGACGACGGGACGCTGAACGTCGCGGCCGAACACGTCGACGAGGACCGCGGGAAGAAGAAGACCTACCACCGGCGGTTCCGCTTCCCGAGGGCGGTCGACGAGGACGCCATCGCCGCGACCTACACCAACGGCGTCCTCGAAGTGACCCTCCCGCTGGAGGAGGGGACGACCGCCCACGGCAGGACCATCCCCATCGAAGGTCGAGCCGGGAACCGCGGAGCTAGTGGGTAGTTCTCACCGCCGCGGTCCCGCCTTCCCTTTCGGTCGGAGCCGACACACAGGGTGCCTTCTTCGGTCGGAGCCGACACACAGAGTGCCTTCTCGACGACGGACCGCCGCCGAGAGATGGACCATCCCTCTTCCGGTCCGGCACCGCCCCGGCGGCGCCCCGTAGTGCCGAATCGATGACGCTGGTATGGATTGGAGATGAGGAACTCTAACAGACCGATGAGTCCTCTCCCGGCGTAATATTCTTCGTTCTATAGCGATTATATACGAATGAATATGGTGATCCAGCCGACCAAGCTCCTGGCTGCCGCCATGGCCGCCGTCCCGCTCGCGGCGCTGGTGGTGTACGCCGTGGAGTGGCATCTCCTGCCGCTGGTTCGCCGCTACGTCGCCGTCCCGGCGCGGCTCCTCGACGCGGCGGACGCGGGCCCCGTCGACCCGGACGCGGGCGTCGTCCGCTGTCCCGATTGCGGGACGGCGAACGACCTCGGGTATCGGTTCTGTCGGGCCTGCGTCGCCGAACTCCCCGGTGCCGTGCGCGCCGGGCGGCCCGCGTCGACCACGCTGGGACGGGCCAGTCGCTGACGCCCCGACGGCGGGGCCGACCCGCCGCGGCCCGCGACGGCCGATGGGCCGGCCCGCCGCGAGCGAATCGGGTCGTGGATCGTTACGGCTCCCCCCGCCCGACCTCCGCCAGCCGGTCCCACACGCCCTCGGCCAGCCGAGCCACCGGCTCCGGCACGTCGCCGGTGCCGGCCGCCCGCACCTCCCGGTCGAACGGGAGCCCCGCGTCCCGGGCGGCCCTGGCCGCGGCGAGCGTCGCCTCGAAGCTCCCCGCCTCCTTGCGGAACGCGTCGTGTGCCGCCGCGGATCCGCCGTCGATGCTCACCGCCAGGCGGCGGAGCCCGGCGTCCGCGAGGGTGCGGACCCGTTCGCCCGTCAGCGAGGCCGTGCCGCTCGGCGTCAGCGTCATCCGGAGCCCCCGCTCGACGCCGTACGCCACGAGGTCGACCGTGTCGTCCCGGTACAGCGGGTCGCCGCCCGAGAGCACGACGAGTTGCCCCTCGCCGAACCGGCGGGCCTCGTCGAGCAGGTGCTTTCCCTCCGCCGTCGTGAGTTCGTCCGGATGTCGCTCCGGCCGGGCCTCCGCCCGGCAGTGCTTGCAGGCCAGGTCGCAGGCCTGTGTCACCTCCCAGATGAGCACGTACGGCCGCTCGCTCGTGTCGAGGTTCGTGGGTCGCATCGGGTCACCTCCGGGTCGGCTCCCGGTCGTACCGTCCGTCGTCGACGCCCGGCCGGGGGGTGTCCGTTCGGTCGGTCATCGTTCGAGCGGTCGCTTCGGCGGGCCAAGGGGCTGGTTCCGAACCAGTTCGGGCCGGCTTCGGGGCGTCGCCGTCGACCCGAGCGCGAAGGCTCTTGTTCCCGGACTCCGAGTGTCCCTCCGACAGGGATGGCGCGAACGATTCTCGTCGCCGGCACCGCCAGCCACGTCGGCAAGTCGACGGTGGCTGCCGGGCTCTGTCGTCGTCTCGCGGACTGCGGCGTGTCGGTCGCGCCGTACAAGGCCCAGAACATGTCCAACAACGCCCGGGCGGTCCCGCGGGCGACGGGCGAGGGGTTCGGCGAGGTCGGCGTCTCCCAGTACGTCCAGGCCCGCGCCGCGCGCGTCCGGCCCACGACGGACCACAACCCCGTCCTGCTGAAGCCCCGCGGCGAGGGGGAGTCCCAGCTCGTCATCGACGGCGAGGCGGTCGCCCACGTCGCGGCCGGCGAGTACTACGACCGGCACTGGGAGCGAGCGCGCGAGGCCGCCGAGCGCGCCCACGCCCGCCTCGCCAGCGAACACGACGTTGTCGTCGCCGAGGGCGCCGGGTCGGTCGCCGAGATCAACCTCCACGACCGCGACCTGGCAAACGTCGAGACCGCGCGCTTCGCCGACGGCGACGTGGTGCTCGTGGCCGACATCGAGCGCGGCGGCGCGTTCGCGGCGCTGGTCGGCTCGCTCGACCTGATGCCCGACGACGTCCGCGAACGGGTCGTCGGCGCCGTCATCACGAAGTTCCGCGGCGACCGCTCGCTGCTCGACACCGGCATCGAGGCGTTCGAGGCCCGGACCGGCGTGCCGGTGCTCGACGTCCTGCCCCACGACGACCCCGGCCTGCCGGAGGAGGACAGCGTGGCGCTCCCGGCGGCGGGCGAGCGGGCGGTCCGCGGCACCGACGACGTTCCGCCCGAGCGGCGGGTGACCGTCGCCGTCCCCCGCCTCCCCCGGACCTCCAACGCGACCGACCTCGGCCCGCTTGCGGCCGTCCCCGGCGTCCGAGTGGCGTGGGTGCCGCTCGACGCGCCGCTCGGGGCGGACACGGCGACGGGGAGGGGGATGCCGGCCGCCGACGGCGGGGGCGACCGGACCGGCGCCGACGCGGTCGTGCTCCCGGGATCCAAGAACGCGGTCGACGACCTCCTCGCGGCCCGGACGGCGGGCCTGGGCGAGCGTCTCCGGGGGTTCGACGGCCCGGTGCTCGGCCTCTGTGCCGGCTACCAGCTGCTCGGCGAGCGCGTGACCGGCGCCGCGAGCGAGGGAACTGGCGACCGCGACGTCGTGCCGGGACTCGGCCTCCTCCCGGTCGAGACGCGGTTCTCGCCGGACAAGCGCGTCGCGGCGACGACGTTCGACTGTGCCGGCACGGGTCCGCTCGCCGGCGTCGACGGCGCCCTCGACGGCTACGAGATTCACGCCGGCGAGACCCGCGCGCTCGACGGCGCGGACGCCGACCTCGTCTACCCCTTCTCGGCGCCGGACGGCCGCGAGGGGGCGGCCCTCGGCGCGGCACGGGGCGCGGTGCTCGGCACCTACCTCCATGGCCTGTTCGAGAACCCAGCCGCTCGCGAGGCGTTCGTCGACGCCTGCTACCGTGCCGCCGGGCGGGAGCGACCCGCGCCCGGGGCGGACGCGCCCGCCGGCCGGTCGCCCCACGACCGGGCCGCCGCGCTCGCCGGAGACGTCGCTGCAGCACTGGGGTTCGACGGTGAGGGTCCGGGCGGGGCGGCGTGACCGGGAGAACGCGAGACGGCGCAGGACGACGCTGATCGGGTGGACGTCGCGCGCTACCTGACCGTGACGGCGGTGAGGAAGACGAGCGCGACCGTCTGGAGCGCCCGGAGGACGACGACGGTCTGCTGGGCGGCCGGACTACCCGCGTAGAGCATGCCCATCGAGAAGAAGAAGTAGACGGCGACGAGGTTCTCCAGGAGCATGACGCCGCCGAACGCGACGAGGCCGGCGACCATCGGCGTGCCGAACTGCCGATAGTTCCGGACCCAGATCCCGGTGAGCACGAGCAGGAGGACGGCGCTCACCGCCGAGAGGGCGGTCGCGACGGCGATCCACGGGCCCATCGCCATCAGCCCTCACCCCCCACGATGGTCTCGAACGTGTCCCGGTGGCGTTCGAACCGGTCGGTCAGGAAGTAGAGCGTGCCGTACTCGCCGCCGCCGGCCTCCACGACGTCGTGATCTTCGAGCATGTCCAGGTGGTGTCGGACCGTGTTGTAATCGAGGTCGAGCCGCTCGGCCAGTTGGTTCGCGTTGCGCGGCCGGTCGTCCAGGACGCGGACGATCCGCACCCGGTTTTCCGCGCCGCGCGTGCCCGCCAGCAGGTACCAGAGCGCCTTCTCCATCCGATGTCGTCCTCTCCATCTGCGGGGACCGGGTTAACTCCGGGGCACTCACGGCTCCACCGACCGGGACACCCAGCCCGTTGCGCCGCTCGGGAACGCCTTCGAGCGGTCCCGTGGCTGGACGGTCCCGGTCCCGTCGACGGCGCGGACGACAACCTCGTGGGGCCCGTCGGGCACGTAGGCGTGGCGCCACTGCCGCCAGACGTCGTCCCCCGGCAGGGGGTCGGACAGGTCGGCGGCCGTCCAGGTCGCGCCGCCGTCGGTCGAGACCTCGACCCGCTCGATTCCCCGGGTGCCCGCGTAGGCGTGGCCGCCGACCTCGATCCGTCCGTCGTCGAGGTGGTTCTCCGCGTGGAGCTTCGCCACCGTGTTCACGGGGCCGGTGCCGTGCCACCCCCGCTTCTCCCAGTACCCGTCGGCCGGTTCCGACAGCACCTCGATTTCGTCGATCCACTTGACGTTGATCTCGCCCCAGTGACCCGGCACCAGCAGGCGCACCGGTGCGCCGTGGCCCCGCGGGAGCGGTCGGCCGTTCATCCGGTAGGCCAGCATCGCGTCGTCGAGCGCCGCGCGGGGGAACTCCTCGAAGTAGCCGTCTGCCGCCCGGGCCATCACGCAGCACTCCTCGCCCGCGCCCGCCGCGTCGAGGAGCGGCGCGACGTCCACGACGGTCCAGAGCGCGGTGTCCATCTTCCGCCCGTTGAGCGGTTCGCCAACGCACCGCAGGGTGACGAACTCCTCGCGGGACTCCCGGGCGGTCAGGGTCCCGTAGTCCACCTCGACCTCCCCCTCGACCGCCCCCGTGACCGTCAGCGACCACTCCTCGGGCGAGAGATCCGGGTCGACCGAGTTGATGTCCACCTCGTAGAACGACCGGCTGACCAGCGCGTCCATCCCGGCCACGTCGAGGGATTTCGCCTCTGCCCCGTCGAGCAGCGCGGCCACGTCGGCGTCCACAGGCCCGGACGCGCCCCGTGGCCCCCGGCTCCCGGTCACCGCGCCGACCAGGCCCGTCCCGACGAGGCCGAGCACCGCCGCGAGCACCCGTCGGCGGCCGGCGGTCGGGCCGGCACCCGCGGCGGCTTCGCCGGTGACGGCGCCGTCGGCGTCGCCGTTCCGAGCGGTCGCCACCCGGCCCGCTACCG
>JBDGQA010000107.1:0-14456 GCA_042219325.1 Haloferacaceae archaeon | reverse complement strand
ATCCCGAACACGCCGCTCTTGACGACCGCGACGGCGTGGAGCAGCCCCGAAACGGGCGTGGGGGCGACCATCGCGTCGGGCAGCCAGGAGTGCAGCGGCATGAGCGCCGCCTTGACGCCGAAGCCGGCGACGAGCAGGACGAACGCCGCCCGCGCGAGCAGGGGGTCGCTCTCCGCGAGGCCGGCGATGCCGCCGGGCGTGAAGGCGGTCGTGCCCGCGAGGACGGCGACGAGGACGGTGCCCGCGAAGACCGCGACGCCGCCGCCGAAGGTGTACGCGAGGTACTTGCGGCCGGCGGCCCGGGCCTCGGGGGTCTCGTCGTGGGCGACCAGCGGGTACGTGGCGACGGTCAGCAGTTCGTAGAACACGAACAGGGTGACGAGGTTCGAGGCGAGTGCGACGCCGATGGCGGCGCCGACGCTGGCGGCGAACGCCGCGAAGTACCGGGTCTGGGAGTGCTCGTCCAGTCCCCGCATGTAGCCGATACTGTAGAAGCTCGTGATGAGCCACAGCAGGCTGGCGACGGTCGCGAACAGCATCCCGAGCGGGTCGGCCCGGAGCGAGAGTTCGACGCCGGCGACGAGCGTGCCGAACGAGGAGACGAGGACCGTCCCGGAGAGCGCGGCGGGGAGCATGCTCGCGACGACCCCGAAGGCGGCCACGGCCGCGATGATTGTCCACCCCTCGCGGACGTTCGGGCGGCGCCGGGACGCGAGGATCGGTACGACGGCGACGAAGGCGACACCGACGGCCAGTGCCGGCCGGAAAGAGGCGAGTTCGGTCATGGTGGGAGAAGCGTGTCGAGGGTCGGTTCGAGGACCGTGCCGAGGTCGGTCACGACGAGGCCGAGGGCGACGGCGGCGACCGCGGCCCCGACGATCAGGACGAGCGCGCCGGTCGGGGGGCGGGGCGGTTCGTCGAGGTCGACGCCGCCGTCCGCGTCACCTCCCGTCTCCCGGTCCGGGTCGCCACGGACGTCGCCGGGCGCGTCGGTGCCGCCGTCGCTGACGGCCCCGACCGCCGGCGAGGGATCGGCGACGTACATCCGCTCGATGAGCCGGGCGAAGTAGGCGAGCGTCAGGAGGGTCGAGGCGAAGACGACGACCGCGACGGGCCACGTCCCCGCCCGCACTGCGCCGAGGGCGATGTACCACTTGCCGGCGAAGCCCACGGCCGGCGGGACGCCGACCATCGCCAGCATGAGGACGCTCCCGGCGCCGCCGAGGACGGGGAACCGGTCGGCGAGGCCGGCGTACTCCGCGACCGTCCGAGCGCCGGCGGCGTCGTCGACGGCACCGGCCGTGACGAAGAGTCCGCCCTTCATCACGGCGTGGCCGACCAGGTGAACGATCGCCCCGAAGAGGGCCGCCGGCGTCCCGATGGCCACGCCGGTGACCACCAGCCCGAACTGGGAAACCGACGAGTAGGCGAGCATCCGCTTGACCTCGGACTGGACGACCGCGAGGGCGCTCCCCACGAGCACGCTCGTCGCGGCGAACGCGATCAGGACGTCGCGGGCGAGCGGGTTCGCGGCGAGGAACGCGGGGGTGTAGACGGTGTAGACGAGTCGCAACAGGGCGTAGGCAGCCACCGTCGAGACGAGCGCCGAGATGAGCGCGGTCACGCTGTCGGGGGCGTCGCGGTAGGCGTCGGGCTGCCAGGTGTGAAGCGGGAAGAGCGCGGTCTTGGTCGCCAGGCCGGCGACGACGAAGCCGAACGACGCGAGCACCAGCGGCGAGTCGTACCCGACTGCGGCCAGTTCCGTCGAGAGGTCGGCCATGTTCAGCGTCCCCGTGGCGACCAGCGCGTAGCCCACGCCGAGGAGGTACAGCGAGGCGGCGACGGTGCCAAAGAGCAGGTACTTCAGCGCCGAGACGGCCGCCCGGCCGGTGCCGGCGCTGGCGACGAGTGCGTACGTCGCGAGGCCGGCGATCTCCAGGAACACGTAGAGGTTGAACACGTCCCCGGTGACGGTCATCCCGGAGAGACCCGCGACGAGGAGGAGGTATTCGGCGTAGAACGGGGCTCCGCCGGGGGCGTCGGTGCGGGCGTAGGCGAGGACGGCGAGCGAGACGACCGCGACCAGGACGACCACGACCGCCGAGAGCCCGTCGACGACGAGTTCGATCCCGTAGGGGGCGGCGAACCCGCCGACTGCGACCGACAGCCGATCGACGTCGGTGACGAGGACGCGCGATCCGAGCCACCCTGCCAGGGCGACCTGCCCGGCGAGGACGACCCACGCGACGGCCTCGGGGAGGCGGTCGTCGAGGAGGCCGCCCCCGACTGCGAGCAGGGCTCCGGCGAGCGGGACCGCGACCAGGAGCGGGACGAGCGCCTCACTCATCGGCGATCACCTCCCCCAGCGTCTCCTCGCTGAGCGTCCCGTACGCCGCGTAGATGCGCACGACGAGCGCGAGTGCGACCGCCGTCAGGCTCACCCCGACGACGATGGCGGTCAGGATGAGGACGTGGGGCAGGGGGCTGACGTACGGGCCGGGCTCCGTGACGATCGGCGACCGCCCGTTGATGCGGTACCCGCTGGTGATGAAGAACACGAAGATGCCGGTCTGGAAGACGTTCATGCCGATGATCTTCTTGACCAGGTTGTCGCTCTCGATCATGACGTACGCCCCGATGGCGAGCAGGGCGACCACGACGAGGTACGCGTGCTTCGCCGTCAGCAGGTCGACGACGGTGAGCGGACCCGTCGGCGTCGGGACGGCGATGGGTGCTGTCATCTCAGGTCCCCTCCTCGGTCTCCCTGTCGTCGTCGAGCAACGCGTCGAGACCGGAGCCGAGCAGGAAGAAGAGCCCGGTGATGGTCCCGGCGACGACGACGCCGATGCCCAGTTCGATGAGTTCGATGCTGTACTTGCTGCCGTGATGAACCGGGTAGAGACCGAACTGGAGCAGGGTGCCGCCGAACGCGTAGGACCCCAGCCCCACGAGGAGGAAGGTTCCGATCCCGGCGAGGATCAGGAGGGTCAGGTGTTCGCCGCGAATCCGGTCGGCCACCGGTTCGATGCCGAACGCGAACGCGAGCATCACGACGGTCGTTGCCGCGATCACCCCACCCTGGAAGCCGCCCCCGGCCGAACTCGTCCCGTGGAACATCACGAACAGTCCCAGCGTCAGGACGAACGGCGCGATGACGCGGACGGTCGTCATGATGATGGTGCTCTCGACGTACGGCTGGCGGCTCTCCGCCGGGCGGGTGATCGTGCCGCCGCCCTCCTCGCGGCCGCTCGCGCCGTCCGTGGGATCGCCGTCGCGCCGGCTCATACGAACGCCTCCCGCCCGAGGACGAGCAGCATCGCCACGCCGGCCGCGAAGACGACGGTCGCCTCGCCGAGGGTGTCGAACCCACGGTAGGCGGCCAGGACGGCCGTCACGGCGTTTTTCACCCCGGTCTGGTGGTACGCCTGCGCGAGGTAGTACTGGCTGACATCGCCCGCGACGACGGGGGCCGACGGGTCGCCGATGGCCGGGAGCGCCGGGATGGTCGCCCCGACCGTGACGACGATGGCGAGGGGGGCCAGGAGCGACCGGACCCCGATGCTCTCGAACCGGAGTTCGGTCGTCCCGACGTTCGTCCGGGCGATGGTCAGCAGGAAGAGGACGGTCGTGATTCCGGCGCCGACGGCGGCCTCGGTGAGCGCGACGTCCGGCGCACGGAAGAGCGCCCAGAGGACGGCGACGCCGAAACTGTAGCCCGCGAAGGCGACGATGCTGGCGACGACGTGCTTGAGAGCGGCCGCCGCCAGCGCGCTGCCGAGCATGAACGTGAGGACGGTCGCGATCAGGAGGGTGAACGCGCTCACGTCCCCTCACCCCCTTCGGTCCCCGCTGCCGTCTCCGCCTCGCTGCTCCACGGGGCCTCCGTGTCACCCGTGGGTTCGACGTCCTGTTCCTTCCCGGCGCGGGCGATGGCGTGGGCGGCCGTCGGACTCGTCAGGAAGAGGAAGAGGAGGAGGAAGAGGAGCTTCGACGACTCCGTCCGGATGCCCAGGGCGACCGCGAGGCCGGCGAGGGTAAGCACCGAGCCGAGGGTGTCGCTCTTCGAGGCCGAGTGCAACCGGGCGTAGAGGCCCGGAAGCCGGACCAGCCCGACCATCGCGACGAAGCCGAAGAAGACCCCGCCGACGACGAGTATCGCCGCGAGCCACTCGACCGGCGTCATATGACCTCCCCCCACTCGACGGTGAACTTCGACACCGCGATGCTCATCACGAAGTTGAGCAGCGCGTACACCAGCGCGACGTCGAGGTACCCGAACTCGCCGAACGCGACGCTCACGAGGGCGATGACGATCACGGTGTTCGTCCCGACGACGTTGATCGCCACGATCCGATCCTGGGTCGTCGGCCCCCGGACCACCCGGTACAGGAGGACCACGGCGAACAGCGCGAACGCGCCCGCCGCGGCGAGGAGGATCGTCGAGAGCGTCGGGCCGACCGCGGGGGCGGCCGTCGACGACGCCACGGTCAGTTCCCCCCCTCCGCGTCCGCATCCTCGTCATCGTCCCCGTCACCGGCTCGCTCGATTGGCGACGGGAGTCGGGCCGCCGCGCGTCCGTAGAAGACGAACCGGACCATCCGTTCCAGGGCCCCCCCGAGGAGGTCCTGTTCGGCGGCGGGGATCAGCGCGTGGACGAGGAAGTGCTGGCGGCTCACGTCGACCGTCAGGGTGCCCGGCGTGAGCGTGATCGAGTTGGCGAGCGTCGTCACCGGCAGGTCGCCCCAGACGGCGGCGTCGAACTCGACGAACCGCGCGTCGATGGGGAGGCTCGGATGCAGGACGACGTACGCGAGCGCGACGTTCGCCTTCGTGATCTCCCAGAGGAGGACCGGCGTGTACGCCGCCAGGCGGCCGAGCGTCCGGAGCGACCGGCCGATCCGGGGCGCCTCCTTGATCGAGATGCTGGCGAGCGTCACCGTCACCACGCTCGCCGTGACGAGGCCGGTGGCGAGTTCGAACGTGTCGGTGACGTGCCATCCGCCGAGCGCGAGGTAGAACAGGAACGAGGCCGCAAACACCGTGAGGAACTCCGGCAGTCCGATCTCGGTGAACGGGAGCTGGCGCCGGGTGCGCCGCGTGACCGGCGCCTCCTCGACCGAGAACCCCCGGTCGGCGAGCTCGGCCTCGAACGACTGCAGGAGCGGGACGCTCCCGCCGGGGCGGAACTCCGGATCGACGACGATCCGCTCGACGCCGCGGGCGTCGGCGTACCGCTCGACGACGTCGGCGAAGTCGCTGGGGCTGAAGACGTACTCCCGACTGCCGACGATTTCGGTCGTGAACTCGACCGACGGAGTCTCGCCGGATGCCGGAGCAGCGTCCGGCGCCTCCTCGCCGCCCTCGAGCTCCTCGAAGTCCTCCTTCGCCCAGATGACCGCCCGCTCCAGGAGCGACTCGGCGTCCTCGACGCTCTCGGGGTCGGCCTCGGAGACCCGCCAGCGCGCCGGGTAGACGAAGTGGACGGTCGCCGACTGGCCGGTCTCGACCGACGCGTCGCGGGCGGCCTCGGTCGCGTACGCGACGGTCCGCCGCAACGTCGACGATTCCCCGACGGGGACGAGCACGTCGGGATGCCGGTCAGCCGACATCGGCGGGTCGACCTCCGGCGGTCCGAACAGTGGCTGCCCCGCACATACTGGTTCGAGCCTGCGCTTCCGGTGTGAAAACTATTGCTATGTCACTCACTGCCCCTCGCCGGCGTCTCCCCGCGCCGCGTTCAGGGCGGGCCGGCGACCGTGACCCCGCACCGCGTTCGGGCCGCCGGAGCGACGAACCCCGGGCGCGGATCAGCCCCCGTCCCCTGCAGCGAGTTCGGCGACGAGTTCGTCCGCGACCCGGGCACCGAGCCGCGCCTTCGGGCCGGCGTACTCGTCGACCGTCCCCTCCCGGACGAGGAGCGCCCGGGTCTCCGCCTCCCCCATCACCGAGGCGTCGTTGGCGACGACGAAGGCGAGGTCGACCCGGTCGGCGATCCGGCGGGCCGCCGCCACCATCGCGTCGTCGCCGGACGTCTCGACCTTGAACCCCACCATCGTCAGGTCCGGGCGCTCCTCGCGGATGGCGTCGAGCAGTTTCGGGGCGGGGTGGAGGTCGAGCGTCAGCGGTTCGCCGGAGCTGATCTTCTCGGGGCGCGTCTCGACGGTGAAGTCCGATATCGCGGCGGCCGAGACCAGCGCGTCGGCGTCGGCCGTCGCCACCAGCGCCGCCTCGCGCATCTCGGCTGCGCTCTCGACTGCACGGACGTCGGCGTAGGGGACATCGGGCCCGTCGTGGACGAGCGTCACGTCGGCGCCGCGGACGTAGCAGGCCCGGGCGACGGCCCGGCCGGTCCGGCCGGACGCCCGGTTCGAGAGGACCCGCACGGGGTCGATGGACTCGGTGGTGGCGCCGCTGGTCACGACCACACGGCGGCCCGACAGCGGGCGGTCGCCCGCCGCCCGTCCGACCTCGGTCGCGATGGCTGACGGGGCCGCAATCTTGGCCTTGCCCTCCTCCACCCGCGGGTCGACGAACCGGACGCCCCACCCCTCCAGGCGCTCGATGGCGTCGAGCACGCCGGGGTGGTCGTACATCGGTTCGTGCATCGCTGGCGCGACGACGACCGGCAGGCCGGCGCCGAGCGCGGTCGTCGCGCAGGTGGTGACCGGGGTGTCGTCGACCGCCGCGGCGACCTTCCCGACGGTGTTCGCGGTCGCGGGCGCGATCAGCAGGACGTCCGCCCAGCCGTCCGTCCCGCAGAGGGCGACGTGTTCCACCGCGCCGGTGAGTTCCGTGACGACGGGTTCGTCGGTCGCGAACTCGACCGCCCACGGGTGGACGATGCCCGTGGCGCCCTCGGTGACGACACCCCGGACCGCCGCCCCCTCGCGGCGGAGTTCGTGGGCGAGTTCGACCGTCTTTACCGCCGCGACGCTGCCCGTGACGCCGAGTGCGACGTTGACTCCGTCCAGCACGCGTCCGAGTAGACCCGGGGGTGACTTAACGGCTCGACCCGCGCCGGGTTCCCCGTGCCGGCCGTCGTCACGACACCGACGCCCCGACGACCGCCGCCGCCGTCACCCCTCCTCGTACACCTCGACGACGTCGTCGGCGTGGACGGCGACCGTGTAGTCGGCGTAGGAGAACACGACGAAGCCGGCCGACCGGATGGACTGAACCAGCCGGTCCAGCGCGTCGGGGTCGACGGCTTCGTAGAGCGGCGGCAGATCGGTCGGTTCGACCCCCTCGACGGCGGACACCGCCCGGACGACGGCCGCGAGCGTCGACTCGTCGTCGCCGACCGTGACGTCGACGACCGGGGATCCGGACGGGCGGAGATCGCTCGAGGGGGGCATCTTACCGTTCACCTTCGAAGGGTGGGGACGTAGGTGGATCGGCTATAATGCTAGATGCCGGTGAGACCGTCCTGGCGGCCGCGAGAGGGGGGCGGACCCGCCGCTCCGGGACGGCGACCGTACGGGTCCCCCGCCCGTGACCGTCCGGGGTCACTCGTCGATGTGGACGACGAAGACGGGCCGGTCGGCGTTCTCGACGACCCGCTCGGTCACGCTCCCGAGGTTGGCGAGGCGGTCGCGCCCGGTCCGGCCGTAGGTGCCGATGACGACGACGTCGATCCCCACGTCGGCGGCGTACTCGACGATCTCCTTGTCCGGGACGCCCTCGCGGACGGCCGACTCGACCGCCAGCCCCGCGTCCTCGACACGCTCGGCGACGGCCGCCACCGCCCGCTCGCTCCGATCCCGGAGCCGGTCGAGGACGTCCTCGCGGGCGTCGTCGGCCGCGCGGGTCAGGCGCCGGTCGATCACGCTGAGCGCGTGGACGGTCGCGCCGTGGTCGTCCGCGAGGCGGACCGCGTGGTCGAGCGCCTGTTCGACGCCGTCGTTCCCGTCGGTCGGTACGAGCACTCGGTCGTACTCCGGAGACATGGGTCGGCGTTCGACCGCCCGACACTTCACACTTCGCGGTCCACGGTCGGCCCGCCGCCCGTGTACGGACGACCGTTCGCGGGTCGGGGCGTCCCGGGACGGGGCGAAAACAAGGACAAGGAATTACTCGACGGATCGCGTATCCGGCGTGTGGATCGCCTCACGGTCAGCACGCTGGTCTACCTCCCGCGCGACGCGGTCTTCGACTTCCTCGTCGACTTCCCGCGCTACGCCCGCTACTCCGAGCACCTGACGGCGGTCGAGCAGGACGGCGACGGGGGGCCGGGCACCACCTATCGGCTCCACTTCGCGTGGTGGCGGCTCTCCTACACCGCCCACTCGGAGGTGACGGCGGTCGAGCGGCCCGAGCGGATCGACTGGCGGATCGTCCGCCACCTCGACGCCGAGGGGCGATGGCGCGTGGAGCCGGTCGACGACCTCCCCGACGACGCGCCGGCGGACGCGGGAGTGGCCAGCCGGGTGGCCTTCGACGTCATCTTCGACCCCGACTCGGTCGGGGCCGACGCCCTCGACCTGCCGCGGTTCGTGCCCCTCGACGCGGCGCTCGACCGCGTCCGCCCGGCCATCGTCGAGGAGGCCGAGCGGATCGTCGAGCGGGTCGTGGCGGACCTGGAGGGGCGGCGGCGCGAGGTCGAGTTGACCGTCCACGACCGGACGGGGGGCTAGGGCGGACGCGCCGCAGGGCCGGTGCACCGCAGGGCGGACCGCCGCGACACGGCGACGGACACGCGGCGGAGCCCGCCGGCGTGACGCGTGCCTTGGCGAGTGGAAAAGGGTGATAGGGCCGGCAGTCCACGAACGGACGTGACAGGGGGTCGCCGGCGGTGCGCGTAGTCGTCATCGGAGCCGGGCTAGTGGGATCGACGGTCGCCGCGGACCTGAACGAGAACCACGACGTCGTCGTGGTCGACCGGGACCCGGATCGGGTCGACGAGTTGACCTACTCGCTCGACGTGCTGGCGGTCGAGGGCGACGGGACCTCGCTCGGCGTGCTGGAGGAGGCCGGGGTCGCCGACGCCGACATGGTCATCGCGTCGACGAACGACGACGAGACGAACATCGTCGCCTGCGCGACGGCCGAAACGATCGGCGACGCGTTCACCGTCGCCCGGGTCAAGAACGTCGAGTACCTCCGCACCTGGCAGCGGTCGGCCGGGACCGGACCCGGAGCCTTCGGGATCGACTTCATGGTGTGTACGGACCTCCTGACCGCGGAGGCCATCGTCCGGGTGGCCGGCGTGCCGGCGGCCCGGGACGTCGATCAGTTCGCCGAGGGGAAGGTTGAGATGGCCGAACTGGAGGTTCCCGAGGGGAGTCCCATCGCGGACCGGACGGTCGCGGAGGCCGACCGGTTCGCGTCGCTGACGTTCGCGGCCGTCTTCCGCGACGGGGAGACGCTGCTCCCGGACGGGACGACGGTCATCGAGGCGGGCGACCGGGTGCTGGTCATCGGCACGCCCGCGAGCGTGTCGGAGTTCGCCGGCGACGTGGCCGCCGAGGGCGCGGTCGAGGGCGCGACCGGACCGGCCTCGGAGGTGGTCGTCGTCGGGGGGAGCGAGATCGGCTTCCACGTTGCGCGCCTGCTCGGCGACCGGGGGTTCAGCCCCCGACTGGTCGAGCGCGACCCCGAGCGCGCCCGGGAGATCGCCGAGGACCTCCCGGAGACGATGGTGATGGAGAGCGACGCCACCGCGGTCGAGTTCCTCGAACGCGAACACGTCGGCGACGCCGACATGGTGGTCGCGGCGCTCGACGCCGACGAGAAGAACCTGCTCGTCTGCCTGCTCGCGACGCGGCTGGGCGTCGAGCGGACGGTCGCCGTCATCGAAACGGCGGCGTACGCCGACCTGTTCGAGGCCGTCGGGGTCGACGTGGCGATCAGTCCGCGGGAGGTGGTCGCCGAGGAGATCACCCGCTTTGCGCGCGAGGACCGCGCCGAGAACGTGGCGCTGGTCGGGCGGGGCGAGGCGGAGGTGCTGGAGATCGAGATCGATCCGGACAGTGCGCTGGCCGGCCGTCCGATCCGGGAGTCGGTGCCCGCGCTGTCGGATGGGGTCGTCGTTGGAGCCATCATTCGGAACGACGAGTTCGTCGTCCCGCGCGGTGATACCGTCGTCGAGGCCGGCGATCAGGTCGTGCTGTTCGTCGACGCGGCCGTCATCGACGACGTGTCCGCACAGCTATGACAGTAGTTTAAAACGGCAGGCGCTCCCCGTCGTCGGTAGCCGGATTCATGACGCTTCGTGTCGACTACCGCGCAAGCCTCGCGCTCGTCGGGTCGGTGCTGAAGTACCTCGCCGTCCCGCTCGCGCTCCCGCTCCTCGTCGCGGTCCACTACGGGGAGACGGTCGCCCCGTTCCTGGTCACCGGCGTCCTGACGGTCGGGGTCGGGGTGGGCCTCGAACGGCTCGATTCCGACCCGGACATCCGCGTCCGGGAGGGCTTCCTGATGGTCGGGGTGACGTGGCTGGCCGTGGCGGTCGTCGGCGCGGTCCCGTACCTGGTCGAGGCCCACGGCGTACCGGGGATCGTGGCTCCGATCCATCCCGAATCGACGCTCGCCAACCCCGCGAACGCGCTCTTCGAGTCGATGTCCGGGTTCACGACGACGGGCGCGACGGTGCTCGGCGACATCTCCTTCCGGTCGCACACCCGGGGCGTGATGTTCTGGCGACAGCTCACCCAGTGGCTCGGCGGGATGGGCATCGTGGTCCTCGCGGTCGCCATCCTCCCGAAACTGTCGGTCGGGGGCGCGCAGTTGATGGACGCCGAGGCGCCCGGGCCGGGTCTCGAGAAACTCACCCCGCGCATCGCCCAGACGGCGCGGGTGCTCTGGGCCGCGTACGTCGGGTTCACCCTCCTCGAAATCGGCCTCCTGTACGGCCTCCACCTCGGCGGGCTCGCCCCGAACGCCGACCTCTACAACGCCGTGGCCCACGGGCTGACGACCATGCCGACCGGCGGCTTCTCGCCGGAGGCCCGGAGCATCGAGGCGTTCTCCGCCGCGGCCCAGTGGATCATCGTCCCGTTCATGGTCGTGGCCGGGACCAACTTCGCGCTGTTCTGGCACGCCCTCACCGGCGACCCCGGGCGACTGTTCGGCGACGACGAGTTCCAGGTCTACGTGGGCATCATCGGCGTCATCACGGCGGTGGTGGCCGCGCTCCTCTTCCTCGGCGGGGGCTTCGTCGACGCGGTCCCGGCCGGGGAGACGTACGACGCCGCCTACCTCGCGGGGCTGGAATCGACCGTCGTGGGGCAGGTCGAACCGGCGCTCCGGCACGCCGCGTTCCAGGCGGCCTCCATCGTGACGACGACCGGCTACGCGAACGTCGACTTCAACGCCTGGAGCGCCCCCGCGCAGTACCTCCTCCTCGCCGCGATGTTCGTCGGCGGGTCGGCCGGCTCGACCGGCGGGTCGGTCAAGGTGGTCCGGTGGTACGTGATCGCGAAGTCGATCCGGCGGGAACTGTTCACGGCCTCCCATCCCGACGCGGTCCAGCCGGTGCGACTGGCCGGCCGGGCGCTCGACGAGCGGGCCGTCCGCGGCATCCACGCCTTTACCCTTCTCTACCTCGCGCTCTTCGCCCTGGGAACCGGGGTCCTCTTCCTCGACACCGTCAGAACCGGCCCCGCAGTATCGGTCCTCGAGGCCGCGAGCGCCGTGGCCGCGACGCTCGGGAACGTCGGCCCGGGCTTCGGGCTCGTCGGGCCGATGGGGAGTTACCTGGCGTTCTCCGGCGCGGCGAAGCTGTTCATGGTCGCGCTGATGTGGATCGGCCGCCTGGAGATAATCCCCGTGCTCGTGTTGCTGACGCCGGCGTACTGGCGGCGGTGAACGACCGGCTACGCGGCGTCCTCGACGGCGCTCGCGGCCCGGACGATGGTCCGCTCGCCGAACGCCGGGCCGACGAGCTGGAGGCCGACGGGGAGCCCGTCGGTCGCCGTCTCGCCCGCCGGGACCGAAATCGCCGGCAGGTTCGCGAGGTTGACCGGGACGGTGTTGGCGTCCGCGAGGTACATCTGCAGGGGGTCGTCGAGGCTCTCGCCGAGTTCGAACGGCGGAACGGGCATGGTCGGCGAGGCGAGCACGTCCGCCTCGGCGAGCGCGTCGTCGAAGGCCCGCCTGATCCGGGCCCGGGCGTCCTGGGCCTTCGCGTAGTACTTGTCCTGGTAGCCGGCCGAGAGCGCGAACGTGCCGAGCAGGATTCGGCGCTTCACCTCGTCGCCGAAGCCGGCCTCCCGGGCGCGGGCGAACGCGTCGTTCCAGTCGCCCTCGAACCCGCCCGAGACCCCGTAGCGGACGCCGTCGAACCGCGCGAGGTTGGACGACGCCTCGGAGGTAGCGATCACGTAGTAGGCAGCGACGGCCGTCTCGACGGCGGGCATCGAGACCTCGACGCGCTCGGCGCCCGCGGCCGCCAGGTCGTCCATTGCGGCCTCGAACGCCGCGACGACCTCCGGGTCGGCGCCCTCGACGAGTTCGGTCGGGACGCCGACCGTCAGGCCGTCGACGTCGCCGTCGGCGGCGTCCGCGTAGCCGGGGTGGTCGCCGGGGTGGCCGTCGCCAGCCACCTCGGCGTCGCCTGCCTCGCTCGCGTCCTCCCCGGCGTCGAACCGGGTGGTCGCGTCGCGTTCGTCGGGACCGGCGATGACCTCGAGGAGTTCCGCGGCGCCCTCGACGGTCGGCGCGATGGGACCGATCTGTTCTAACGAGTTCGCGTAGGCCACGAGGCCGTAGCGCGAGACGAGACCGTAGGTCGGCTTGATGCCGACGACGCCGCAGAACGCGGCGGGACAGCGGACCGAGCCCCCGGTGTCCGACCCGAGCGCGAGGTCGGCCTCGCCGGCGGCGACGGCCGCCGCCGACCCGCCGGAGGACCCGCCGGGCACCCGCGACGGGTCGACCGGGTTCCGGGTGGGGCCAAAGGCCGAGGTTTCGGTGGTCGTCCCCATCCCGAACTCGTCCATGTTGGTCTTGCCGACGATGGTCGCCCCCGCCGCCTTCAGGCGCTCGACCACCGTGGCGTCGTAGGGAGGGACGTAGTCCGCGAGCATCTCCGACCCGCAGGTGGTGCGGACGCCGTCGGTCGAAATGTTGTCCTTGACCGCGACGGTCCGGCCGGCGAGCGGCCCGTCCGCGTCGCCCTCGATGCGCTCGCGGGTGACGAAGGCGTTCAGGTCGGCGTCGTCCGCGCCGCTCATGAGACGGGCGGACCCCTGAAGTAGCCGTCCTCGGTCTCGGGCGCGTTGCGGAGCGCCGCCGCCCGGTCGAGGCTCGCCTCGACCTCGTCGGGGCGCATCACGTTCGTCAGGTCCGGCTCCCGGTCGGTCGCCGGCACCTCGTCCAGCGCCTCGAAATGCTCGAGGATGTCCGCGAACTGCGACGCGAACGTCTCGACCTCCTCCTCGTCGAGGCCGAGGCGCGCGAGGTCGGCGATGTGCCGGACCTCCTCGGCGTCCACGGGCGACTGCTCGCTCATACCTCCCGCCTGCCGCGGCCCGGCACTAAGGGTTTCGGTCGCCCCCGTCGTTCCGTCCGAAACCTACTAATAGCCAACCTCGCTTTCGCCACCTCAACATCGGCCCGTTCGGGAATCATCGTCGTTCGTCGAACTGCCCCGGCGCAGTCTGCTAGTTTTTCGCTGTATCCCTCGCGCACAAGGCCGCCAGATTTAAATACTCTCGGTTCGTACATAAAGTAAGAAGGATTCCGGCCTTCTTCGTCCCACAATGACCGAGAGCGTACGAGAATACACGTCCGAGGAGGACCGCGAACGCGCGCGTGCAACGGAAGAGGAGACCGAGGAATCGACCGAGACGGAGGGCGAGCGGCTCCGGTGTCCGGAGTGCGGGGGGAGCCTCGCGACCGACACCGAACACGGCGAGACCGTCTGTACCGACTGCGGCCTGGTCGTCGAGGAGGACGAGATCGACCACGGGCCCGAGTGGCGGGCCTTCGACTCCAAGGAGAAAGACGAGAAGTCCCGCGTCGGCGCCCCGACGACGAACATGATGCACGACAAGGGGCTCTCGACCAACATCGGCTGGCAGGACAAGGACGCCTACGGCAACACGCTCAACTCGCGCCAGCGGGAGAAGATGCAGCGCCTGCGGACGTGGAACGAGCGGTTCCGCACCCGCGACTCCAAGGAGCGGAACCTCAAGCAGGCGCTCGGCGAGATCGACCGCATGGCCTCCGCCCTAGGCCTGCCGGAGAACGTCCGCGAGACCGCGTCGGTGATCTATCGCCGTGCACTCGACGAGGACCTCCTGCCCGGACGCTCGATCGAGGGCGTCGCCACCGCCGCCCTCTACGCCGCCGCCCGCCAGGCCGGCACCCCCCGCTCGCTCGACGAGATCGACACCGTCTCCCGTGTCGAGAAGGACGAGATCGCTCGCACGTACCGGTACATCGTGCGCGAACTCAACCTGGAGATCCAGCCCGCCGACCCCGAGAGCTACGTCCCCCGGTTCGCGTCCGACCTC
>JBDGQA010000013.1:0-14721 GCA_042219325.1 Haloferacaceae archaeon | reverse complement strand
ACCTTCCGGGCCTGCACGCTGTCGGCGTCGGTGAGGAAGTTGTGCGCCTCGTCCATCCCGAGGACGAGCGGGGTGTCCTTGATGCGGGCGTGGTCGGGGTCGTTCGACAGTTTCTCGTCGACGAGCAGGCTCGCGACCGCGAGCACGACCGTCTCGGTCGCACGGCTATCGGTGAGGTGGTAGGTCGGTACGACCGTCAGCCCACCGGGCCGGACGAGGTCGGTCACGACGTCGGTGACGGGGGGCGCGTCGGTGTCGAACACCTCGCCGGGGACGGCGCGGACCCGCCGGACGACGGCGTCGTAGGTGGCCTCGTGGACCCGCCCGGACTCGTCGAGGTGCTCGCGGAGTTCCGGGTCGTCGAGGTAGGTCAGGAACTGGTCGTAGGTGCCGTCGGGGCCGTATCGGTCGCGGCCGAAGAAGCGGTCGAGCAGTTCCCGGAGGGCGCCGTACTGGTTGTCGTTGAGGCTCGCGCCGGCGACCAGCCACGGGCGCGAGCGGGTCATCGCGAACGGGACGGTGAAGCGGAGCTGTTCGGCCCGGTGGCCGTCGCCGGGGTAGGTGTGGCCGCGCACCTTGGGGACGAGACAGAGCGTGTCGTCGTGGCCGCCGTGGGCGACCCCCTCGCGCTCCAGCCGGCGGGCGCGCTCGTCGTCTATCGCCGGGTTGTCGTCGTGCATCTGCGCGTACTCGTCTTGCGGGTCGAACTGGACGACCGCCGGACGGACCTCGCGGCCGTCGTCCATCGCGTAGGTGTGGCCGTCGGCCAGGACCTGCCGGAGGACGTTCTTCGCGACGTGGGTCTTGCCGGACCCCGTGCCCCCGGCGACCAGCGTGTGCCGGAAGAGGAGCGGGTCGCCCGCCTCGTCGTCGTCGTCCAGGCGGTAGTCGATGGTCGGCGGGTCGGCCGCGGTGCGAACCGTCTCCCCGCCGACCGAGAGATGGCCGACGAAGATGCCCTCGGCCGGAATCTTCAGGCCGGTCTTGATCCGCTCGGCGTCCTCGGCGCGCCGGACGACCGCGCCCGGCTTGGGGACCCGGTCGGTCATCCGGCGCTTGAGTTCGCCGCCCTGGCTGAACAGGACCGCGACGGGGTCGAGGGACGCCATGAACTTGTAGTCCCGCTCCTCGACCCCCTCGCGGCGCATCGCGCGCCGGGCGTGAATCTCGGTGGCGTCGTCCGAGCGGAACTCCTGGGCGTACTCGAGGGCGGTGATCCGACAGAAGAGCGCCTCGTCGTCCGGGTAGGGGACGATCAGGTAGGTCCCCAGCCGAACCGCGTCGCGGTTGCCGGTCGTGACGAAGGCCCGGAGCGTCGTCTCGCTCCCGTCCTCGGCCACCCGGAGCCCCTGGGAGACCGAGACGGCGCCGATGCCGCTGTCGCTCCCGGCCGGGTCCACGTCGTAGGGGGCAAAGCGGTCGTCCGGATCGGCGCCGGTGCCGGATTCGGCCGCCGGCCCTCGACCGTCACGGTCGTCACCGGCAGTGTCGGGGGCCGGCTCCCCGGAATCGGCGTCGGCGTCGGCGTCGTCGGAACCGTCGTCGGCCGGGAACTCCGTGAAGTCCCCCAGATCGGACATGTCATCCGTCACGTCGACGGGGGCTAAACGCCTTTCGCCCACGCCGGGACTCCTCGAGCAGCTCCGGACCCGAAGGCGGCCGGGCGACCGGCGACCTGTCGGCGGGGGACCGACCGCTGACGTCCACGTCGGCCGTGACGCGATCCGGATTTCGATACCGTGCGCGTTGCTCGTCGGGAAACTGGCGGCTAGTTCGGACGGAAACGGCGGTGCCGTGACGGATCACGGGGACCGGTCGTCCGCGTCGCCGGCCTCGTCCGGGGCGTCCACGTCCGAGTCGGTCCACGCGTCGTCCGCCGGAGCGTCCGGATGAGCCCCGTCGTCGCGGCCCGTCGGAACGTCCGAAGCGGCCTCGCCGTCGCCGTCCGGCGGAGCCGTTCGGGATCGACCGGCCGCCGGCGGGCGGTAGACGCAGACGTAGTCGTCGTGGAGCACGTAGTACGCGCTCCGGTCGGGGAGTTCGAACACGCGCTCGTCCGGATCGAGGGCGAACGCGCCCCGGGCGCGTCCGACGCCGAGTGCGGCGAGTGCGAGCAGGCCGAGGCCGGCGTCGGCGGTTACAGCGCGGTGTCGGCAGACCGGGGCGTGACGGTCGCCGTGGCGAGCGACGAGAACGCCGACCTCGGCATCGAGGTGGTCGGCCTCGACCGCTGTGGGAAGCAAAAGCCGGGGATAGTCGAACTGCGCAACCCGTTCGGGAGCGGGACGACCCTGACGCACGTGGCCGTCACCGTGGTCGACACGGACGGCGGACTGGACGTGACGATCACCGACGTGCCGGACGAACTCCAACCGGGTGCGTCCGGTGTGTCGATGGACGGGGGACGCCAACCGACGGGGAGGCGGGCGACGAATCGCTCACCCTTCGCATCGTCGGCGGGGGCGGGGACGCAAGCGTGACGACGACGCGAACGTACCCCGTCGCCTGTGCGAGGTCGAATCCGCAGACAGGGGACGGGCGGGGATCATCCACTCAGGGGGGCGCCGTGACCCGTCCCGACCGGGGCGCTACGCACCGCTTAAAGGTCCCGGCACCGTACGTGGAGCCATGATACAGGTGCGCGGTCACGGCGGTGGGACGACGCTGACCGGCACGATCTACGAGCGGGGCGAGGATCCGCCCTCGTTTCGGGGGGCGCCGGACGTCGACGCCGCCTACGTCTGGGTCTGCGACGAGTTCTACGAGGTCGAGAGCGGCGGCTCACACGCCGAGATCGGCGGCCGGGAGCTCAACGTGGCGTTCGAGTCGCCCATGCCGCGGGGATTCGACACGCGCGACGCGGCGGTCGCGGCCGCGAAGGAACACGTCCGGACGCAGTTCGCGCGCGTGGGCATCCCGGGCGACGACGTCGGCGTCGAGGTGGTCGGGGGCGACCCGCACGCCGCCGAGCCCTGAGTCTCAGCCCGTGCCCTCGTCCGGCGCCCACCGGACGTCGTCGTACGTGCGGACCTGCTCGGAGTCGAGGCGGTCCTCGAACTTCCGGCGGAGCGCGGCCGTCTCCTCCCGTCCGATGCGCGCGAGTTCGTCGGCCTTGGCGACCGCCGGCGGCGGCCCGCGGGTGATCGCGACGTCGCGGATCACCTGCCGGGTCAGCCGGTCGCGTCGGTCCGGGTCGGCGGTGATCGCGTGTGGCGCCTCGACCCGGAAGAGCACGTCGTCGCGCGGGTCGTAGACGAGCATGAAGGTCACCTCGTAGGCCGCGGGGTCGAGGCGGCGGTCGAGGCCGAACCCGTCCCCGTCGGCGGCGAAGACCGCGTCGGTGCCCATGCGGGAGACGAACCAGGACGTGAACGTCAGCCGATCGGTTGCCCGCTCACCGTCCGCGCGGCGTTCGAGCAGGCGGACGAAGAACGCGGCGTCGTCGGCCCAGGGGGCCTCGACCTCCCGCTGCCGGAGCGCGCGGGTCAGCGCCGCGCCGGAGGGGTTCTTCACGAAGCCGGCGACCGCGGCGTCGCGGTCGAGGAGTCGCTCGACCAGGCGGACGTAGTTGGCCACGACGCGACGCGGGGAGGCCTCGCGCGCGAGGTCGCGCAGTTCGGGCTCCCGGTCCCGCCAGGACAGCACCTCCGTCGGATAGAGCGGTCCGTCGAGCAGGAGGAGGTCCTCGACGACGTTGGCGTGGAAGAGCGCGTGGGTGCCCTCGGCGAGGTAGAGCGAGAGCGCGTGGACGACCCCCTCGGCGAACCGGTTGATCCGGGGGGCGTGGAGCACCTTCCGGCGGCTGTACCCGTCGTCCCAGTGGGTCCAGTCGGTGCCGAAGTCGACGGTGGCGTCCGCGGCGTGGACGGTGGCGACGAGATGGCGCGACCGGTGGAGGTCGAGGTCGGAGGGAACCGCGCCCATCGCCGCCTGGGCAACGTCGACGACCAGGCCGTTCTTGAACGTCGTCGGGTTGATGGTGCCGCTGTCGAGGCCGTGGACGGTCGGGAACGGCCGCTCGACGAGCGCCGCGTCCTCGACGGGGACCGAGCGGAGGCGCTTCTCGCCGAGGGGTTCGACCAGCGGCCGGTCGCCCTCGTCGTCGTACAGGGGGAGCCACTCCTCCCAGACCGTCTCGGCGAGGGCCTCGTGGTCGTCGGCGTCGACCGTCCGGGCGATGGCGCTCGCGAGGTCCGCGATGCCGTCGACGTGGACGGGGTCGAGGGTCACGGAGGAGGGTTCACGCGGGAGACCAAAAAGGCGCGGGCGGGCGGCAAAGGAGCGAACGGTACGAGCGACAAAACGGCGAACGGTACGAGCGACAAAACGGCGAACGGTACGAGCGACAAAACGGCGAGGAGGCGGACGGGGCGCGGGGACGGAACGGCACGCTCTTTTCGCCCGGCGGGCTACCGCCGGTATGGCCGGCGTCGACGCCGTCTCGTTCGACCTCGACGACACCCTCGCGGTCACGCGCCGGGACCGGGCGACCCTGCTCCGCGAGGCCTGCGAGGCGGTCGGCGCCCCGCCGCTCTCCCGGGAGGCGTACCTCGCTGCCCACGCCGACAACCTGACGGCGGAGACCCGCGCGTCGACGTTCGCGGCGCTCCTCGACGAGCAGGGGGTCGTCGACGTCGACCCGGCGGCGCTCGCGGCCGCCTACCGCGAGCGGGTGAACGATGCGCTCGTTCCGGTGCCGCGGGCGGCGGCGCTCCTCGAGGACCTCCGCGAGCGCTACCGGATCGGCCTGTTGACCAACGGGTCCGTTCGCGCCCAGTGGGCGAAGGTCGAGCATCTGGGCTGGACGGACGCCTTCGACGCCGTAATCGTCACCGGCGACCTGTCGGCGGGCAAGCCGGACGTCCGGGCCTTCGACGCCGTCTGCGAGGCGCTCGACGCCGACCCGGCGCGGACGGTCCACGTCGGCGACGACCCGACGACGGACGTGGGCGGCGCCCACGACGCGGGGCTCCGGGCGGTGCAGGTGCTCGGGGCGGACGACCGCCCCGATCCGCGGGCAGTCGCGCACGTCCGGCGCGACGACCTGGCCGACGAGTTGCCCGACGTGTTGCGGACCCAGGACCGGGCCGGTGAAGAGGCCGGAACGCCGGACTGATCGGACCGCGGGACCGGGACGCCGGACCGGGTGGACGGAACGGACTGTGCGGGCCGATCGATCCGAACGCCGGCGGCAGACCCTGGTGGGGGGCTAAATGACGGCCTCGAAGACCCGGAGCGCACGCTTCACCGCAGCGCCGTCCTCGACGAAGACGAGCGTCCGCGGCGGGTCCGTCGCCGTGGGCCGGACCCGGAGGCCCCGCTCGCGTGCGGCCTCGGCGGCGCGGGCGGGCGCGTCGACGAACTCGACCCGGACGCGCTCGGGGTGGACGTAGGCCGCCGCGAGTCGCCGGCCGTCGCGCTCCACGGCGTAGGCGAGGGTCCCGTCGGCCGTCGGCTCCACGTCGGGGTCGGCGTCCGCGAGCGCGACGCCCGCGAGCCGCCCCTCGTGGCCCTCCAGTTCGGAGGCGAGCAACTGGGCGATGCGCACGCCGTCCGAGAGCCGCCGCTCGACCATACCGGCGGTACCGGCGCGGGGCGGAAAGGTTCCCGGATCGTGGCCGCGCCGGGGACCGGCCGCCCCGTCGGCGTCACTCGGCCTCGCGCTCCCGCAGGTCCGCCCGCACCTGCTCGGCGATCCCGCTCAGGTCGACGCCCTCGGCGCGGGCGTAGAGCACGGCGGCCGCCTCCAGCGTGATCCCGAGGTCGCGCTGGCGGGCGTTGATGGCGGCGACGGCCGTCTGCTTGTCGGCGCCGGCGGCGACGAGCGCGTCGAGGACGCGCTCGAAGGCCGACTGCTCGCGGAGGATCGACTCGTCGGGGGTGAACCCCTCCGGCACCTCGACGGCGGCGGGGTCGAACTGCGCGATCACGTCGCCGTCCGCGCGCTCGACCAGACCGCGCCCGGCGGCGACGTCGAGGAGGCGCTTCGACTGGTCGGGGGAGAACCAGTCGCGCTCCAGGGAGAGCGCGACGACGAACTTCCGCTCGTCCATCCGGTCGCTCCCGGCCCCGCGGAACGGGACGGCGACGGTCACCTCGAGGCTCATCCCGGGGGCGGGTCCTGACCGGATCGCCGCGCGTCACGCCGATCGACCGCAGTACGGGCCGGCGGCCCCGAGAGGGTGCCGTCCCGGGGGAGCGGCCCGGGCGGCCGCGTCCCGGCGACGGGCGGTGGGGGCTCGTGGCTCGCGGGAGACATACCGGCCTCCTGTGACCGCCACGACTTCAACCCCGTGGTCGGCCCCCGGACGGGGCGGAATCGGCGTGCACACGACCCGAGTCATTCAAGTGGGTTCCCGGACCATCCCCGGGTATGCAGGACCAGGGCCGCTCCGAGCGCACACGGACCGGCGGCCGGCGACGGCCGGCGGCCGGGAAGAAGCGCCGACAGCTGGGCCGGGACCCGACCGAGACGACGGTCGGCGAACCGCGATTCCGGACCGTCGAGGTCCGCGGCGACGGACAGAAGGTCCGGACGCTGTCGACGAACGTCGCACAGGTCGCCGACGGCGACGAGGTCGTCGAGGCCGAAATCGAGAACGTCGTCGAGAACCCCTCGAACATCAACTACGTCCGCCGGAACATCATCACCAAGGGCGCAGTGATCGAGACGAGCGAGGGGCGGGCGCGGGTGACCTCCCGTCCCGGGCAGGACGGCCAGGTGAACGCGGTCCTGCTCGACTAGGGCGAGGGCGCGGTCTTCTGGAGCGCCGTTTCGGCGATGTTGCCCCCGTAGTCGGCACTCCGCGAGAGCGAGTCGACGACGAGCCCGAGCAGCTGTGCGCGCGCCGGGTCGAGGTCCCGGAGCAGTTCGTCGATGCCCCGGGCGTGTTCGTCGATGGCCTGGACGGCCTCCCGGGCGTCGTTCGCCATCCGGGTGGCCTCGGCGCTGTCCTCGACGAACAGCGCCTCCATCGCCCCGTCGATGACCTCGACCGCGTCCTGGTGGAGCGCGTCGAGCGCCTCCAGCACCTCGTCGGGGACGGGCTCGTCGAACTGCTGGACCAGGTGTGCGATCTTGGTCGCGTGGTCGGCGATCCGTTCGAGCTGGCGGGCGCTCGACTGGTAGTCGAAACAGATCTCGCGGGGGACGCCGAGTTCCTCGGCGGCTTTCGGGGTTCGGAGGGTCGCCCGGAAGATGCGCGAGACCACCAGCCAGAGCCGGTCGACGTCGTCGTCGCGCTGGATCACGTCACGGGCCATGTCCACGTCGCCGTCGGCGAGGGCGGCGACCGCGTCCTCGAGCATCGAGACCGCGATCAGTCGCATCCGGGTGACCGCGTCGTGGATGGAGAGCTCCGAGGAGTCGAGCAGGTCGCGGATGACGATCCGGTCGCGGGTCTCCTCCAGCACCTCCAACCCGACGAGCCCCTGCGTGGCCTCGCGGATGGTCCGGCGCTGGTCGGTGGTGATGCGGTTGGCCTCCAGCGAGATGACGTCGAACCCGCTGACGTACATCGTCATCACGGCACGGGTGAGCTCCTCGCCCTCGAGGTCGCCGACGGCGAGCGTTCCCTCCGTCCGCCCGTCCTCCGTCGCGGGCGTGAGAAAGAGCGCGTCACCGTCGGGGTAGAACTCCACCTCGCTCCCCGCGCTGACGTCGTTCTCGGTCGCCCACTCCTTCGGGATGGAGACGGTGTACGTCGATCCGCCGGTCACCTGGACCTTCCGCGTCTCGACCATGGGGAGGCTGGACGACGATGCACAATAAATCTAATCCCATCTATATACATGAAAAGAGGGGAGGCAAGGTGGGTGTCACCTTCCGGGTTCGATCTCGGTCCTCCCGTTCGGAGCCGAGGAGTCACCCGAATGGGCCGAAAATCCGGGCTGTCGTCCCGGCCCGGTCGGGCCGAATGTCGCTCCGGCGTCGGCGCTACGGCGATAGGGACGGATTCACAAACCCATATCTATATAGTTATCATAGTATACTACTTACGTCGATCCGGCCCATCTCCGGGCGATGGTACACGACAGGTCAGGCGGCATCTCCCGGCGACGGTTCCTCGGTGCGGCCGGCGCGGCCGGGGTCGTCGGACTCGCAGGGTGTACGGCGGGCGAAACCGACTCCGGCGGCGAGACGACGGACGGGTCGGGCGGACTGTCGGGCGACATCTCCATCGCGGGCTCCTCGACGGTGTTCCCGATCGCGAGCGCGGTCGCCGAAAAGTTCCAGGAGCGCCACTCGGGCGTCGACATCACGGTCCAGTCGACCGGCTCCGGCGGCGGGTTCGCGAACTTCTTCTGCCCCGGCAAGACCGACTTCAACAACGCGTCGCGCCCGATCAAGCCGGCGGAGAAAGAGCAGTGTCGGGAGAACGGCGTCGAGTGGCACGAGATCACCATCGCCACCGACGCGATTACCGTCGTGGTCAACAACGAGGCCGACTTCGTCGACAGCGTCACCGTCGACGAGCTCGCCCAGATCTGGGGCCCCGACGCGGGGAGCGGTCAGCAGTGGAGCGACGTGCGCTCGGAGTGGCCGGACAAGGAGATCGAGCGGTTCGGCGCCGCCGAGACCTCCGGGACCTTCGACTACTTCACCGAGGCGGTCATGGGCGAGGAGGGCGCCCACACCCAGGACTACCAGGCGACCGAGGACGACAACACCATCGTCCAGGGCGTCGCGGGGAGCAAGTACGCCATCGGGTACTTCGGCTTCGCGTACTACCAGGGGAACAGGGACCAGGTGAAGGCCCTGGCCATCGACAACGGCGAGGGCCCGCCGGTCAAGCCGACGCTGGAGAACGCCAAGACGGGGAAGTACAAGCCCCTCTCGCGTCCCCTCTTCACGTACCCCTCGAAGGAGGCGATGACCGAGAAACACAAGGCGGAGTTCGCCCGCTTTTTCACCGAGCAGAGCGCGAACCGGGAGCTCATCGCCGAGAGCATCGGGTACGTGCCGAACACGGACGAGGCGATGCAAGAGCAGCTCGACCAGCTCGAGAGCTTCATCGACGAGGCCCAGTCCGGCTAACGTCGAGACGGTGACTCCGGAACGAAACCCCGGCGGTTTTGTCGTCCCCGCACGCAGGGGTACCCACATGTATCGAGGCGGGGACGCGACCACGTCCGGAGGGACGGATGGCCACTGACATCTCCGAGACCGCCGGCGGGCGGACGGCGTCGGCGCGCGAGCGGACCTACCACCTCGTCTTCCTGCTGTGTGCGGGCGTCTCCGTGCTCACGACGGTCGGCATCGTGTTCGCGCTGGCCGTCGACGCCGTCGGCTTCTTCGCCGAGTATCCGATCGGCAAGTTCCTGACCGGCACGAACTGGAGCCCGGGCATCAAGCCGATCACCTTCGGGGTTCTCCCGCTCGCGTTCGGGACGCTCGTGGTGACGGTCACGTCGGCGTTCGTCGCGCTCCCCGTGGGGCTGCTCACCGCGGTCTACCTGAGCGAGTACGCGACCGCGCGAGTCAGGGCGTACCTCAAGCCCGCCCTGGAGGTGCTCGCCGGCATCCCGACGGTCGTGTACGGCGTCCTGGGGCTGGTGTACGTGACCCCGTTCCTCCGCGCGACGCTGTTCCCCTCCATCTCGACGTTCAACGTCCTCTCGGCGTCGCTGCTCGTCGGGATCATGATCATCCCGATGGTCGCGTCGATCAGCGAGGACGCGATGAACGCGGTGCCCGACTCGCTCCGGCAGGCCGGCTACGGGTTGGGGGCGACGAAGTTCGAGGTGACCACCGGGGTGGTGGTGCCCGCGGCGGCCTCGGGCATCGTCTCCTCGTTCATCCTCGCGCTCTCCCGGGCCATCGGCGAGACGATGATCGTCGTCATCGCCAGCGGATCGAACGCCCGGCTCCCGGCGGTCCGGAGCGCCGACCTGCTCGGGATCGGGGTCCCGTACGTCCACCCCGCCGACGTCTTCCTGGAGCCGGCCCAGCCGATGACCTCCGCGATGGTCCAGCTCGCCAGCTCGGACATCACCGGCGGCTCGCTCGCCTACAACGCGCTCTTCGCCATCGGCATCACGCTTTTCGTCATCACGCTGGTCATGAACGTCCTGAGCGACATGCTCGTCCGGCGCTACCGGGAGGAGTACTGAGATGACGACGGCCGAATCGACGGACGTCGGGTTCGGATCGGTCGGCCGGCTCAGGGGCGTCCTCTTCAAGTACCTCACGCTGGCGGCGTCGCTCGTCGGCATCGTCACGCTCGCGGTGCTGCTCGGCTACGTCACCGTCGACGCGTTCGGCCTCCGCGCGGCCGATACGGCCTGGTTCCTCGTGTTCGCGCTCGCGCTGGTCGGCCCGACCGTCGGCTTCCTCGCGTACGCCGTCCGGCGACCGCCGGTCTGGGACGTGCTGCTCGCGGTCTCCGTCCGCCTCGTCGGGGGAACGCTGCTGGCGACGGCCGTGGTGGTGCTCTTCGTCGTCGCCGACCTCCAGTTCTGGTTCCTGGTGTACACGCTCGCGCTCCTCCCGCCCGCAGCGGTGGTCGCCTACGGCCGGTACGCCGACGACCCGCGGGCAAGCTTCCCCGCCCCCCACATCGCCTTCCTCGGCGGACTCCTCGCCGCGGTCCTGGTCAAGGGGCCGCTCGAGGTCTTCCCGACGGACCTCCTCATCTACGCCTGGACGCTCGTCGTCCCGGCGGCGGCGTACGTCGCCGCCCGGTGGTACCGCCGCGCCGGACGCGGGGCCGGGGCCGTCGCCTGGCTCCTCGCGGTCGCCGTGCCCCTCGGCGGGGCCGCCGTGGCCGGCCGTCTCGGCACCGCACCGACGGTCGGAATCGTGCTCGGGGTCGTGCCCGGCGTCCTGACCCTCTCGTTCGTCGCCGAGACGGTGCGCGACCGGCCGCTCGGCAGGCGGGGGCTCCTCTTCCCGGCGGTGGTCGTCGCCGGGGTTCTCCTCGGGCGCGCGGTCGTGACGACGCTGGGGGTCGCGCGGCCCGAGCCGTGGCTCGACTGGGGCTTTCTCACCAGCGCACCCTCCCGGTTCCCCGAGGAGGCGGGGCTCTACCCGGCGATCATCGGGTCGGTGTTCATCATCTCGCTCGTGGCGCTGATCTCGTTCGTCGTCGGGGTCGCGACGGCCATCTACCTGGAGGAGTACGCGCCGGAAACGGGCCTCGGCGGGAGCGTCGCCCGGCTCATCAAGATCAACATCTCGAACCTCGCCGGCGTCCCCTCCGTCGTCTACGGGCTGCTCGGCCTCGGGGTGTTCGTCAACCTGATCGGCCTCGGCTTCGGGATCGTGCTCGTCGCGGCGCTCACGCTGTCGCTTCTCATCCTCCCGATCGTCGTCATCGCGGCCCGCGAGGCCCTCCGGTCGGTCCCGGACTCGCTCCGCCAGGCGTCCTACGGGATGGGCGCGACGCGGTGGCAGACCGTGCGCTCGGTGGTGCTCCCGGAGGCGGTACCGGGCATCCTGACCGGAACGATCCTGGCGCTCGGCCGCGCGATCGGCGAGACCGCGCCGCTGATCATCATCGGCCTGGCGACGACGACGTTCAGCCCCCCGACCGGCCTCTTCTCCAAGACCACCGCCATGCCCACGCAGGTCTACGGGTGGGCGTTCCTGCCGAGCGAGGCGTTCCGCGAGGGCGTCCTCGCGGCCGGCGTCGTCACGCTGGTCGCGACGCTGCTCGCGATCAACTCCATCGCAATTTACGTGCGGAACAAATATGAACGGGACACCTGAACCATGAGCGAGGACATGACAGCCTCGGACCCCGCGGCCGAGGACGAGCAACTGATCGAGACCGATCCCGGGCGCGGCGGCCTGCACGAACGCGAGGCCGGGGCGGCCGGGGGGGCGCGAACGGTGATCGAGAGCCGCGACCTGAGCGTCTGGTACAACGACGAGCGGGCGCTCACGGACGTCAGCATCGAGATTCCCGAGCGGAAGGTCACGGCCATCATCGGTCCGTCGGGCTGTGGCAAGTCCACCTTCCTCCGGTGTATCAACCGGATGAACGACCTCATCGAGGCCGCGCGGGTCGAGGGGGAACTCCTGTTCGATGGCCAGAACGTCTACGGCGACGCGGTCGACCCCGTCGCCCTCCGTCGGCGCATCGGGATGGTGTTCCAGCATCCAAATCCGTTCCCGAAGAGCATCTACGACAACGTGGCCTACGGGCTCCGGATCCAGGACCGGACCGAGAACCTCGACGAGAAAGTCGAGGACGCCCTCCGCAGGGCCGCGCTCTGGGACGAGGTCGAGGGGCGTCTCGACGAGCGCGGGACCGACCTCTCGGGCGGCCAGCAGCAGCGGCTCTGCATCGCCCGGGCCATCGCCGTGGATCCCGACGTGATCCTGATGGACGAACCCGCGTCGGCGCTCGACCCCGTGGCCACCTCGCAGATCGAGGACCTCATCGCCGACCTGGCCGAGGACTACACCGTCGTCATCGTCACCCACAACATGCAGCAAGCGGCCCGGATCTCCGACCGGACCGCGGTCTTTCTCACCGGCGGCGAACTCGTCGAGGTCGACGACACCCAGCAGATCTTCGAGGACCCCGGCAGCGAGCGGGTCGAGGACTACATCACCGGCAAGTTCGGATGACGACGCGGTCCGCGCGACGTCGGTCCCGCACGGCGCCCGCTCCGGACGGCGGCGGGTTGCGACCGGCGGCCGCCCGGAGACGGCAGGAACTGTTAACACGCGACGGGGCGAAGGGAGCAGTATAGTATGCCACGGGAGCAGTACCAGGACCGCCTGGAGGGCCTCAGGGGGGACGTGCTCTACATGAGCGAGGTGGTCGCCGGGCGCCTGCGCCAGGCGCTCGACGCCCTGGAGCGGAAAGACGAGGACCTCGCCAGGGAGGTCATCCACGGCGACGACGAGATCAACCAGCAGTACCTCGACCTGGAGGGGGAGTGCATCGACCTGCTGGCGCTCCAGCAGCCGGTGGCGGGGGACCTCCGCTTCATCGCCGCCTCGTTCAAGATCCTGACCGACCTCGAACGGATCGGCGACCTGGCGGTGAACATCGGGGACTACACCATCGCCGCCCAGCGGGACGTCTTCCCCGACGTGGACGTCCAGCGGATCGGCGCCGAGACGCTGTCGATGCTGGAGGACGCGATGGAGGCCTACGAGCAGGAGAACACCGAACAGTGCTGGGAGATCGCCCGCCGGGACGACGACGTCGACGCCATGTGCGAGTCGGCGAGCGAGGCCATCGTCCGGGACCTCATCACCACCGGGGAGATGCCCGAGGAGGAGGTCGAGGCGATGATGCCCGAGGTCCGCCGGCTCCTGCTGACGGTGCGGGACCTCGAACGGGTCGGGGACCACGCGGTCAACGTCGCGGCCCGGACGCTGTACATGATCGAAAACGACGACGAACTGCTGGAGTAAGTTACCCACGACTAAAGTCGTGGGCTTTCGCCTCGAAATTCGTGAGGTCCCGACCGCCTACTGGAACCCGATCCTGCCGCCGGCCGCGTCGATCTGATCGCGGCCGCCGCCCTTGAACTGCTCTTCCATCCGCTCGTAGTAGTCGAGGATCTCGTCGGTGATCGTCGGCCGGACGGCGTCCATCGCATCCCGGAAGTGGCGCATCTCGATCTCCTCGGCCTCGTCGTCCTCGCGCAGGGCCTCCATGGCGGCCTCGCGGGCGATGGATTCGAGGTCGGAGCCGACGTATCCGCCGGTGATTTCGGCGACCTCGCGCAGGGAGACGTCCGGGGCGAGCGGCGAGTCCTGGGTGTGGATCTTCAGGATCTGCTCGCGGCCCTCCTCGCTCGGTTCGCCGATCATCACGAGGCGGTCGAACCGGCCCGAGCGGATGAGCGCGGGATCGATCATGTCCGGGCGGTTGGTGGCGCCGATGACCATCACGTCTTCCATCTCCTCCAGGCCGTCTAGCTCGGTCAGCAACTGGTTGACGACCCGCTCGGAGACGTTGTTGCCGACCTCGTTGCCCCGCGAGGGGGCGAGCGAGTCGAGTTCGTCGAAGAAGACGACCGTGGGCGCGACCTGCCGGGCCTTCCGGAAGGTCTGCCGGATGGCCTTCTCGCTCTCGCCGACCCACTTCGAGAGGAGCTGTGGCCCGCGGACGCTGATGAAGTTGGCGTCGGTCTCGTTGGCGACGGCCTTGGCCATCAGGGTCTTGCCGGTGCCCGGCGGGCCGTACAGCAACACCCCCTTTGGGGGCTCGATGCCCATGCGATCGAACTTCTCGGGCGAGGAGAGCGGCCACTCGACGGCCTCTTTCACCTGCTGTTTGGCGTCGGCGAGCCCGCCCACGTCGTCCCAGGTGATCTTCGGGAGTTCGACGAGCACCTCCCGCATCGCGCTGGGTTCGACCTCGCCGAGCGCGCCGCCGAAGTCCTCGCGCTTGACGATCATCCGGTCGATGAGGCTCGGCGGGATGTCCTCCTCGTCGAGGTCGATCTCGGGGAGGTAGCGCCGGAGCGCCTTCATCGCCGCCTCCTTGGTCAGGCTCTCGATGTCCGCGCCGACGAACCCGTGGGTCTCGTCGGCGAGGTGATCGAGGTTGACGTCGTCCGACAGGGGCATCCCCCGGGTGTGGATCTGGAGGATCTCCTTGCGCCCGCCCTCGTCCGGGACGCCGATCTCGATCTCCCGGTCGAACCGCCCGGGGCGGCGGAGGGCGGGGTCGACCGAATCGACCCGGTTGGTGGCCGCGATGACGATGACCTGGCCCCGCGTCTCCAGGCCGTCCATCATCGTCAGCAGTT
>JBDGQA010000060.1:0-14764 GCA_042219325.1 Haloferacaceae archaeon | reverse complement strand
CGTCGCGGTCGTACTTGGGGAAGAACACCTCCTCGGGCCGGAAGACGCTCTGGACCCGGCCGTCGAGTTCCTCCATCATGTCGAGCGCGAGGTCCGAGGAGACGACGATGACGCCGACCCGGGCGCCCGACTGGATCTCGTGGGCGCGCAGCAGCGAGTAGAGCGCGTCGGAGGCCTCGTTCTCGTAGAACAGGTAGTTCACGTCGTCCAGGGCGACGACCAGCGTCTCGTCGTCCTCCACGAGCCGGTCGGTGATCTGTCCGAACAGTTTTTTAAACGAGATGCCCGAGGAGGGGGGCTCGTAGTCGAACACGTGCTCGAACACCCGGGAGAAGACGGCGTACCGCGTCGAGTCGAGCTGACAGTTGACGTGGACGGTCCGCACGTCGGGCTGGCCGCCGAGTTCGCCGAACAGCTTCCTGACCGCCGTCGTCTTGCCCGTCCCGGGCGGCCCGCGCACCATCGTGTTGAGCGGGCGCGACCCGCGGACCGCCGGCCGGAGGGCGTACTTCAGGCTCTCCAGCTGGCTCTCGCGGTGGTCGAACGTCTCGGGGACGTAGTCCACCTCGAAGACGTGCTCGTCGCGGAACACCGACTCGTCCCACGAGAGCATCCCCTCGTCGGGGTCGTCGCGCATCACTTTCACCTCGCTGTCGGGCCTACTTAACCGTTCGGCCGCCCGGCGCGGGGCGTAACCGGTCGGAGCGGCGACCGCCCCTCTCCAACCGCCACGTAACCGTCCGGCTGCAGGCGGAGACGGGAACTGATTCGGCACGCGCGGGCCCGGGAGGGGGCGAATCCCACGAGGCCGGCCGGGGGGCGATCCGCCCCGCGTTCGACGGCCGGGCGCCCACGAACGTGGGGACGGACCGTCGAGCAGGTTCGTTCCGGCCAAACGGATGTGACGAAGACGAGAAGCGAGACGGGTAGGCGACGGCCCCGGGAGCGACCCTCAGTCCGCCACCGCCGCGAGGTTGGCGGCGAGACCGCTGAACAGCAGGAGCACCGTCAGGGCGAGGTTCGCCACGTCGCTGCTGAAGACGACGGGAACCGTGTCGATCTCCGTCGCAAAGCCGGCGAGTACCCCGCCGACGACCAGCATCACGCCGACGAGTGCGAGCACGAGGCTCCCGATCGTCCCGAAGCGGCCCGAGGCATCGTATCCCCGCAGGCTCTCCGAGATGGCCTCTTCGACGGTCTCGCGCACGCTGTCGTTGACGTACTGTTGCAGCGTCTGCTCCTTCTCGTCGAGGTCGTCGGCCCGCTCCGAGAGTTCGCGCTCGCGCTCCCTGATCGCCACCTCCCGGTCGTCGAGTTCGGCCTCGCGCTCCTCGGTCCGTGTCTCCCGCTGATCGAGTTCGGCCTCGCGCTCCTCGAGCTGCTTGGCCCTGTCGCGGAGCGCGCGGTCGCGGTCGTTGAGCGCCGCTTCGCGCTCGTCGAGTTCGTCGGCGAAGTCGTCGAGCCCCCGCTCGCGCTGGTCTAGTTCCCTCCGCTTCCGTTCGACGCCCTCGTCGCCGTTCGATTCCGGGCGGTCGTCGTCGCCGGGGCGATCGTTCCCGTCACGCATGCCGTCCGATAGTGTCCGAACGGGTAAAATAGGCGAGGTCGCACCGGGGACGACTCCGCACACAGCGACCGGGATCGGACGCCCGGTTCAGAACTTCTCCAGCAGGCGGTCGTAGAACGACCCGTCGTCGCCCTCGGCGAGCTTCTCGACGATCAGTTCCGGCGTCGAGCGCGCGAGGTGGCCCTTGACCGGCGATCGGTTCACGACCAGTTCGCCGTCGACCAGTCCCTCGGCCTCGATGCCGTCGACCGCGATGGGAACGGCGGCGGCGTCGCGAATCTCGGCGGCGAGGTGCGAGACCACGACGGCCGTCGCGCCCTGTTCGGCGAGCGCTTCGAGGATGCCCGCGACGATGCGCGCGCTCGCCCCCGGTTCGGTGATGGACTCCAGTTCGTCGACCAGCACCAGCCGGTCGGCCGCGCCGTCGGCAACCGCCCGAAAGTCCCGGAGCGTGCTCTCGAACGCGCCGGCGTCGAGGGTGCCCTGGCCCTTCGCGTGGTAGTGGAGTTCCGAGACGCGTTCGAGGCGGGCGCCCTCGGCCGGAACCGGCAGGCCCGACTGCGCGAGGGCGTAGGTGAGCGCCACGAGGTCGAGCGTCGAGGTCTTCCCGCCGCTGTTGACCCCCGAGAGGAGCGTCACGCCCTCGACGGCGTAGTCGACCGGCTCCACGGCGTCGAACGACTCGTCGAGCAGGGGGAGCCGCCCCCCCTCGATGGCGAACCCCTCGCCGGCGAATTCGGGGAGGGTACAGTCGAAGTCGCGGGCGAACCGCGCGACGGCGAGTTCCACGTCCAGGTCGAGCGCCGCCCGCACCAGCCGCTCGGCCGGGCCGCGCAGGGCGGCAAGGTCGTCGGCCAGGTCGCGTTTCAGCCGCTCGGCCCGGCGGTCCCGCGCGGCCGTGAGTTCGGTCCGCAGGCGGGCGACGGCGTCGTCGTCGCGCTCGACGGGGAAGGTGGGGTCGCCGCCGAACGCCCGCTCGGCCAGGTCGGCGTGGTCGTCGAGATCGAGCGCGTCGACCAGGTGCTCGCGGGCCCGCTCCATGGCGGCGTCGAACTCGTCGGCCAGTTCCCGGGCGAGCAGCGCGTCCACCCGCGCACCCTGCTCGACCAGCGAGAGGAAGTCCTGGCCCTCGATGGTGACGTTCCGCTCGCGGAGCACTTCGCGGAGGTGGTCGTTGGCGACCGATTCGGCGGTCGAGACGGCGGCATCGAGGTCGTCGACGGCGGTCGCGAGGCGATCGAGTTCGGCGTCGCCGACCACGCCTCCCTCCTCGTCCACCCGGCCGAGCGCCGCGCGGAGGGCGTCGAGGTCGCAGGGCGGTTCGAGGTCTGCAGCCTCGTGGACGTCGGCCGCCGCCAGCAGGCGGTCGCGGTTGGCGGCGAAGAAGGCGAGCGGACGCTCGGGCACCACCTCGCTCGGCGCGTCGAGCGCGTCGGGCCGGACCCGCACGTCGCCCTCGACGTCCGCGCCGGCGAACGTCTCGTCGAGCGCGTAGACCGTCGCGTACGACCGGGCGAGTTCCGCGAGGTCGCGGGCGTCCTCGACCACCTCGACCGGCAGTTCGGGGAGCGCGTCGCTCGCTTCGGCGTACCGCTCGGCGTCGGCGGTGGCGAGACACCGCCCGCGCACCCGCGGGGGGTCCGGGTCGGCGAGCGGTTCGACGTCGGCGAGCGCCCCGTCGACGGCGGGGTCGGGGTCGCGCTCAGTCGCGTCCGCGACCAGCGCCCGGACCTCCTCGATGCGGCTCTCGGCGGCCGTGGGAAAGAACGTCTCCACCCGCCGCGCCGCGTGGTCGGTGACGGCCCGGTCGGCGAGCAGGGAGAGCGCGTCGCGGTGGACGGTCCGCGCCCGGTCGGTGGCGAGGAAGCGCTCGTCGCCGACGCCGTGGCGCTTCCGGATGGCGGCGCGGGCGAGCGCGGCCGCCCGACCCGCCGAGATACCGGGGGCGCGGGCGAGCGTCGCGACGTCGCCCTCGCGGAGCGCCCGCTCGGGGTCGTCGAGATCGCGGAGCGCCGCGGCGGTCTTCGCCCCCACTCCCGGGACCGACTCCAGGTCCATGCGACCCCCCTATCCGGGGCGGCGAGTAAACGTTGCGGGTCGCGGGCCGCGGCGGCGGCCGACGGGACTGCGGCGGACGCGCTCGGCGCTGCGGCGGACGCGCTCGGCGAGAGCGGACGGCGTGACGGGACACGGCACGGGGGCGAACGCGGGCGTCGCGGACGGGGGGTATGGCAAGCCCTATGTCCGGCCGCACGTACGTCCGCCCATGTCCCTCGCGGAGAAACTCGACGCCGCGCGGGCCGACCTCGCGGCGCGCGACGGCGCCGTGATCGCGTTCTCGGGCGGCGTCGACTCCAGCGTGGTGGCCGCGCTGGCCCACGACGCCCTCGGCGACGACGCCGTCGCCTGCACCGCGAAAAGCGAGACGCTCCCGGCGGCCGAACTCGACGATGCCCGCCGGGTCGCCGACGAGATCGGCATCGAGCACGCGGTCGTCGAGTTCTCCGAACTGGACGACCCCGACTTCGTCGCGAACGGCGAGGACCGCTGCTATCACTGCCGGTCGATGCGCCTCTCCCAGATGTACGACGTGGCCCGCGAGCGGGGAATCGGGACGGTCTGTGACGGCACCAACGCCTCCGACCCCGGCGACGGCCACCGCCCGGGCATGCAGGCGGTCGAGGAGCTAGAGGTGTACTCGCCCCTCCTGGCCCACGGAATCACCAAGGACGAGGTCCGCGAGGCCGCCGAGCGGTACGGCCTCTCGGTCGCGGACAAGCCCTCGATGGCGTGTCTGTCCTCGCGCATCCCGACGGGCCTGGAGGTCACCGAGGAGCGCCTGACGCGCATCGAACGGGCCGAGCGCCTCCTCCGAACCTGGGGGTTCGACCAGTTCCGGGTCCGCGACCACGACGGCCTGGCGCGCATCGAGGTCGGCGCCGACGAACTCGACCGGGCGCTCGACCCCGACTTCGCGGCGGCGGCCCGCGAGCACCTGACCGACGCCGGCTTCGACCACGTCACCCTCGACCTCGGCGGGTACCGGACCGGGAGCGTGAGTCCGGAGACCGAGGACGGGACCGGGGAGGAAGTCGACCCGGAGGACGTGTTCGCCGCCGAGTATCCGACCGACTGACGGCGGGCGCTGAGAGGGGAACGTATCAACGGGAGCGGGCCGAGCGAGCCGCCGAAACGTCCGCGTGCGAGACGCCCGCGTGCGGAATGACGCGCGTCAGACACGAAGCAAGGAGTTTTTTACCACTCGGTTACCATACGCGATACTATGGCGACGGGTCAGGGGACTGGGGCGCGCGACGCCGAACTCGTTCGAACGCTCGGTGACAAGTACAGCGCCGAGATCCTCGGCACCACGAACGAACCCCAGTCGGCACAGGAGCTGAGCGACCGGCTCGACATTCCCATCGCTACCTGCTACCGGCGGATCGAAGACCTGACCGACGTGGGACTGCTCTCGCTGGAGGACAGCGTGCTCTCCGAGGAGCGACGCCGCGTGGACGTCTACCGGCGGGAAGTCGACCAGCTGACGATCAGTTTCGGCGAGGCGAGCTACAGCGTCACCGTCGACGAGCGCTCGGAGGTCAAGAACAAACTCGACGACGCCTGGCGCGCGCTGTCTGGCTCGGACTGACCGCCCGTTTTCACGTTCGATATTGTGAGGGGGAGCCTCGGGAGCACCGCCGACGTGTGCCGCCGGAACTAGCCTAGCCCTCGAAGGGCGGACCGCCGGACCCGCCGCCACCGCCGCCACCCCGGCCGAACCCGGACTCCATCAGCGAGAAGCCGGCCGCGTCCTGGTGGACGGTGATGCCGCCCTCGCCGATGTCCATCGGAAACACCTCGTTGTCGAAGTCCTGCTTGCGCATCTTGGCCACCCAGAGGTAGCGGTTCACGTCGGCGTTGGTCGGGATCTGCGAGAGGTAGATGTTGCCGTCGGTGAGGAAGTTCTCCAGATCGATTTCCGTCTCGGGGAAGATGGCTCCCTGCTCGTTGACCAGCAGCGCGGTCTGCCCGTTCTCCTTGAGGATGTCGATGAACCGCAGGAGGTAGGTCCGGCGCTCCTGCTCGGAGTCGAAGAACATCGAGAACATGGTGATCGAGTCGACCACGATCCGGGCGTAGTCGTCGACGGAGACGTAGTCGATGATGCGGTCGATGGTCGACGAGAAGTCTTCCTCGCGGAGGAGGTCGCGCTTGTCGTAGACGACGATGTCCCCGTTCTCGACGTGCTCGTCCCACTCGTCGAAGCCGATGGAGGCGGCCGCCTGGGCGATGTCGGCCTCGTTCTCCTCGAACGAGAGGTAGATCCCCTTCTCGTCGTGTGCCTCGACCCCGTGGTAGAGATACTGCATGCTGAGGATGCTCTTTCCCGTTCCGGGGTTGCCGCTCACCAGCACCGCGGCGTTCCGGGCGATCCCCCCGCCGAGAATCTCGTCGAGGCCTTCGACACCAGTCTTGACCAGGTCGACCATACCCCATATACACACTAGGGCTTTAGTGTCTGGTGGGTGTCCGGACGGGACCCGAAAGAGACTTGCCACGCCGACGAATTCGCCGAACGTGGACCGTCGACGGATCGTTCGGGCGGCCCTGGGCGGGGTGGTCGTCGTCGCGGCGGCCTTTCTCCTGTTCAGCTTCGTCTCGGCCGCGATGGGGTCGGGGGCGACGGCGAGCGTCGCCGCCGCGCAGTACGAGAAGCCACTCGCCGAGCGGGAACCGATCGTCCCCCCGTCGTCGGGAGTCACGGTGGTGACCGGACAGGGGTTCGGCGGCGGGAACGCCATGATCGCGTTCGGCCCCCAGGGCCGGGTGCTGTACCACGAGAACCGCCACGATGGCTACTTCGACGTCGATCCGAGCCCCCGCGGCGACATGACCGTCACCGTCGTGACGTCCGACGCCATCTCGGCGGCGGCGTGCAACGCGACCCTCAAGTGCCAGCGCGACGTCGTCACGCGGATCAACATGACGACCGGGGAGCGGGAACGGCTCCACACCGTGGTCGCCCCCCAGCGATCCAGCGAGAAGACCCACGACGCCGACGTGATCGGCCGCCACCGACTGCTGGTCGGCGGCCTCCCCTACGACCGGGTGTACGTGGTGAACACGACGACCGGCATCGTGGAGTGGCAGTGGAGCGTCGACACGGCCCTCCCGCGGTCGAGCGGAAACGGGGGGGCGGGCTGGCCGAAGGACTGGACCCACCTGAACGACGTCGAGCGCCTGCCCGACGGGCGGTACATGGTCAGCCTCCGGAACCAGGATCGGGTCGTGTTCGTCGACCCCAAGACGGGGATGCAGCCGGGGTGGACGCTCGGCGGCGAGGACGAGTATTCGATCCTCTACGAGCAGCACAACCCGGACTACATCCCCGCGAGCCGTGGCGGGCCCGCAGTGCTCGTCGCCGATTCGCACAACAACCGGATCGTCGAGTACCAGCGGGCGAACGGTTCGTGGAAGCGGACCTGGACCTGGACCGACGAGCGGATGAAATGGCCCCGCGACGCCGACCGCCTGCCGAACGGCAACACGCTGATCGTCGACACGAGCGGCGACCGGGTCCTCGAGGTGAACCAGTCAGGGGGGATCGTCTGGCAGTTCGAGGCCGACTCGCTCTACGACGCCGAGCGGCTCGGGACCGGCGACGAGAGCGCCGGCGGTCGCGCGGCCAGCGCGCTCGACCTACCGTCGCGCACGGCCGGGGAGCGCGTCGACGAGGCGTCCGGACCGCTCGGGACAGTCAAGGACGCCCTCCGGAAGGTCATCCCCCAGAAGACCCGGAACGCGGTCGCGTTCGTCCTTCCCGGCTGGATCTGGTGGTCGGAGCTGTTCGCGATCGCCTTCGCCCTCGGGGCCGGCGCCGTCTGGGCCGTGCTGGAGGTCTACTGGCGCGACCTCAGGCCACAGGTCCGGTGGCCGGTGTACTTCGAGTGATTGGACCGGGGACCGCGACGGGGGTGGTGACCGGACCGGGGACCACGACGGGGGTGGTGACCGGACCGGGGACCACGACGGGCTTCAGCGGGTCCGCGAAACGACGGACAGATCGGGGGTCGTAGTCCGAAGGGTTTAGCACGAGAATCCGCATAGGGTTACGGGATGGAACGCGACCGGGCGTCGGCGGGGGCACCGGAGCGCCCGCGTTCCGTGTTGCTGCTCGAGGACGGGCCGAGCGACGCCGGCGACCGGCTCTGCGGCGAACTGCTGGCGGGCGAGCACCCCGGGGAGACCCGGCTGTTGCTCGTCACGCTCGTCGACACCCCGGCGACGCGGCTCGCCGCCTGGGACGCGGTCGTGGACGAACGTCCGGCGGAGGTGGTCGCCGTCAGGATGGCGGTCGCCGGGGGTGACACGACGGGGGAACCCGAAATCGACGTGCACACCATCTCGAACCCGTCAAACCTCACCCGGTTCGGGGTGCAGATCACGGAGGCGCTCGCGGCCCTCGACGGCGACCACCCGGCCGTCTGTTTCCACTCGCTGTCGGTACTGCTCCAGTACGTCACGGTCGAGCAGGCCTTCCAGTTCCTGAGCGTGCTGAAGTCCCACCTCGACACCGCGGAGGCGACCGCCCACTTCCACCTCGACCCGTCGACCCACGACGAGCAAACGGTCGCCACCCTCTGTCACCTCTTCGACGAGGTCGTACGCGCGAGCGAGGGCTGATCGGTCCCGGACGATCACGGCGGTGGAGCCGATCAGAGTCGGACCGAGGCAAAGAGGTAGAGGCCGGCGAGGATGGACTCGAAGAGGAGCGTGCCGAGCGCCGAGAGGAGCACGAACCGCCGGTCGTCCATCCCCGCGAGGCCCGCCGGGACGGTGAGCATCCCGCGCGTGAAGAGCAAGGTGTTGCTGACGGGGACCACGACCGGCCCCCAGCGCTCGAACCAGCCCTCGAACCGCGCGAGGCGGTCGTCGCTCACCCGGAACCAGCGCCGCGAGAGGAGGAACTCCCGGCCGGCGCGCTTCGCCAGCGCGAACAGGACGTACTGGCCGACGGTCGCGCCGAGGACGGCGACGCCGACGACCGCGACCACCCGGCCGTCGCCGAGCAGAAGCAGCGCGCTCGGCACCACCAGTTCGCTCGGCATGAAGTACATCAGCATCGCCCCCTCGAGGACGAACACCCCAAAGAGGACGACGAGCGCGTACTCCGAGGCCAGCAGGTCCTGGAGGGCTGGCGGGACGGCGGAGACCCCGTCGGCGGCCATGTGCGTCGTCCGGAGTGAGCGCACGCCGGGATAAAACCGTTGTCGTTGGGCGGGCCGCTGTCGCTGCCGTTCGGGGGAAGCGGTGGCGCGGAGACCGGTGTCGTTTACCCCGTCCCGGCCGAAACGGCGGGCATGAACGGCGCGGATCGTCCCCGACGGCTCCGCCGGGACGGGGTCCGGGAACTGGTGCGCGAGACGACCCTCGACGCCGGCGACCTGATCGCCCCGGTCTTCGTGGACGCGACGGCCGACGAGCGGGTCCCCATCGACTCCATGCCGGGCCACGAGCGGGTGCCGGTCGCGGCGGCGGTCGACCGGGTCGCGGAACTCCGAGCGACGGGCGTCGGCGCGGTGATGCTGTTCGGCATTCCGGAGCGGAAGGACCCGGAGGGGAGCAGGGCGTGGGCCGAGAACGGCGTCGTCCAGCGGGCCGCACGGCGGGTGAGCGCGGAGACGGACGTCACCCTGATCACCGACGTCTGCCTCTGTGAGTACACCGACCACGGCCACTGCGGGGTGCTCGAACCCGACGCCCGCGAGGACCCGACCCTGACCGTGCGCAACGACGCGACCCTCGACCGCCTGGCGCGGACGGCCGTCTCGCAGGCGGAGGCCGGCGCCGACGTGGTGGCCCCGTCGAGCATGACCGACGGGATGGTCGGGGCCATCCGGGAAGCGCTCGACGACGCGGGTCACGGGTCGGTCCCGATCATGAGCTACGCCGCGAAGTACGAGAGCGCCTTCTACGGGCCCTTCCGGGACGCCGCCGACGGCGCCCCCGCGTTCGGCGACCGGCGCCACTACCAGATGGACCCGGCGAACGGCCGGGAGGCGCTCCGGGAGGTGGCGCTGGACGTCGAGGAGGGCGCCGACGTGCTGATGGTCAAGCCCGGCCTCCCCTATCTCGACGTGGTTCGGCGGGTCCGCGAGCGGTTCGACCGCCCCGTGGCCGCGTACAACGTCAGCGGCGAGTACGCGATGCTCCACGCCGCCGCGGACCGGGGATGGCTGGACCTGGAGGAGGCGGCGCTGGAGTCGCTGCTCGCGCTGAAGCGGGCCGGCGCCGACCTGATCATCACCTACTTCGCCGAGGACGTCGCCGACCGGCTCTGAGTCGGGGCGCCCGCGTCGAGGGCACCGGTCCGTCGACACTCCCCGCGGGAGCGGCGCGGCCGGGCGGGGAAGAACTGCGGCCGACCCCGTGAACGAACACAACGTCCGTCCGAGTTTGCGTCGACGGATGCTCGATATCTCGGCATAGTACGTCCTTATACACACCATATCCGATATTAAACCGAACAGGCGTCGCAGTCGGAGAGGATATATCCGTATTTGTAAACGATAGAGCTTATATCCAACCCAGCTGTGACGACTAATCGGAATTAAGATGGCGAAACAGAACAAGATCGTGGGAGAACAGAACAATCACAAGAACCCTATCGCCCGGCGCGGCGAGTGGTCGTCGTGCTGACGCCGGCCCTGCAGGTCGATCCCGGCACGGTCGTCGAGGGCGTGAACACCGTCTGGGTGCTGACGGTCACGTTCCTGATCTTCTTCATGCACGCCGGCTTCGCCATGCTGGAGGCGGGGCAGGTACGCTCGAAGAACGTGGCCAACCAGCTGACGAAGAACATGCTCACCTGGAGCATCGGCGTGATCGCGTTCTTCCTGGTCGGCGCGGCGGTGTCGACGGTCGTCGGCGGACTGACCGGCGGCGGGTCCTACTCGGTCGGGAGCGCGTTCGCCGGCGTCCTCGCGCCGGCGAGCGAGACGGCGTGGGTCGGCTGGCTGTTCGGCGCCGTCTTCGCGATGACCGCCGCCACCATCGTCAGCGGGGCGGTCGCCGGACGCTGTAAGCTCCGCGCGTACGTCACCTACACCATCCTGCTGGCCGCGGTCATCTACCCGGTCGTGACCGGCGTGACGTGGGCGGGCGGTGTCCTTTCCAGTATCCTTGGCGTCGGTTTCCACGACTTCGCCGGTGGCATGATCGTCCACGGCATGGGCGGCGTTGCCGGATTGGCGGCCGCCTGGGTGATCGGCCCCAGGATGGACCGCTACAACGAGGACGGCAGCCTGAACGTCATCCCCGGGCACTCGATGACGTTCGCGGTGCTCGGCACGCTGATCCTCTGTTTCGGCTGGTACGGCTTCAACGTCGGGACGGCGGCGAGCGTCTTCGCCGCCGAGAACGGCTCGCTGACGCTCGCGGCCTTCGAGTCGACGGTCGGCCGCGTCGCGCTCACGACCACCCTCGCGATGGGGGCTGGGGCCATCGGGGCCGCCGGCATCTCGCTGCTCAAGACCGACAAGGTCGACACGCTGTACGTCGCCAACGGGATGCTGGCCGGCCTGGTGGGCATCACCAGCAACACCGACATCGTCACCTGGGTCGGGGCGCTGATCATCGGCCTGCTGGCCGGCGGACAGCTCCCGATCGTGTTCAGCTTCGTCGAGAAGCGCCTGAAGATCGACGACGTCTGTGCTGTCTATCCGGTCCACGGCTCGGCGGGCGCGATGGGGGCGATCATCTACCCGCTGTTCTCGATCAACGGGTTCTCGCTCACCCAGATGGCGGCCCAGGTCGTCGGCGTGACCGCCATCGGTGCGTGGACGGTCGTCGCCACCGTTGCCGTCTTCGGGGTGTTCAAGGCCGTCGGCCAGGCCCGGGTCACACCCGAGCACGAGCGCGAGGGCCTCGACATCGCCGAGCACGGCGTCAACACCTATCCGGAATTCGGCGGCGACGCCGGGGCCGGCGTCGCCACGGACGGCGGGACCGACATCGTCCGGGCCGACGGCGGGGCGCCGAACGAGGGCCTGAAGATGGTGATGGCGATCATCCGCCCGGAGAAACTGGGCGATGTGAAGAAGTCGCTCGCCGACGTCGGCGCACCCCACCTCACGGTGACCGACGTCAGCGGCCGCGGCACGCAGCCCTCGAAGACGGGCCAGTGGCGCGGCGAGGAGTACGTCGTCGACCTGCACCAGAAGGTCAAAATCGAGTGTGTCGTCGCCGACGTGCCAGCCGGCGACGTCGCCAGGGCCATCCGTGACGCGGCCAACACCGGCGAGTCGGGCGACGGGAAGGTATTCATCCTGCCGGTCGAGGACGCGCTCCAGGTCCGCACGGGCGCGGAGGGCTCCGCCGCAGTCTGAGCGCGAGCGATAGGCGGACCGAACCGCGAGCGGCCCCGCGTCCTCGCCGGCGCGAACTGTTCTCCGTTCCCCGCCCGCGCGAACCGGTCGCCACCTGCCGCCCCTCGCTCGACGCGCGGAGCGGCAATCGTTTTGCCCCCGCCGTCGAAGGGGCCCGCATGAACCACGACCGGTCGCGGGACCTGTACGACCGCGCGCTCTCGGTGCTGCCCGGCGGCGTCAACTCGTCGGTGCGCGCGACGCAGCCGTACCCCTTCTTCGTCCGGCGCGGGGACGGCGCCCACGTCATCGACGCGGACGGCAACCGATACCTCGACTACGTGATGGGGTACGGGCCGCTGCTCTACGGCCACGACCTGCCCGACCCGGTCGAGGCAGCGGTCCAGTCCCACGTCAGCGAGGGGCCGATGTACGGCGCGCCGACGGCCGTCGAGGTCGAACTCGCGGAGTTCGTCGCCCGTCACGTTCCGAGCGTCGACATGGTGCGATTCGTCAACTCGGGGACGGAGGCGACCGTCTCGGCGGTGCGGCTGGCGCGGGGGGCGACCGGCCGGGACAAAATCGTCGTGATGCAGGGCGGCTACCACGGCGCGCAGGAGTCCACGCTCGTCGAGGGCGACGCCGACGACGCCCGGCCGAGCAGTCCCGGCATCCCCGACGCGTTCGCCGAACACACTCTCCCGGTCCCGTTCAACGATCCCGAGGCGGCCGACCGGGTCTTCGAGACCCACGGGGAGGAGATCGCGGCGGTCCTCGTCGAGCCGATGCTCGGCAACACCGGCGTCGTCGCGCCGGTCGAGGGCTACCACGACCACCTCCGGAGCCTGTGTGACGAGCACGGCGCGCTCCTCGTCTTCGACGAGGTCATCACCGGCTTCCGGGTCGGGGGGCTGGGCTGTGCGCAGTCGGCCCTCGGCGTGACGCCGGACCTCACCACCTTCGGCAAGATCGTCGGCGGCGGCTTCCCCGTCGGCGCCGTCGGGGGCCGCGCCGACGTGATGCAGGAGCTCACCCCGTCCGGGGACGTGTTCCAGTCGGGGACGTTCTCGGGGCATCCGGTGACGATGGCCGCCGGGCTGGAGACGCTGCGCTACGCCGCCGAGAACGACGTCTACGATCACGTGAACCGGCTCGGCGAGCGCCTCCGCGCGGGGATCACGGACCTCCTCGCGGAGCGCGCGCCGGGATACACCGTCGTGGGGACGGACTCCATCTTCAAGACCGTCTTCACCCGCGAGGGGCCGGACGACCTCGACGGGCAGTGTGCGGCCGGCTGCGAGCAGCGGCCCGACTGTCCCCGCTACGGCCACTGCCCCAAGACCGGCGCCGACGTCGACGACGCCGAGACCGACCGCTGGGAGCGGGTCTTCTGGCAGGAGATGCTGGAGGGGGGTATCTTCCTCACCGCCAACCAGTTCGAGGCCCAGTTCGTCTCCTACGCCCACACCGAGGCGGACGTCGAGGAGACGCTCGCGGCCTACGAGGCGGTGCTGTAGGCCGGCGGACGCTCCGGGAGCGAGACTGGGCCGACGGCGGACCGGCGATGGACCGCCGACACAGCGCCGGACGGCGACAGTCGGCTGGACGCGACGCCCGCGATGTGGTGTCCTTTTCACGGTCGGTCGCCGAGGGACGGGCATGACAGAGCGGACCGTACGGCTGGCGACCCGGAGCTCCGACCTCGCGATCCGGCAGGCGGCGAGCGTGCGGGAGGCGGTCGGGGGCCGGCGGGTCGCCGTCGAACTGGTCGAGGTCGAGACGCGGGGCGACCAGGTGCGCGACGAGCTCATCCACCGGCTCGGACGGACCGGGGCGTTCGTCCACGCGCTCGACGAGCGCGTGCTCGACGGCGACCTCGACGCCGCGGTCCACTCGATGAAGGACATGCCGACCGAGCGGCCCGACCGGCTGGTCGTCGCCGCCGTGCCCGAGCGGGCGCCCGCCGGCGACGTGCTCGTGACCCCGGACGGGCGCGACCTGGAGTCCCTGCCGGAGGGCGCGGTCGTCGGAACCTCGTCGCTCCGCCGACGGGCGCTCCTGGGCCGCGAGCGCGACGACCTCGACGTCCGGCCGCTACGGGGAAACGTCGACACGCGGGTCGAGAAACTGCTCGCGCCGTCCCTCCAGCGCGAGTACCAGCAACGGCTGGGCGCGGCGGGCGAGCTAGAGGACGAGGACGACCAGGGCGAGGGCGAGACGGTCACCGATCCGGAGGCGTTCGACCGCACGCCGGCGGAGTGGTTCGAGGACTGCCAGGAGATCGAACGCCGGGCGCTGGAGCGCGAGGTGGAGACGGAGTACGACGCCATCGTGCTCGCGGAGGCCGGGCTCGACCGTCTCGGACTCCTCGACGACGTCGACGCCGAGCACCTCCCGACGGGGTCGTTCGTGCCCGCGCCGGGCCAGGGCGCCATCGCGGTGACGGCGGCCGACGAGTCGGTCGTCGAACTCCTCCACGACCGGGTCGACGACCCGGAGACGCGCGTCGAGACGACCGTCGAGCGGACGGTCCTCGCGGAACTCGGCGGGGGATGTGTCGCGCCCATCGGCGTCCACGCGACGCTCCGCGGGGAGCACGTCCACGTCGACGCGGTGGTGGCCGACCCGACCGGCAGCGACGTCGTGGAGGGGGGGCGGGACCTGCCGGTCGAGCGCCACGCCGCGGCGGCGCGGGAGTTCGCCGCTCACCTCGCCGATCGGGGGGCAGCGGACCTGATCGCGGACGCGCGAGACGAGGCCGATGCCGGGCGAGAGGACGAGGCCGATGCCGGGCGAGAGGACGAGGCCGATGCCGGGCGAGAGGACGAGG
>JBDGQA010000114.1:0-15010 GCA_042219325.1 Haloferacaceae archaeon | reverse complement strand
TCTCGTACACCGTCATCGACGGGTACAGCGCGTAGTTCTGGAACACCATCGAGATCCGGCGGTCCTTCGGCGGGAGGTCGGTGACGTCCACGTCGTCGAACAGGACCCGGCCCGAGGTCGGCTTCTCCAGCCCGGCGATGGTCCGCAGCGTCGTCGACTTCCCGCAGCCCGACGGCCCGACGAGAACGATCAGTTCGCCCTCCTCGATGGTGAGGCTGATGCCGTCGACCGCGACGACCTGGCCGTCGTTGAAGGTCTTCCGCACCTCGTCGAGTTTGGCGCGGACCATTATCGCCCACCCTCCTCCTGGGAGAGCGTGTCGATGGAGTCCTTGAACGCCTCGCTCTGAATGCGCTCCAGATTCTTCGGCACGCCGACGCCGAACTGGCTTCGGAGGAACTTCGCGATCGCCGGCACGAGCAGGATCGAGCCCGTGATCATCGCGACGATCACGACGGATCCGTCGACCGTCCCCGCGATGCCGACCGGCCCCTCCAGCCAGAAGTACGCCGGGATGCAGAGCACGGCGTATACGAGCGTACCCAGGACGTGCTCCTCGTCCAAGAGGTAGTCGATAATCGCGGACGATCCGGATTCTGGTTCGCCTGACATGCCTAAAACACGCGCACTGGGAGTTTATAAATTTGTCCTGAACGATCCCCTTAAATCAGTAACGACGCCGGAGAACCGTGAAATATAGGGGGAATCGGTCCGGCAGGACGGTCCATGCGGCTTCGCGACGCGACGGTCAGACACCTCCGTGTGCCGCTCCGCGGCAGCTACAGCGCGTCCGTCCACGAGGGCCTCTCGACGATGGAGTCGGCGCTCGTCGTCCTCGAGACGCCGGACGGGGAGCGCGGCATCGGCACCGCCGACCCGTCGCCGGGCTACTCCCGGCAGACGGCCGCCGACATCGTCGCCGACCTCGACGGGGTACTCCCGGGGCTCGTCGACGACCCGCCGGCGACCCCCAACGACCTCCGGGACCGGCTGGCCGGCAGCGACGCCGGCCCGAACGCCGCCCTCGCGGTCGAGACCGCGTTCCTCGACCTCCACGGGCGCCGCCACGGACTCTCCATCGCGGACTACTTCGGCGGCGCCCGCCGCCGGACCGAACCCCTGAACGCGTGGGTCGGCTTCGACGACCCGTCGGCGATGGCCGACGAGGCCGCCGACTGGCACGACCGCGGGTTCGAGTCCTGCAAACTGAAGCTCTCCGGCGATCCCGACCTGGACGTCGATCGGGTCCGGACCGTCATCGACCGCCTCGGCGACCGGATGGCGATCAGGGCCGACGCCAACGGCGCCTACGACGTGGACGACGCCCTCGCGGTCGCCCGCGAACTGGACGGCTCGGGGCTGGTCAACCTCGAACAGCCCGTCCCGCAGGAGGACCTCGATGGCCTGGCGCGGGTGACCGCCGCGACGGAGGACCTGTCGATCGGCGCGGACGAACCGGTCACCGACCGGCTCCGCCTGTTCGAGATCCTGAAACGGGAGGCGGCCGACCGGGTGAAGCTCAAGGTCCTCCGCCTCGGCGGCGTGGGGGCCTGCCAGGAGGCGATCGGGATCGCGAACGCCGCGGGCGTCGCGCCGATCGTCGGCCACGGGTTCTGCCTCTCGCCGGCCGGCGCCGCCGAGATCGGACTGGTCGCCACCCGCGAGGAGGGGAGCGTGCTCCGCCCCGTCGAGTCCGTCGGCCCGCTCAAGGCCGTCGACGAGCCCTTCGAACCGCGACTGGAGATGGACGACGGCCGCGTCCGCCTCCCCGGCGGACCGGGCCACGGGGTCCGGTTGGACGACGACGCGCTTGACGAGTTCGCGGTCTAACGGGCGCGTCGGGGGAGTGCGACGGCCCTGTCGAGCGGACCGTGAGGGGGTTCCCCCGAACTCGCGTCGGCAAGGCGCGACGGTAGCCGGCGGAAGCGATCGCCTCAGGCCGCATCCATTCCGGCGCAGGGCGACGATACACGAATCGGACCTAGAGAGAGTCCCACAGGCTCAGGCGACCGTGACAGCGACGACGCCGCCGACAACGACGACTGCCGCGACGATCAGTCGTGGCGTCACGCGTTCCAGATAGTCGGGCATGAATACGGCCCCCAACGCGACGACGAAGAGCGGGTTCGTGACGACGAGCGGTACGACGAGACTGACCGGGGCGAGCGCGAGCGCGACGTAGTAGGCGAGGATGAACAGCGTGTTACAGAGGCCCGCCAGGACGAACCACCGCGTTTCGGACGACCGGGCGTCCGACGGGGCTGGCAGTTCGCCCCGCCACCGGAGGTAGGCGACCATCCCGCCCGTCGCCGCCACGGTTTTGATGACGACCCCCACCGGGGCCGGCGTCCCCTCCTGAAACCCCCAGTTTGCGAGGATCGGCTCGACCCCGAACGCGACCGCCGCGACGGCCGCGATCCCGAGACTCCGAACCAGTTCGCTCCGGGGAAGATCGTCCGGGTTCTCGTGGGCCGTCTCCCACACGAGCCCGCTCGTGCCGACGACGATCGCCACGATCCCCGCACCCTGAAGCGCCGTGAGCGCCTCGTTCAACAGGACGATGCCGAGGATCGTCGCGACGAACGCCCGCGCGGCGAGGAGCGGGCTGGTACGGCTCGCCCCGATTCGACCGATGCTCGTGTACGCACAGATCCGGCCCAGTAAAGTCCCGAAGACGCCGGCAGCCGCGAACACGGCGAGGGAATCGAGCGTCACCCCGTAGGTCGGATAGTAGAAGACCGCGACCAGCGGGGTCAGGACCACGAGGTTGACCGCCATGATGAGCAACACCGCGTCGGTCGCCATACCCCGATCCGTCCCGACGCGGATGCAGAGGTAGCTACAGGCGAGAGCGAACGCCCCGCCGATCGAGAGCGCGACGCCGAGAAGGGAGCCGAAATCACTCATCCGTTTCTGCGTGCGGATTGCACGCGGACCTATGTGAAGGTCTTGCAACGCCGGCAGACACCGCCACGTGGTCGAGACGTATCGCCCCGAACGGGCCGGGTTTACGTAGCGCCACACGCGCCCGACCGCGCCGCCGTGGATATGCCGCTCCGTTTCTACGTGACCGGCCGGTCTTTCTCGTCGGACGGGGCCCGCCATCACACCCGCGTCGCCTCGATCAGCGGGGCGACCGAGTCGAGGCCGTCGAGGTCCCGGCAGGCGTCGAACAGCCGGGCCGTCTGGTCGGGCAGGAGGTACGGCCGGACGAGGTCCCGCACCTTCCGTTCGAGGCGCTCGTCGGCCATCCGGTTGCGGAAGTGGCCCGGGGGCGCGTCGATCCGGCGCTCGGTCGCTTCCCCGTCGGCGGTCACGCGGACGACGTGGGGGATCTCGCCGGGGCTGGCCCGCCGGGCGTCCGAGAGGTTGTCGTCGATGACCACCGAGATCCGCTCCATCAGGGCGTGGACCCGCGGGTCGTCGAGGCGGTCGGGGTCGTACTGTCGCGGCGTAACCGCCCGGTCGACCGCCGCGACTGCGAGCGTGTACGGCAGGCTGTGATCGGCCGCCTCGCGGGTCAGGTCACGGGCGCGCTTCTCCGGTCCGGCCAGCACCTGCGCGGCCTGGTCGAACGTGCGGACCTCGATGGCCTCGATTTCGTCCACGTCGGTCACGCCCCGCTCGTCGAGGATCGCGAGCAGCGCCTCGATGGGTGCCATCATGAAGTACCCGCAGGCGTAGGGCTTGATGTTCGACCGGCGGAGCCGGAACGGGGCGCCGTCCCGTCCGCCGAGCGCCGCGAAGCGCACCTCGTCCCCGGTCACCGCGGCCTCGAACCCGCCCTCGCCCGTGACGGCGTCCGGCGGCCCCGTGATCCCCCCGCGGGCCATCTGGCAGGCCTGGACCGCGCTGTGGGTGACGTACGGGTGTGCGATCCCCTTCCACATCCGCACGTCGCCGAGCCGGGCGGCGAGCAGCGCGTTCGAGGACGTGACGGCGATGCCGATGGCGTCGCGGATGGTCCCGCGGTCGAGGCCCATCAGTCGCCCGACCGCCGCCGCCGTCGACAGGGTCCCCCAGGTCACGTAGTCGAAGCCGTGCTCCCAGGCCAGGCCGGTGTCGACACCACGACACTCGACCTCGTAGGCGATCATCACTGCCGCGAGCAGGTCGGCACCGCTCGCCCCCTCGCTCTCGGCGACGGCCAGCAGGCCCGGGATGTGGTCGCTCGGGTGACAGACGGAGTCCCCCGAGAGGTAGCAGTCGTTGTAGTCGAGATAGCGGACCATCGTGCCGTTGACCAGCGCGGCGTACTCGGGGGCGACGGTCCGGTCGGTGCCCAGGAGCGTCGCCTCGCTCGACGCGCGGCGGTCGCCGTAGGTCGCCCGGAGGCGTTTGACCGGTTCGGCGGCGTAGGCGCCCACCGAGCAGGCGAGCGAATCGAGGACGAACCGTCCGGCCAGGTCGCGGGTTTCCTCGTCGACGGCGGCGAGGTCGAAGTCGCGGGCGTAGCCGGCCAGACGGTCGGTCGTGACGCGGATGCCGTCGGAGGCCATGCACCGATTCGCGCCCGGGCGGGCAATAAGTCTGTTCGGCCGCTCGGCCTAGAAGAACGTGAACTCGCCGCCGTCGACGACCATTTCGCCGTCGAGCGCGAGCGTCGGTTCGGCCATCATCGCGTCGAAGTGGACGGGCGCGCGCGTCGTCCCGCCCAGGTTCGAGGAGGTGCCGATGCCGACGTGGACGTTGCCGTACCGGCCGTGGTCGTTCGAGAACCAGCCGTTGAACTCCTCGCACTCGGGGTTCATCCCGACGGCCAGTTGGGCGATGTTGTACACCGCGGGGTCGTCGTGTTCGGCCCAGACGCGGGCGATTTTGTCCGCCGCCTTCCCGCCGCGCACGTCGGTCACGGCCCCGTCCGCCATGTCCATCTCGACGGGCTCTTCCAGCACGCCGATGTCGAGGTTCGGAATCGCGCCGTCGAAGACGACCGTCCCCTCGGCGGTCCCCTCCACGGGCGAGACGTTCGCCTCGATGTGGACCAGGGCGGTGAACTCGCCGGGCTCGTCGGCGATGCCCGAGTGGGCGTTGCCCTCGCGGCCCTCGAGGCCGAAGCGGACGTCGGTTCCCTGCGGCGAGGTGACGCGGGCCTCGTCGGCCTCCGTGAACTTGCGGGCCATCTCCTCGCAGTGGGGCCGCATGGCCCCGTAGTCGGCGTACAGGCCCCCGCGGACCAGTTGCTCGGGCGTGAACTTCACCATCGAGATGACCCGCGCGCCGGCCGCCTTCGCCTCGGCGACCGCCTGGCTGTGTGTGATCGACCGGTGGACCGGGGTGATGATCACGTCGGCCTCCATCATCGCGGCCGCGACCGTCGGTTCGGGTTCGTTGCCGTCGTACTCGCGGGGGTCCATCGCCGCGAGCGAGACGGTCGCGTCCCGCTCGCGGGCCGCGGCGGCCACCCGTTCGGCCACGTCAGCGACCGCCCAGTCCGTGACCACGAGGACGTCCTCGCCGGGCTCGATCGCGGCACAGGTCTCCACGACGATGCTCGCCCCCGTCATCTCGCGTACCGAGTCCATACTCCCCCGGACGGGCGCCGGGGGCCTTATGCGCGTCGTGTCGACCCGCCCGAGCGCGGCGGCGCGGGAACGAACGGGAAGAACGGAAGGCGGCGTGCGGAACGAAGGCGGCGTGCGTACGGATCGTCCGCGCCCGACGGATCCGCTCCGCTACGCCTCGTCGCCGTCGATGCGCCGGATGTGGCCGCTACACTCCGGACAGACCCGATGGACCGATCTGAAGCGCTCGCCGCAGACGAGACACCGGTAGCGCGGGTCCCCCTCCTCCTCCGTCGACCGTCCCCGCTTCCCGTAGTGGACGATGTGGGGACTGATGATGCCCATGGGGGAACTATCGACCGGGAGCACAAAAATCCCCGCGAGCCGTACCGGAAACGGTTGCCCCGGGGAAAAGCCCTCTATCCGTGCCCCCGTAGGTGCCGTCGAGATGGCGAGACAGGCGTCAACGCCGCGGGGCGTCGAGGACGCGGCAGTCGTCGACACGGACATCCACCTCTCGGTCGCCCCCGACGAGGTCGCCGCGTACTGCGACGAACCGTACCGCTCGCACATGGTCAACAAGGGGTACGCCCCCATGCCGGCCAGCGGCTGGGACCGGAACCTCCGGGGCAAGATCGAGGACTACTCGGTGAAGTCCCCCGAGGACGTCCAGGGACGGCTCTGCGAGGAGTTCGGCGTCGACTACCCGATCCTCAACCCCACGTCGAAGCTCCCGCGGCTCCCCCAGAGCGACCTCGCGGTCCACCTGATGTCGGCGTACAACGACCTGATGCTCGACCAGTACCTCGACGAGTACGACCACTTCCGGGGGCTGCTCGCGCTGGCGACCCAGAAACCGGACAAGGCCGCCGAGGAAATCGACCGCCTCGGCGACGAGGAGCAGATCGTCGGGGTCTACCTCGTCACGACCGGTCCCGACAAGCCCCTCGGCGACCCGCGGTACGATCCCATCTACCGCGCCTGCGAGGACAACGGTCTCCACGTCGCCTTCCACGGCAGCGGCGGCGCGTTCATGTTCGACTTCCCCCAGCAGAACCGGGGGTTCGAGCAGTTCATCAACGTCCACACGATGGCCCACATCTGGAGTCAGATGATGACGCTGGGGAGCGTGATCGTCCAGGGGCTCCCCGAGAAGTTCCCCGACCTGAACGTGACGTTCCTCGAGGCGGGGCTCGCGTGGGTGCCGATGATGATGTTCCGGCTGAACAAGGAGTACTCCATCCGACGGAGCGAGGCGCCGCTGCTGGAGCGGAGCCCCGAGTCGTACATCCGCGAATTCTACTTCTCCAGCCAGCCGGTCGGCGAGTCCGACGACCCGGCGGACATGCAGAGGATCATCGAGATTCTCGGCCCCGAGACCATCGTCTTTTCCTCCGATTACCCCCACTGGGACTTCGACCACCCGGAGGCGCTCGACCGGTACCTCCACGAGACGTTCACCGAGGAGGAACGCCGGAAGGTGCTCTCGGAGAACGCCATCGAGGCGTTCGACCTGGACGTATGACCGAGCACGTCGTCTGTCGGGCCGACGAACTCGGCGAGGGCGAACGGGTGCTGGTCCAGATCGAGGGCCGCGAGATCGGCGTGTTCAACCTCGACGGCGAGTACCGCGCCTACGCCAACTGGTGTGCCCACCAGGCCGGCCCCATCTGCGAGGGGTCGATCACCGGCACCTGGGAGGCGGCGTTCGATCGCGACGAACTCGACACCACCATGGAGTACTGCCGCGAGGGGGAGATTCTCAACTGCCCCTGGCACGGCTGGGAGTACGACGTCGGCACGGGCGACTGCCTCTCCCGGGAGGGGGTCGAACTGCCGAGCTACCCCGTCGAGGTCCGGGACGGCGAGGTCGTCGTCACGCTCTGACGGTCCCGTCCCCCGCTCGGTCCACACGAGGGGGGTCAGTCGTCCCCCTCGGACGCGTCAGTCGTCCCGTTCGACGGCCGCACGGACCCGCTTCTCGAACGTCTCCGAATCGATCTCGTAGACCGTGTTGCCGGCGTCGTCGCGCCGCCGCCCGACGGTCAGCGCGGGGTCGCCGTCGATGCGGACCTCCCAGTCGTCGCCGTGGCGGGGGTCCACGGCGACGAACCGGACCGTCACGCCGAGGGCAGCCTCCAGGGGCTCGACGACCTCGTGGGTGTAGGTGCCGTCGGCGAACCGCGGGGCCTCGTAGGCGGGCAGGTCGAGCGCGTCCCGGATACGCTCGTTCTCGCGCCACCAGTCCGGCTTCCCGGGCACGGACGTCAGTCGGCGGTCCGGCGGCTTAGTTCTGTTCGAGGCGGGCGACGCGATTCCGCGATCCATCCGGCCCGCCGCTCGCGACCGGCTCACGGCGTCAGTCGTCCTCGAACCGGTCGAGCGCGAACGGCGTCGGATCGAGCGGGGGGTCCCGGCCGGTCGCGAGAGCGGCCGCCAGTTCCCCGACGACGGGGGCCGTCTTGAACCCGTGACCGGAGCCGCCGACCGCGACGACGGCGTTCGGCCGGTCGGGGAGGCGGTCGATCACGTAGTGACCGTCCGGCGAATGCGAGAGGAGACAGGCCGTCAGATCCATCGTCGGCCCGGCACCGGCCGGCATGTGGCGCTCCACGAAGGCCCGGGCGGTCACCTCCTCGTCGGGGGCGGGTCGACGGGCGATCGAATCGGGGTCGACGCCGAGTCGGCCGGCGCCGGCGGTCGTGTCGCCGACCTTGAACCCGGGCACGCGGTGGACCGGGAGGCCGTAGAAGTGCCGCCCCCCGGCGGTGTCGGCGACGAAGACCGGGAACGCGTCCGGGGCGAACGCCTCGGGCTCCGTCGGCTGGAACCGACAGACGACGTGGCGCTCCCGGGTGAGCAGGACGTCGAGTTCGGTCACCTGGTCCGCGGCCCACGCCCCGGAGGCAATCACGAGCGCGTCGGCGGTGTGGGCGCCGCGTTCGGTCCGGACGCGGACGCCCGTTCCGTCGGCGGACCAGTCGCGGACCCCCTCCTGGGCGCGGACCTCGGCGCCGTCGGCCCGTGCCGCCTCGACGAGGGCGACGAGGCACCGCTCGGCGTCGAGGAAGCCCCCGTCACGCTGATAGAGCGCCCGGAGTCCGTCGGGCAGGTCGTAGGCCGGGAACCGCCGGTTCACCGCGTCGGCGTCGAGCACGTCGTGGTCGAGTCCGTGTGCCCGGCAGGTGTCCCGGGCGCCGGCGAACGTCCGGCTGTCGGGCGGCCCGATGGCCAGCGAGCCGGTGGGATGGAGGAGACGTTCGTCCCGGCGCTCCCCGAGCGCGGTCCACTGGTCGTACGAGCGACGGAGCATCGGGACGTACGTCTCGCCCTCGTGGTACGCCAGCCGGATGATCCGGCTGTGACCGTGCGAGGACGAACGGGGGTTCGGAATCCCCTCCCGTTCGAGGCCGAGGACCGCGTACCCGTCGCGGGCGAGGTGGCGGGCCGCCGCGCTCCCGACCGCACCCATGCCCACGACGACGACATCGTAGTCCCCCATCTCGTGGGACGGTCGCGCGCCCCGGACAAGCGCCTTTCGCCGCGCACCGTCCGGTCCGCCGGGACACACGACCGATCCCCAGCCAGTCGAACGTGAGGCGGAGCGGCCGCAGGTCCGACCCGGACGGCGGAGCGGTTTTGTGTGTGGCAACTAATGGCACACTAATGGACCTCCCCGGATCGACGCTCCGGAACCCCCTCCGGCGGTACGGCAGAGCCCTGCTCGCCCTCCTGATCCTCGGAGCGCTCGTCGTCGTGTGGCCCGGAATCGGGATCGGCGGCCTCCTGGCGGCGATCGATCCGACCCTGGTTGTCGGGCTGCTCGTCCTCGCGCTGGCGGTGGCGACGGTCAACTCGATGGTCGAGATCGTCGACGCTTACGAGAAGAAGGCGCTCACCGTGTTCGGCGAGTACCGGCGGTTGCTCGAGCCGGGGATCAGTTTCGTGCCGCCGTTCGTCTCGCGGACGTACGCGTTCGACATGCGGACCCAGACCCTGGACGTGCCCCGCCAGGAGGCGATCACCCGGGACAACTCGCCGGTGACCGCCGACGCCGTGGTCTACATCAAGGTCATGGACGCCAGGAAAGCGTTCCTGGAGGTCGACGACTACAAGAAGGCCGTCTCGAACCTCGCCCAGACGACGTTGCGGGCGGTGCTCGGGGACATGGAACTCGACGACACCCTGAACAAGCGCCAGGAGATCAACGCCAAGATCCGTCACGAACTGGACGAGCCGACCGACGAGTGGGGGATTCGGGTCGAGAGCGTCGAGGTGCGGGAGGTCAATCCCTCGAAGGACGTCCAGCAGGCGATGGAGCAGCAGACGAGCGCGGAGCGGCGGCGGCGGGCGATGATCCTGGAGGCGCAGGGCGAGCGGCGGAGCGCCGTGGAGAAGGCCGAGGGGGACAAGCAATCCAACATCATCCGCGCGCAGGGGGAAAAGCAGTCCCAGATCCTCGAAGCGCAGGGGGACGCCATCTCGACGGTGTTGCGCGCCCGGTCGGCCGAGTCGATGGGCGAGCGAGCGATCATCGACAAGGGCATGGAGACCCTGGAGTCGATCGGCCAGGGCGACTCGACGACGTTCGTCGTGCCCCAGGAGCTGTCGTCGCTGGTCGGGCGGTACGGCAAGCAGTTGACCGGCAGCGACGTCCAGGAGCAGGCGGGGCTGGAGTCCCTGGAGTTCGACGAGGAGACCCGCGAAATACTGGGCCTGGACGACATCGACGACATCCTCGGCGAGATCGACGTCGGGGACGTCGGCGACGGGGAATCCGCACCGGTCGGCGGCGTGGAGTCGGGCGACATCAGGGAGATGGAGGAGGTCATCGAGGAGGTCGACGAGACGACCGACGGGTGACCGCCCCCTCCGCTCGGGGTCCGGACCGGCCGACGCCGGGGGACTGCCCGACCGTCGATTCCAGGACTGGCTGACGCCGCGCGGCCGCCCGACCCTACTCTCCCTCGCGTGCGGCCGCGACCCGCTCGTGGTGCGCGTCGTCGAGCGCTATCCCGACCGCGCCGGCGTTCTCCGCGAGCTGGTCGCGCGTCCGGGCGCCGACGACCGGAACGACCGTCTCGAAGCGGTCCTGCTCCAGCAGCCACCGCAGCGCCACCTGCGCCGGGGTCGCGCCGAGATCGGCCGCGATGTCCCTGATCACGTCCAGGACACGCCAGGCCGTCCCGGAGACGTACTTCCGGTCGAAGTCGTCGGGCCGGAGCGCCGCGCGCGAGTCGTCCGGGCGCTCGCCCTCGCGTCGGTACTTCCCGGTGAGGAACCCCCCGGCGAGCGGGGAGTACGGGCAGATGGCGAGCCGCTGGTCCGCACAGAGGTCCAGGTACGGCCGGAGGCGGAAGTCCTCGTACCGGCCGGCGTTGTTGTAGGTGGCGTCGAACGGGGGCTGGACGACGTCGAACCGTTCGAGCCCCTCGACGTCGCTCGTCCAGAGGGCCTTCGCGAGCTTCCAGGCCGCCATCGTCGACGCGCCGAGGTGATCCACCGTCCCCTCGCACACCAGGTCGTCGAGCGTGCGCAGCGTCTCGTGAATCGGCGTCCGGTCGTCCCAGCGGTGGATGTAGTAGAGGTCCAGGTAGTCGGTCCCGAGGCGGTCGAGCGTCCCCTCGACCTGTTCGCGGACGTGCTTGCGACCGAGTCCTCGGTCGTTCGGCCCCGCGGGCCCCTCCCGCTCGAACGGGAAGTACACCTTGGAGGCGAGCACCACGTCGCTCCGGTCGCGGTCCGCGAGCCAGTCGCCGAGGTAGCGCTCGCTCGTGCCGTCGGGATCGCCGTACACGTTCGCCGTGTCGAAGAAGTTGATGCCGTGTTCGCGGGCCGCGTCGAGCAGGGCGCCCGCCCCCTCGCGGTCGGTCTCGACGGTACCGTCGCTCTCCGTCCCGAACCGCCACGTGCCGAGACACAGCCGTGAGACCCGCGTCCCCGTCCGTCCGAGGGTCACGTACTCCATGGCCAGGGGCACGGACGGCCGCGTCTTAACGGGGGCGGGAACGGTCGCCGCGCCGCCGTCCCGAAAACGGCCGGCCTGCAGTCCGGTGAATCAGTCGACTGTGCCGGGGCCGGCACCGAGCGGTTCGACTGCCATCTCGACGCCCGGGCTGTAGTGGGTGACCGGGTCCGCCGTCGGCGCCGGCAGGTCGGCCGCCTCGAACAGGGTGTTCCGGCGAACCGTCGCGTCGACCGGGCGGAGCGGCCACGGGTCGCGCTCGATGGTGCCGACGCGAACCCCCTCCCGGCCGTCGGCCCCTCCCGCCCCGGAATCGAGCGACTGGACCGCGCCGGAATCGAGCGACGGGACCGCGCCGGCCCGCCGGTCCTCGGCGGTCGGAACGTAGTAGCGGGTGTGCTCGACGCAGAACGCGTCGAGCGTTCCGGGGGCGGCCCGGTATGTTCCGCCGGTCGGGTGGTACCGCGCCCCGAAGTGCGCCGACGGCGCGCCGCGCCGGCGGCTCCGGAAGGTGAACCCGTCGTCCCGGCGGGTGAGTCGTACCCGGGCGTGATGGAAGGGCAGTCCGAAGAGCCGGCGCCCGGCCACGGCCGGGAGCCGCCGGCCGCTGTCGAGCGAGAAGAAGTACACGCCGGGATCGTCCCCGGCGGTCACGTAGGTCCGGAAGTTGAGCTGCGGGAATCGCCCCCGGAACGGTCCGGGGAGGGCCGTCGCTCCGGGCGAGACGCGGTTCTCCAGAGCAACCGCGCTCACCCAGCCGGAGCCGTCGAACGCCTCCGGGGCGAGCGGGTCGGGGACGTGGGCGGCGAGGGCGTCCGCGTCGACGGGCCAGTGGACGAACAGCGCGTCGCGGACCGCCACCGTCAGGAGCGCCATGCTGGACCGTTCGACCGAGCGGACTTCGTTTTGCCGCTCCCCGCGGCTCGAGTGGCGAGCCCACGCCAGCGCCGGGGTCGCCGGAACCTACGCGTCGCCGGGCGGGGACAGGTCGCGGCCGAACTCGTCGATCGGATCGAGGTCGTCCGGTATGTCCCGTTCCAGCCGGCGGTCCTCGCGGTTGTCGGGGAGCGGACCGGGGGCGTCGGCGACGGACTCCCAGCCCGGTTTGACCTTGACCGTCTTGGCCGGTGCGCCGACGGCGACGTGGTGGTCCGGGACGTCACCCCGGACCATGGCCGACGCGCCCACCATGGCGTTCTCCCCGACCCGGGAGCCCGCACCGACCATCGCGTCGTACCCGAGACGGGCGTCGTCCGCGACGACGGTACGGTAGTGAGTCACGTCCGCCTGATCGGCGAGGTCGTGATGGTGCGTGTGGAGGTGACTCCGGTCGGCGATCGAGACCCGGTCGCCGATCGTCAGCCGACCCCGGTCGTCGAGGAGGACGTCGTTGTGGACGACGGTGTGATCGCCGATCTCGATGTTGTGCCCGCACTGGATCTTGATGCCGCCGAACAGCTTCACCCCCTCGCCCACGTCGTCGAAGAGGTGGGTCGCGAGCACCCGCCGGAACGGGAGCGCGAACGCGACGTTGTGCGCCAGCGGGGAGCAGTCGAAGCCGCGCCAGAGGAACTGCAGGCACTTCGCCTCGCGGAGGTCGGCGAGGTCCTGCTCCGCCCAGTGTTCGGTCTCGACCAAGACGTTCCGCGGATCGTAGCTCCGTAGCCGGACCCGGGCGAGCGGCGAGATGGACCCCCCGGCCCGGTACCGCTCGTACGCCGGCCGGTCCCCGAACCTTCCGGTCGTCGTGCCACGCCCATTCGTCGTGGCCCGGTACCGCTCGTACGCCGGCCGGTCCCCGAACAGGTCGACGAGGAGGTCCCGGACCACGGCGGCCGTCTCCTCGTCGGACGAGAGCCGCCGGTCGACGTACCCGACGGCCCGGTCGATCGCCTCCCGCGCGTCCGGCGGGAGTTCGACGTGGCGTTTCACGGTCCCGGTCCCGATCCCGGACCTGTCCCCGGGTACGCGTAGCGCTGCTGCGGACCACGGGAGACGGACGACGGCCTCCACCCGCGGCGGTCGGCGGCCGTCGACCGGCCCGGACGACCACCGCGGGATCGCCCAGGCGTGTCGGCCCGATTCGTTCCGATGGGTGTGGCATCCGTTCGCATCCAACACAGTATGTTCTTCACGCTGTCAAAAGAGTACTGCCGGTTCGTGGCGTTATCGAGGCCGAAGGGACCTACTCGGAAGTATCGCTCCGCCGCCGAAACGCCCGGTTCGGAGGCGATCCTCTGCCGTCGTGTCACGCGAAGCCGGCGACGTAGGCACACGACGGGCACTCGGCGTACACGGCGTGTGCATCCGACTTCTCGTACTCGACGAGGACCCGGGAGCGCGGGATCGGGGCCCCACACTGCGGGCAGACGCCGGCGGAAGGCGTGCGTCCGGACATCGGGGGAATGCGTGTCGGAGGGGGACCGGGCCGGGGTCAACTAGTGGCTCGTTGACGCGCCCGGAGAGCGGATAACGAGAGCATAATCCCGCACAGCGGCGGTCCGCCGGGGTCGCCGGTCGCCGGTACCGGCGTCAGTCGGACAGCCGCGCGGTCAGTTCAAGGTCGGCGGCCAGCGCCTTCGAGATGGGACAGCCCTCCTTGGCCTCCTCGGCGTGATCCTGAAACGCCTCGCTGTCGGCGTCGGGGACCTCCCCCTCGACGGTCAGTTCGACGGAGGTGACCTGGAGCGCGTCGGGATCGAGGTGGACCGCCGCCTCGGCGTCGATGCGCTGGGGGTCGTAGCCCGACTCGTCGAGCATGTTCGCCAGAGCCATGGCGTAGCAGCCGGCCTCGGCGGCCCCGAGCAGTTCCTCGGGGTTCGTCCCCTCCCCGTCCTCGAATCGGGACGCGAAGGAGTACGGCCCCTCGTAGGCGCCGCTTCCGAGCGCGACGGTGCCGCTCCCGTCGGCGAGCGCTCCCTTCCAGGTCGCGTCGGCAGTTCTGGTGGGCATAGCATCGTGTACGTGTGAGGAGCGGGTCTTAGTTTCTTGGTCGCACGTGCACGGGTCGCGCCGGCGGGTCGTCGGTGCCGGTGATCGCGGCCGTCGGGCCCTCGTCGTTCCGCCTCGGCGCGGTGCAGTCGGCACTCGAACCGGGCCGATCCCGGCGCCGGCGCCGGCGCAGTTGGGGAGCGCCGCGTCGCGGGTCATCCGTCGACGAGTTCGAACTCGACGCGCTCGGTCTCGCTCCCCTTGGAGGTTCGACCCGTGACCCGGATCTCCCCAACTGCGCCGAGGCGGTCGACGTGGGTCCCGCCACAGGGGCAGACGTCGAACCCCTCTATTTCGACGACGCGGAGCGGGTCGACGTGCTCGGGGATCAGATCGAGTTGCGTCCGGCCCGCGGGGAGCGCGTCCGCGACAGCCGCCCGCGGCCGTTCGGCCTTCGTGACGGGGAGGTCCCGGTCGATCACCCGGTTCGCCCGGCGCTCGATCAGCGCGAGGTCGTCCTCGTCGAACGCGGCGGGGTCGAAGTCGATCCGCGCCCGGTCGACGTACACCCGGTTGCCGACCGTCGCGGCCCCGCACTCGTCGAGGACGA
>JBDGQA010000029.1:0-15302 GCA_042219325.1 Haloferacaceae archaeon | reverse complement strand
GGGTCTTCTTCTCGTTACAGAGCAGGGAGGCCGCGTAGATGGCCGCCGCCGCGAAGCCCGTGGGCGACTTGCCCGAGAGCAGGCCCTGTTCGGCGGAGACGTCGATGATCTCGGTGGCCTTCGCCTGGACCTCCTCGGTGAGGTCCAGGGCGGAGGCGAACCGCGGGACGAACTGCTTGGGGTCGACCGGCTTGAGCTCCAGGCCGAGTTCCTGGGAGATGTACCGGTACGTCCGCCCGATCTCCTTCTGGGGAACCCGGGAGACCTCCGAGACCTCGTCGAGCGACCGGGGGATGCCCTCCTTGCGGCAGGCGGCGTAGAGGGCGGCGGTGGCGACGCCCTCGATGGAGCGCCCGCGGATCAGGTCCTCGGCGAGCGTCCGCCGGTAGATGACGCTGGCGACCTCCCGGACCGACCGGGGGACGCCGAGCGCGGAGGCCATGCGGTCGATCTCGCTCAGCGCGAACTGGAGGTTGCGCTCGCCGGCGTCCTTGGTGCGGATGCGCTCCTGCCACTTGCGCAGGCGGTGCATCTGGGAACGCTTCCGGGAACTGATCGAGCGCCCGTAGGCGTCCTTGTCCTTCCAGTCGATGGTCGTCGTCAGCCCCTTGTCGTGCATCGTCTCGGTGACGGGCGCGCCCACCCGGGACTTGCTCTGGCGCTCCGAGTGATTGAACGCCCGCCACTCCGGCCCGCGATCGATTCGGCGTTCGTCGAGCACGAGGCCACAGTCGTCACAGACGAGTTCGGACTGGTCGTCGTCCGTAACGACGCGCTCGGAGTCACACTCGGGGCAGACGAGTTCCTCCTCGTCGAGGCTCTCGTCGTCCTCGGTCTCCTGCTGCCGCCGGCGTTGGCTACTCGGACGCTCCATTATAAGTGGTGTAAGGAAGCGGGAATTTAAGTCTTGCTTCGACGGGGGGAACCGACCGCTTCGCGATAGGGAAACCAGTTAACCCGTCGGCGACCCGAGCGGGGGCCGTGTCCCGCACGCCGACGCTGGCGGTCGTCGCGGTTCTCGTGGTCCTCGCCGGATGTACGGGACCGATCGGAGCCGGGCGGACGCCCGTTCCCGGCGCCGGCACGGTGGATTCGACGGCGAACGGCGGTCGGACCGGGACGCCGCTCGGCACCGACGGCGCGACGCCACACCCGGCGGCGGCGCCACAGGTCCGGGTGACGGTCGCCGAGGTCGTCGACGCGGACACGATCAGGGTCCGGTACCGGGACGGGAGCGAGGAGACGGTACGGCTCCTCGGCGTCGACTCGCCGGAGGTCCACGTCGAGAACACGCCCGACGAGTTCGAGGGCGTTCCCGACACGGCGGCGGGCCGGCGGTGCCTGCGCCGGGCCGGCGAGGCGGCGAGCGCCGCGGCGCGGGACCGGCTGGCCGGCGAAACCGTCGGCCTCGGGTTCGACCCCCGGTCCGACCGGCGGGGCGGCTACGGCCGCCTGCTCGCGTACGTCTCCGTCGACGGGGCGCAGTTCAACTACTGGCTGCTCGTCACCGGGCACGCCCGCCTCTACGAGAGCGAGTTCGTCGAACTGCCGCGGTACGCCGCGGCGGAGCGTCGCGCGCGGGCAGCGGACCGGGGGCTCTGGGCATGTGCGACCGGCGGCTGAGCGGGTTTCGGAAAAAGGGTCGCGAGACCGCTTCGTCGCCGCCTCGCGGCCTCAAGGGGGGAATGGGGGGCATGGAGCGTGCTCCCCGAGAGGGAGTACGACATCCATCCATTTCAAGTCCTAGTTCGGTTTCACCGGAGATAATGACCGCCGGATATGTGAAAATGTTTTTAGATTACCGGCGAAAATTCGGCCCGATGGGAGTTCCGACGGGGCACGTCAGCGGGGTGAACCGATGACGACGAAGTCGGAGCTGGCGGGACAGCTCGCCGTCGTCGCCGGGTTCGATCGGCCGACGGCCGCCCTGGAGCAGTACCCGACACCGCCGGACCTGGCGGCACACGTGATCCACGTCGCGGACCTGAACGGGGACATCGAGGACCGGACCGTGATCGACCTCGGAACGGGCACCGGCATGCTGGCGCTGGGGGCGGCCCTCCGGGGACCGTCGCGGGTGATCGGCGTCGAGATCGACCGCGGACCGCTGGAGACGGCACGCGCGAACCGCGCACGCGTCGGGACGACGACCGAGATCCACTGGGTCCAGGCCGACGCGACGCGCGCACCGCTCGCCCGGACCGAGGGGACGACGGTCGTCATGAATCCGCCGTTCGGGGCCCAGGCGGGGAGCGAACACGCCGACCGGGGGTTTCTCGCCACCGCCGCCCAGGTCGCGGACGTCTCCTACTCGGTCCACAACGAGGGGAGCCGCGGGTTCGTCGAGTCGTTCGCGGCCGACAACGGCGGCGAGGTGACCCACGCGTTCGCGGCCACGTTCGCGCTGGACCGGCAGTTCGACTTCCACGAGGCCGATCGCCGGGAGATCGACGCCGAGGTCTTCCGGATCGTCTGGGACTAGCGGTACTGCTCACGTCGGGCCACGGGCACGCGGGTCTCCCCGCGGACCGCGATCACCCGGGACCCGTTCCGGACGAACCGCAGGCCGCCGGCCCGCACCGACGCGTTGCGCGCGGGGATGGGTGCGGTGTCGTTTCGGCCCCCTCTCCGGACGCCGAGGACGAAGCCGTTCGGCCGGGCGGCGACCGAGATGTTCCGCCCCGCGACGACGGGTGCCGCCTCGGCGGGCGGGGCCGTGAAGACCGGGACCCGGCGGTCGTCGTGCCGGAGCGTCACCCGGTAGGTCGTCGGTCCCCCGACCGCCGTCCAACCCGTGCGGTTCGCGACGACGCGCTCGCGCCAGCCGACGCCGCCGAGTCGGACGGTCGCCCGCCCGTCGAAGGCCAGGCGGCCCGTCCGCACCGCTGTCATCCACAGTTCGCGCCGCTCGGACCGGACGATGACGCCGGAGGTGTTGACCGACGTCTCCTCGCCGAACGCCTTCACGTCCACGACCGAGACCATCCCGTTCTCGACGTTCTCGGCGTAGGTGACCTCGTAGTCGCGGACGGTGATCGGGTCCCCGGGAAGCGGCTCGTCGGAGGCCGTCGCGAGGTTCGTGACGACCGCGGGCCCGGCGAGCGCCGAGACGACGAGCAGGAGGACGACGGCCGCGGCGGTCCAGCGCGGGACTGTCCGGAGCGACTCCCCGGCCGCGCCCGTCCCGACGAGCGGGCGGTCCGAGGCCGCGACGGCGGCGGCGACGAGAGCCGCGAGGACGACGACGAGGGCCAGGCCCACCGCGCGGTAGAGCACGAAGCTCCCGCCGCCCCGGAACCAGTAGACCGCCCACAGCGCCTGCGCGGCGCCAAAGAGGAGGACGCCGCCGAAGACCCGGAGCGCGGAGGGGGGGTCGTCGCCGCGCTCGCGCAGCAGCCACACGCCGACGAGCACGCCGATCAGGACGCCGAGCGCGTGGCCCTGGATGGCGATCTGCGACCACCACGGCGCGGAGAAACTCGGCTCGGCGGCGGCCGTCGTCGTCGGGGATCGCACCGCTCGGACCGCGACGCGGAGGAGGTCGGCCGCCGAGAGCGCCACCACCGTCCGGATCGGGTAGTGGACGAGCGCCGCCCCGCCGAACGCGAAGACGACCCCGGAGAAGCCGATCACGGGTCCGAGAGCGAACGCCGACGTCAGCAGGCCAACGGCGAGCGCCGCCGCCGGGAAGAGCACGAACGCGCGGACGAGCGGGTTGGTGCGGACCGACCCGAACGAACTCGCCCCCCGCTCGCGGGGGTAGTGGCCCCACGCGTACTCCGCGAGTGGGGCGAGCGCCAGCGTCCCGACGAGGTTGCCGACCAGATGTCCGGGGCCGGAGTGGGCGAACGACGCCGTCGCGATTCCGAGGGGGTAGAAGTACGACCACGCCCGGAAGGGCAGCGTCGTGGGTGCATACGGGTGATCCAGGCCGCCCTGGAGGAGGAGGTAGACGAGGAGAACGAACGCCGCAGTGGTGATCGTTCCCCACGGGAGGCCGAGAAGGAAGCGGCGCCGGAGCCGTCGTCCCCACCGCCCGCGCGGGCGGTCGAGGAGGACGACGAGGGCGACCGCGACGAGAACGGCGGCTGCCAGGGCGAGTCGCTGGAGGAGTGCCGGCTCCGGAACCGCGGCCATGCCTCCGGGGAGCGGCGCGGGCTACAAGTATCCCGCGGGCCTACAGTTTCCGTTCGGCGTCCTCGGCCAGTTCCTGCATCCGCTTGCCGACCCGACCGGCGTCGGAGAACTCGTCCTCGCTCATGCCGGAGGCAAGCGCGTTACCGAGCACGAAGACGGCGTGTTTGTGCTCGCTCTTCGACTTGTGGACGTGTGAGGGGTCGACGCCCAGGTTCTCGTAGGGTTCGAACAGCGCCTCGTCGACGTCGTCCTGCGCGGCGAAGTAATCCTTGATCGCGACCATCTGCTCGTGGAGTTCGAGGAGTTCGTCCTTGTGCATACCCGTAGGTACGCGAGACAGGCGGTTAAGCGTTGTTGGGAACCGCTATCACACCGACGGGCGTCGGCGGGCGCTACACGCATCCGTGAGCGCCGCGAAAACCGTGGCTCGCGCCGCTAGAAGACGTACTCGTCCTCGTGGCCCATCATCCCGTCCTCCTCGAACCCGGGTTCCTCGTCCTCCATGGGGCCGCTCGTCTTGTAGGCCCGGATTCCGGTCGAGAGCAGTTCTTCGATCGCCTCTTCCCGGTTGACGAACTCCCCGCGCTCGACCAGCTGGGCGATTCGCATCTCGAGGTGCTCGGGGACCGTGATCTGCACTTTCGGCATCTGATCGAATCGGGCTTTGAGGGGGGATTATTTATATCTGACGGGGATGGTTGTCTGTATTGGAAAACCAAAACCATTCTGAGCGAATATTTGTTTCTGATGCGAGAACGACAGTTGTGTGTACGTGTCTAACGGGCCTCATGGGCGGCCCATCGTTAACCATAGGTTATCGTAGTCCCTTCGGGAACCATGGTCGTCGACGTCACCGACCTCCACCGGGAGTTCGGGGGGGACCGCCTCCCGCCCGGCCAGCGGGAAACCGACGGGTTTCCGGTGCTCTCCAAGAGCGGAACGCCCCGGCTCGACCCCGAGGAGTGGTCCCTCGAGGCGTGGGGCGCCGTCGAGGCGCCCCGCTCGTTCGACGCGACGGCGTTCCGGTCGCTCCCCGCCGAGACCCAGCGCCAGGACTTCCACTGCGTGACCGGCTGGAGCAAGCTCGGCGTGGAGTTCACCGGCGTTCCCTTCCCGGAACTCGCGGCGCAGGTCGGGGTGGACGACGGGGCGGTCCACGTCCTCTTTCACGCCGCCGACGGGTACACGACTGATCTCCCCCTGGAGGTCTGTAACCGCCGGGAGACGATGTTCGCGTGGGCGCGCGACGGCGACCCCCTCCAGGGCGAGCACGGCGGGCCGGTGCGGGTCGTCACGCCGCACCGCTACGCGTACAAGGGCGCCAAGTGGGTGACCGGCGTCGAGTTCCTCACCGAACCGGAGCGGGGGTTCTGGGAGCAGCGCGGGTACTCGGCGACGGCGAACCCGTGGGCCGAGGACCGTCATAGTTAGGTAAAAGGATGGCGCGCCCCGACGGGAACCGATGAGTGCTCCGCGAGGCGACGAGGTGCCGGCGGGTCTGGTCAGCCGGGCCGTCGAGATTCCGTCGCCGCCCCCGCGAGCGGTCCTCCGCGACGCGCGGCGGCCACGGACCGTCTGGGACCCGTCCGAGGGCCCCAGCGTCGTCGCCGGCGGTGCGGCGGCGACGCTCGAAACCGACGGTCCCGCCCGGTTCGACGCCGTCCGCGAGGGGGCCGAATCGCTGCTCGCCGCCGGGGACGTCCACGCGGGGACCGAGGCGGCCTGTCCGCGGCTGTTTGGCGGCTTCGCCTTCCACGAACAGGGGAGCGAGGGGGCGCCGTGGTCGGCCTTCCCCGCCGCGCGGTTCGTCCTGCCGCGGGTACAGGTCACCTACGCCGACCGGGGGACGTGGCTGACGGTGACCGCCGCCGGCGCGGACGCCGACCCGACGACCGTCGAGGCGCGGGTCGAACGCGAGCGCGAGCGCCTCGCGTCCCTCCCCGATCCGGGCCCGACGGGGGATCCGCCCGGAATCCGCGAGCGGGTCCGGACCACGACTCGGGCGGACTGGCGACGGGGGGTCGAGGCCGCGGTGGAGCGCATCCGGGCCGGCGACCTGCGCAAGGTCGTGCTGGCACAGGGCCTGGAGGCGCGCCTGCAGCGGGAGCCGTCGCTCCCGGACGTCCTCTCGCGCCTGGGGGAGACGTACCCCGACTGCTACCGGTTCCTCGTCGAACCGGTGGACGACTCCGCGGACGGCGACGGACGGGCCGGCGGCGACCCGTCGGCGAGTGACGACGGAGGCGTCGGCGCGGGGACCGACGGCGCCGACGGGGGGGCGACCGACCGCACCGGGCCGGTTCCGGGCTTCTTCGGCGCGACGCCCGAGCGGCTGGTCCGGCTCCACGGCCGGACGGTGAGCACCGGCGCGCTCGCAGGGACGACCGGCCGGGGCGACACGCCGGCCGAGGACGAGTGGCTGGCCCGGGAGCTGATGAACGACGCGAAGAACGTCCACGAGCACGAACTGGTCGCCGAGGCGGTCCGCGATCAGCTCGCTCCCTTCGCCGCCGGGGTACGGTCGGGCGAACGCCGGGTGCGCCGGCTCGCGACCGTCCAGCACCTGTTCACGCCGATCAGTGCCACTCTCGACGAGGACGCGCACGTCCTCGACCTGGTCGAGGCGCTCCATCCCACGCCCGCAGTCGGGGGACTTCCCCCGGAGCGCGCCCTGGCGACCATCCGCGACTCCGAACCGTTCGACCGGGGCTGGTACGCCGCCCCAGTCGGGTGGTTCGACGCCGCGGGCAACGGCGAGTTCGCGGTCACAATCCGCTCGGCGGTCGCCGAGGCCGACGCCGTGACGATGTTCGCCGGCGTCGGCATCGTCGCCGACAGCGACCCCGACCGCGAGTGGGACGAGGTACAGCTCAAATACCGGCCGATCCTCGACGCGCTGGAGCGATGACCGCGCCGAACCGCAACGCGCTCTGGGCGCGGGCGCTGGTCGACGAACTCGCGCGCGGCGGCGTCGACACGGTCTGTGTCGCGCCGGGTAGCCGCTCGACGCCGCTGACGGTCGCACTCGCGGAACACGACGACCTGCGCGTCCTCTCGCATCTCGACGAACGGTCGGCGGCGTACTTCGCGCTCGGGCGGGCCCGTCGGACCGGCGAGCCGACGCCCCTCGTCTGTACGTCCGGCACCGCGGCGGCGAACTTCCATCCCGCGGTGATCGAGGCGAGCCAGGCCCGGGTGCCGATGCTCCTCCTCACCGCCGACCGACCGCCGGCACTGCGCGACACCGGGGCCAACCAGACGATCGATCAGGAGAAGCTCTACGGCGACGCAGTCCGGTGGTACCGGGACGTCGCGGAGCCCGAGGCGGAGAGCCGAAAGCTCCGGTCGCTCCGGACCACCGCCGCCCGCGCCCTGGCCGAGTCAACCGGGACGCCGGCGGGTCCGGTCCACCTCAACCTCCCCTTTCGCAAGCCGCTGGAACCGACACGCGTCGAGGGCGACGTCCCCCCCGACCTGGACCCGCTCGCCGCCGAAGGAAGGGGGGATCGGCCGTTCGTGCGGGCGGACGCCGGAACGCCGACGCTCGCCGAGGACCGCGTCCACGCGCTCGTCGAGGCGCTGGACGCCGACCGCGGCCTGCTGGTCGCGGGGCCCGCCGACCCCCCGGGGTTCGACGCCGACGCCCTGACGGCGCTCGCCCACGCGACGGGCTTTCCCGTACTGGCGGACCCGCTCTCGGGGCTCCGGTTCGGCGGCCACACCCGCGTGACGACGGTCGTCGGCGGGTACGACGGCTTCCTCGCGCCCGCCGTCACGGCCGACTGGCCGGACCCCGAAGTCGTCCTCCGCGTCGGCGCTTCCCCGACGTCCAAGGCGCTTCGAAAGTACCTCGCCCGGACCGGCGCCCGGCAGTTCCTCGTCGACCCCGCCGGCGGGTGGCGGGAGGCCGAGTTCGCGGCGACGGACCTCGTCGCCGCCGACCCGTCGCGCCTCGCCGCCCGTCTCTCGCGCCTCGTCGCCACGGACCCCGACGAGTCGTGGGTCGACCGGTGGACCCGGGCCGAACGGACCCACTGGGCGGCCGTCGAGGCGGTCGAGACTCCCTTCGAGGGACGCGTCCTCGCCGACGTGGCCGACCTCGCCCCCCAGCCCTCGACCCTGTTCGTCTCGAACAGCACTCCCGTTCGGGACCTCGATCGGTTCGCTCGGCCCTCGACGGCGGCGCTCACGGCGCTCGGCAACCGGGGCGCGAGCGGCATCGACGGCATCGTCTCGACGGCGCTCGGCGCGGGCAGCGCGACCACCGACGACCTGACGCTCGTGGTCGGCGACCTGGCGTACTACCACGATATGAACGGCCTGCTTGCACTGGATCGGTGTGACGTCGACGCGACGGTCGTCCTGATCAACAACGACGGCGGCGGCATCTTCCACGCCCTGCCCATCGAGGCCTTCGACCCGCCGTTCACCGAGCAGTTCAAGACGCCCCACGGCCTCGACTTCGCCCCGACCGGCGACCTCTACGACCTCGACTTCCGCCAGGTCGACCCCGACGACTTCCGGAACGCCTACGCCGAGGCGGTCGCCGCCGACGGGACGCACGTTCTGGAAATCCCGTTCGACGCCGAGGCGAGCCACCGGACCCGCGAACGGGTGAAGGAACAGGTCGTGGACGACCTCGGGTGAGCGTTGCCCTCCGTCACGCCGGCCCCACAGCGCCACAGGAGGAGGTTCCTAAGCGTTCATGGAATCCCGGTTTGGAGAAGACATTTGGGGACCTTATACACTATTTATTGCATTTAACAGAGAGCTTATCCCTGAATAGGCGTGCGAATAGTCGAGACAGCTGTGAGAAACCACTCGCGCGTGGAATCCACGAGTTACACCCCGCCGCCGACCTGGTCCAAAGCGACGCTGTTCTGTCCGGACTGCAGCCACCGGAGCCGCTACGACGGCGACTGGACCGTCGTCGACGCGGGCGACGAGCGCCGCTACCTCTGTCCCGATTGCCGGACGGAGATAACCGTTCGGCCCCCGTTCGCCGACGGGGACGGCGGGTGTCAGCGATGAGCGCGGGAATCGAGTCGGTACCGTCGGTGCCGGAGGGCATCGTCACGGCCGAGGCGAGGCTGATCTACCTCTACCTGCAGGCCGCGGACGAGCCGACGGTCGACGAGATGGCGAGCCACACCGGCGCGGGGGGAGCGGTAACCGGCGGCGGACACCCGTCCGCTCTTCGCCCGCAGGTGCGGCGATTCGGGCGGCCGACGGGAACGCCGTTCTCCCCCGCCCCGTCGGACCGCTACGCTCCGGAGGCGCAAGCGGGACCCGGGGGTCCGTGGAGTGCCCCGACGTATTTAGAATGATGGATTCCCTCTCCAACGGAGATATATAGAATATATATCACCCTATCCGGAATATATCCGACCGAAGAAACAATCAAGTGGGTAGATATGCTATGAGCGTATAGAAAGGTGACCTCCCGTATTCGACGTGTCCCGTGCTACGTTCGGGGACACGAGTGGCAGGTGGACGAGTTCCGTCCGACCCACGGCCGCGTTGTCTGTTCGCGCTGCGGGAAAGCCGAGTGGCGTCAGAGCTGAGAGCCACGGGGCAGACCCCCGTCGCCCGGAGCGCGTTCATCCGCCGGGGACGAGTCGGACGGTGATCCCGTCCGGGTCGTCGACCGCTATCCCGTCGTCGCGGTCGGTGACCCCGAGGCCGTTCTCCACCAGTCGTTCGCGGGCCGCCGCCAGGCCGCCGTCCGGGACCGTCAGTTCGAACCACGCGAGGCCGCGGCCCGAGGGCGGCGCCGACCGCCGGTTCCAGACGTTCGCCCCGACGTGGTGGTGGTAGTCGCCGGCGGCGAGGAAGAGCGCCGAGTCGCCGTACCGCTGGCGCACCCGCAGGCCGAGCGCGCCGGCGTAGAACGCCCGCGTCGCCGCCAGGGACGACACCTCCAGGTGGACGTGGCCCACGTCCGTGTCGGGTGGGACGTCGTCCGCGCCGGAGCCACGGCCGCGGAGGTCCTCGAGGTCGAGCGCGAGCGTCTCCATCCCGACCCGTCCGTCCCCCGTCTCGGGCCACGTCCCGCGCGGCCGGTCGCGGTACACCTCCACTCCGTTGTCCTCCGGATCGGAGAGGTAGAGCGCCTCGCTCACCCGGTGATCGGACGCGCCGTCGAGCGTCCAGCGCCCCTCGATTCGCGCGAGCGCGTCCGCCAGCGCGGCCCGGGAGGGCACGCGGACGGCGACGTGGTACAGCCCCGTCTCCGCCGGGCCGCGCGCCGGGGAGTCCGGGGCGGCAATCAGTTCGAGGAGCGGCGTCCCGCCGGCGCCGAGCGTGGCGGTGCCAGCCCCGGCATCGACGGTGTCGAGACCCACTACGTCCTGGTAGAAATCCAGCACGGCGTCGGGGTCGGTCACCCGGAGCGCGACGCGCCCGACGCTCGTCCCGTCCGGCAGTTCCGCAGCCATGGTCGGAGCTAGCACACCTCGGGGTTAATCGGTTCCGGCCGTCAGTCGTACTCGTAGAACCCAGCGCCCGTCTTCTTCCCGAGGTCGCCGGCGTCGACCTTCCGCCGGAGCAGGACCGGCGGCTTGTAGGCGTCCCCGAGCCCCTCGTGGAGGGTCTCGCTCGCGTTCAGGCAGACGTCCAGACCGATGTGGTCGGCGAGTTCGAGCGGCCCCATCGGGACGTTCGTGCCGAGTTTCAGTCCCCGGTCGATGTCCGCCTTGTCGGCGACGCCCTCGTCGTAAGCGCGGATGCCCTCGTTGATCCACGGGATGAGCACCCGGTTGACCACGAACCCCGGCTTGTCGTCCGCCTCCCAGGTCTCCTTCTCCAGCGTCGCCGCGAAGTCGTGGGCGAAGGTCAGCGTCGCCGCCGCCGTGTGCTCCCCGACGACGACCTCCACGCCCTTCATTACGGGAACGGGGTTCATGAAGTGCAGGCCGACGACCCGGTCTGGCCGGTCGGTCGCCGACGCGATGGCCGTGATGGAGAGGGTGCTGGTGTTGGTCGCGAGGACGACGTCCTCGGCCACGTGGTCGTCGAGGTCGGCGAACACGTCCTGCTTGAGCGACAGGTCCTCGGGGGCGGCCTCGACGACGGCGTCGGTGGCCGCGAGGTCCGCGAGGTCCGTCGTCCCCGTGATCCGCTCGCGGGCGGCGTCGGCCGCGGCCCGGTCGAGGTCCCCGCTCTCGACGAGGCGGTCGAGGCTCCCCTCGATGCGGTCGAACCCGTCGTCCAGGAACGACTCCTCGACGTCGCGCATCACCACGTCGTAGTCCGCCGTCGCGGCCACCTGTGCGATGCCGCTGCCCATCGTCCCCGCACCGACGACCCCCACCGTTTCCACGTCGTCAACCGAAGGCATGCCCCCTCGTCGGCCGGTGACGGCCGTAAGCGTGACGGAGGGGCTCGGTCGGCTGACCGCACGTTTTTTGTGCGCGTTCGGCGGTAGGTTCACGCATGCGACCCGGAGCCGACTCCGCGATCACGCGCGACGGCAAGGCGCTCATCCTCGCCTACGACCACGGGCTGGAGCACGGACCGGTGGACTTCGAACCCGTCCCCGAGACGATGGACCCGGAGGTCGTCTTCGACCTGGCCACCCACGACGCCGTGACGGCGCTGGCGGTCCAGAAGGGGGTCGCGGAGGCGTATTACCCCTCCTACGCGGACGACGTCTCACTGCTCGCGAAGCTGAACGGCACGAGCAACCTCTGGATGGGCGAACCCGACTCGTCGGTCAACTGGTCGGTCGAGTACGCCGCCGACCTGGGCGCCGACGCGGTCGGGTTCACCGTCTACGGCGGGTCCAACAACGAAGTGGAGATGATGGAGGAGTTCCGCGACGCCCAGGAGGCCGCCCGCGACCACGACATGGGCGTCGTGATGTGGTCGTACCCCCGCGGGCAGGGGCTCAAAAACGACACCAAGCCCGACGTGATCGCGTACGCGGCCCGCCTGGCGCTGGAGGCCGGCGCCGACATCGCGAAGGTCAAGTACCCCGGTAGCGGCACCGCGATGTCCCACGCCGTCGACATGGCCGGGCCCACGAAGGTCGTGATGTCCGGCGGCTCCAAGACCGACGACCTCGGCTTCCTGCAGACCGTCGAGACGGCGGTCGGGGCGGGCGCGAGGGGGCTGGCGGTCGGGCGCAACGTCTTCCAGCGCGAGCACCCGGAGGCCATCCTCGACGCCCTGGAAGCGGTGATATTCGAGGGCGAGAGCGCAGAGGAGGCCGTCGGGCGCGCCGAGGCGGCGGCGGACTGATGACGGACCGCGACCCCGTCGCGGCGATTCTGGAGGAGGTGGCCGCGGCGGCGCCGGACGTCCGGGCCGCGCTCCCCGGCCGCCGCGACCGGACGGTCGGCGAGAACCCGACCGGCGACGAGCGCCTCGCGGCCGACGCCTACGCCGACGACCTGCTGACCGAGCGCCTCGTCGCCCTGGACGCCGTCGGCGAGGTGGCGAGCGAGGAGCGCGAGGACGTGACCGACGCCGGCGACGGCCTGGCGGTCGCGCTGGACCCGCTCGACGGCTCCTCGAACCTCCGGTCGAACAACCTGATGGGGACGGTCGTCTCGGTGTACGACGCGCCGCTCCCGGCCGGCGGCGACGCGCTCCGTGCGGCGGGGTACGTCCTCTACGGCCCGACCACGACGATGACCGTCGCCCGGGACGGGACCATGACCGAGTACCTCGTGACCGAGGGCGGGCGCGAGACCGTCGAGACGGGCGTCACCCTCCCCGACGACCCGACGGTCTACGGGTTCGGCGGCCGTCGGCCCGACTGGCCGGAGGACTTCACCGCCTTCGCGGCGCGCGTCGAGGCCGACGAGAGCATCAAGCTCCGGTACGGCGGCGCGATGGTCGGCGACGTGAACCAGGTGCTCACCTACGGGGGGATCTTCGCCTACCCCGCGCTGGACTCGGCCCCGAACGGGAAACTCCGTCGCCAGTTCGAGGCCGTCCCCGTCGCGGCCATCGTCGAGGCGGCCGGCGGCGCCTCCTCGGACGGCAGTCGGTCGCTCCTCGAACTGCCCGCCGAGGACCTCCACGACCGCGTTCCGGTCCACGTCGGCAACGGCTCGCTGATCGATCGGCTCGAATCCGATCTCGCGTGACGGGCCGAGCCATCCCCGGCGACCTCGCGTGACGGGCCGAGGCATCCCCAGCGACCTCGCGTGACGGGCCGGGGAGCCGTCGTCCCCCGTCGGCCGGCGCCTGCGGCCCGTCCGACCCACACCTTCATACCCCGACGGCCCGAACCGAAGAGACGACATGACCGAGGAATCGCTTGGGGAGGTCCTGTCTCGGCCGGGCGTGGACCGGGCGGCCAACCTCCTGCGCGACCGCCACCGGCGTCGGATCCTGCTTGGCCTGTCGGACGGTCGGGTCGAGCGCGAGGCCGACGTGGCGCTCCGGAAGCCGGACCAGGAGGAGGTCGAGTCCGACCTCCGGGCGACCCACCTCCCGATGCTGGAGAAGGAGGGGATCATCGAGTGGGACCGCGAATCGGGAGAGATACGGAAGGGGCCGAACTTCGACGAGATCGAACCCTTCCTCCGCCTGCTCCAGGAACACGACGACGAACTCCCGCCGTTCTGGCCCTGAGCGGGACGGCGCACCGCCCCGTTCCCGTTTTTCCGCCGGGTGATCGCCGACCCGCCTCCGTTCGTCCCGCCGCTCCGCGCCCCCCGGAACCACCGTAAACCGTATCGGCGCGCCCGTTCGACGGGGAGCATGCGCATCCACGTGCGCCAGGTCGTCGACGACGACGAGGCCCGCGCCATCGCGGCGGCCCTGGCCGAGCACCTGGGGGAGGCGGTCGCGGTGGTGGTCGGCGACGACGACGAGCCGACCGTCCGCGTCGAGCCGCCGGCGTCGGGGACGGGGGACGGCGATGGAGCGCCGGACGAGGCGGGGAACGGAACGGCGGGCGGTGGCGGTCCGACCGAGCGCGAGCGGCGGCTGCGGGCCCAGATCGCGGATATCCTCGAAGGGGGGCCCGAGAAGTACCGCGAGCGCCTCGACGAGCAGGGGAAGCTGTTCGTGCGCGACCGACTCGAACTCTGGTTCGGCGAGCTCTCGTTCGAGGACGGAACGTTCGCGGCGTTCGACGAATGGCACCCGGACAGCCCGGAGGTCGAGGAGGACGAGGACCGGGACCGCCTGCCCGCCGACGGGATGGTGACCGGCGCTGCCGAGTTCGAGGGCCGCGAGGTCCACGTGATGGCCAACGACTACACGGTGAAGGCCGGGTCGATGGCCCGGCGGGGCGTCGAGAAGTTCCTGCGACTCCAGAACCGGGCGATGAAGACGGGCAATCCGGTGCTCTACCTGATGGACTCCTCCGGTGGTCGGATCGACCGGCAGTCGAGTTTCTTCGCCAACCGGGAGGGCATCGGCAAGTATTATTACAACCACTCGACCCTCTCGGGACTGGTTCCGCAGATATGCGTGCTCTACGGCCCCTGTATCGCCGGGGCGGCGTACACGCCGGTGTTCGCGGACTTCACCGTGATGGTCGAGGGGACGAGCGCGATGGCCATCGCCTCGCCGCGGATGGTCGAGATGGTCACCGGCGAGGAGATCTCGCTGTCGGACCTGGGCGGGCCGGCGGTCCACGCCCGCCACACGGGGAGCGCCGACCTGGTCGCCGCCGACGAGGCGGAGGCCCGCGAACTCGTGGCGGACCTGCTCTCCTATCTCCCGGACTGCGCGGGCGAGAAACCGCCGCGGGCGGAGCCCCGCGGCCCGGCCGCCTCGCCGGCCGGCATCGACGGGCTGATTCCGGAGTCGCCGAACCGCCCCTACGACGTCCACGACCTGCTCGACCGGGTGGTCGACGCCGACTCCTTCTTCGAACTCAAGCCGGAGTACGGCCGCGAAATCGTGACGGGTTTTGCCCGCATCGACGGCCGGGCCGTGGGCATCGTCGCCAATCAGCCGACCCGGCGGGCGGGGGCCATCTTCCCCGACGCCGCCGAGAAGGCCGCCGAGTTCATCTGGACCTGTGACGCCTACGAGATGCCCCTCTGTTACCTCTGTGACACCCCCGGGTTCATGGCGGGGCGGGCGGTCGAGCGCGAGGGCATCCTGGAGGCGGGCAAGAAGTTCATCTACGCCACGTCGGCGGCGACGGTGCCGAAACAGACCGTCGTCGTGCGGAAGGCCTACGGCGCGGGCATCTA
>JBDGQA010000097.1:0-15630 GCA_042219325.1 Haloferacaceae archaeon | reverse complement strand
TCGACGACGAGGACGCCGAGGTGCTCGTCGACGGCGTCCAGACCAGCCTCGTGCCCGTGTTCTACGCGGCCGAGGAGTACGTCGCGAGCGGGGCCGCGGAGGAGGCGACAGTCGAGGAGTACGTCCGGGCCGCCGCCGAGGCGGAGGCCGAGGACGACCCGGACGCCGCGCTCGGCTACCTCGTCCAGGCCGGGACCCGGATCATCGAGGGCGACGAACTCGACGTGAGCGTGGCCGAGGAACTGGAGTACGGGCTGGTCGCCGAGTGGGTGAACGGACTCGACAGCCTCCAGAGCGCGCTGTCCGATCCGGAAGTGATCGAGGAAGAGGCCGAATGACGCCGGCCGGCACCCTTTTGCGCGCCGGCGGCCGATAGCGGCCATGAGCCTCCGGCGGGACCGCCGAGCGGCCGCCCTCCAGGTCGGCGCCGTCCTCCTCCTCGGCTTCCTGGTGATCGGGCTGTCGCTCTACCAGGCGACGGTCGTGCCGGAGCAGAACAAGCGCGTCGAGTTCCGCCACAGCCAGGCGGTCCAGAACGACATGGTCGAGGTGCGGAACGCGATGCAGCGAGCGGGGACGAGCGAGGACGTCCAGTCCGTGTCCGTGGACATGGGGACGACCTACCCCGCGCGTGTCTTCTTCGTCAACCCGGCGCCGCCAGGCGGTATCATCCGAAACGGAACCGAGCAGTCGGCCACGTTCGCGAACGTCAGCGCGACGAACGACGAGACGGCCGACTTCCTGAACACGAGCGCGAACGGGCCCCACGACCTCGCCACGAAGAACCTCACCTACCGGCCGGACTACAACGTCTACCGGTCGGCGCCGACGACGGCCTACCAGAGCGGCGTCCTCGTCAACGAGTTCGAGAACGCCAACGACACGGCGGTCACCGACCAGGCGCTGATCCGGGGGAAGGAGATCTACCTCGTCGCGGTTCGGGTGAACCTCTCGCGGGCACAGGTGGGCGCGTACGCGGTCGATCCGGAGTCGCTGAGCACGGCGACGGCGTCGACGACCATCAGGAACGAGTCGGGGACGGTCAACGTCACCGTCCCGACGACGCTCACCGAGGAGCGGTGGGAGCAGTTGCTCGACGACCAGGACCGGGTGAAAAGCGTCAGCAAGCAGGGCGGGCGGGTGACGATCCTGCTGAAAAGCGGGAGCTACCGCCTGCGGACGGCGCTCGTCGGGATCGGAACGGGCGCCGAGGCGCCCGGCCCCGCGTACCTCACGACGGTCGATCCGAAGGGCGGGGCGGACGTCGCCGTCGAGGTGCGCGATCGGTTCAACAACCCGGTGCCGAACTCGCGGGTCGACGGGAACCTGACGGTGAACGTCACCAGCGGTGGCGACGTGCTGGAGCCGGCCAACGTCACGGTCGGGGAGGACGGCCGGGCGCAGTTCACCTACGCCGGGGACACGGGGACGGCGAACCTGACGCTGTTCGAGGACGGGGCGCGGGCCCTCGACACGGCGAACAACGGGAACGGGAGCGTCGAGGTCGAGGTCGACGAGTCGGACCTGCCCGGCGACGAAACGACCGGGACGAACCCGGTCAACCCGGGCGAGGGGGTGATCCTGAAGGACACCGTCGAGCGGACGCTCAACGGCGACGTGGCTATCGTGAAGTTCAACAACACCGCTGACGCGGACCGGTACCTCGTCGAGGCCCGGATCGCCTTCTACTACGCCGACTCATCGAAGTCCAACCAGCAGGCGGACTCGTTTGACGTGAACGGGAGCGCGTCCATCGACATCGGGGCGCCGCTCACGTCGGTGGGCAACGTCACCTTCGCGGCCGACACCGCCGCGACGGAGGACCTCGCGGTCGACTTCGACCCGAACACGGTGAAGGTCAGGAACGACTTCTTCATTCTGACGGCGAAGTTCAAGTACTACGAGGACGGCGACCCGATCTTCACGATGATCGACTACTTCGTGACGGTGAGAGAACAGTGACCGACGGCGCGGGGGTCAGACCGGCGACCGGCGCGGACGCCGCCGACGGATGACCGCCGACCGCGCCCAGTCGGAGGTGATCGGGAACGTCCTCCTCGTCGCCACCGTCGTCCTCGTGCTGAGCGTCCTCGGCCTCGCCATCGTGGGCGGCATCGGCACGGACGAGAGGACGATGGCGGACGTGGACGCCGACGCGGCGGTCGGAAACGAGCGGGTGACGATCACCCACCAGGGCGGCGACCCCATCCGCGAGTCCGACCTGCGGGTGCTCGTCGGGGTGAACGGGTCCTCGCCGACGGACCGCGCGCGCAACGATTCGGCCTCGGAGGGAATCGCCGACGCCCGGTTCGACGCCGGCGACGTCTGGGCGTACGACCTCGACCGCACGATCGCGGCGGGAACGGTCCTCCGGGTGCTGGTCGCGGACAACTCGACGGCGACCGTCGTCGCGGACGAGACGATAGAGCCCCGGTGACCGGCGACTGGTGCCGACGACGGGTGACGTCGTTCGTCGAACTGTCTCATCGACAGAGATAACAGCCGTCCGCCGAAAGGTAGGGGTATGACTAGCGTCGGCATCGACGCCGTGGAGGTCTGGACGGGCAACCTCAAACTGGACCTCCCGGAGACCTTCGCGCCGGTGAAAGGCGAGTCACCGGAGAAGTACACAAAGGGGCTGGGGCTGCGCGCGTCGTCGCTCCCGGACACCTACGAGGACATCGTGACGATGGGTGCGAACGCCGCGAAGCGCCTGATGGAGCGGGAGGACATCGCTCCCGCTGACGTGGGGCGGATCGACGTCGCGACCGAGAGCGCGTTCGACAACTCCAAGCCCGTCTCGACGTACATCGCGGGCTGTCTCGAACAGACGTTCGACGGCGACTTCCGGCACGCGAACAAGGGCGAGCGGAAGTTCGCCTGCGTCGCGGGCACCCAGAGCATCGACGACGCGTACAACTGGATTCGCGCGGGGCGCAACCGGGGCCGCGGGGCGCTGGTGATCGCGACCGACACCGCGCTGTACGCGCGCGGCGACCCCGGCGAGGCGACCCAGGGCGCGGGCGCGGTGGCGATGTTCGTGACCGAGGACCCCGCCCTCGTCGAACTCTCCCCGGAGCAGGGCTACGGGAGCATGGACGAGACGGACTTCCTGAAGCCCAACCAGCAGTTCCCGAGCGTCGACGGGAAGCGATCGGTGCAGGTCTACCTGGCGCGGATGCGCGAGGCGCTGGAGGACTTCGAGTCCGTCTCGGGGCGGGTCGAACCGGGCGACGCCACCTTCGCCCCCTTCCACACCCCGTTCCCGGGGATGGTCCGGAAGGCCGCGCTGCTGGCGTACCGCCACATCACGCGCGACACCGACATCGAGGCCGACCTGGCCGAGGAGATCGGGCGCCAGCCCCGCGAGGCCGACTACGCGGACCGCGAGGCCTACGAGACCGCGATCCGGGACTACATGGACGCGCTGGAGGAGACCGACCGCTACCGCGACTGGTACGACGAGGCCATCGACCCCACGCTCTCGATCGCGCGCCAGGTCGGCAACTGGTACACGGGATCGGTCCACCTCGCGCGGATCAGCGCCCTGCAGGAGGCCGCGGCCGCCGGACGGGACCTGACCGGCCAGCGGCTGCTGGTCGCCTCGTACGGCTCCGGCGCGCAGGCCGAGATCCACGCCGAGACGGTGCGGGAGGGCTGGCGGGAGCGGATCGAGGGGCTGGACGTCGACGAGCAGCTGGACGACCGGTACGACCTCTCGTTCGAGGAGTACGAACTGGTCCACGACGCCCACAACCACGCCAAGGACGCCGAGATCGAGGAGTTCACCCAGCCGTCCGGCGAGTTCGTCCACGTCGGCTGGGGGCGGATGAACGAGCGCAAGTACGAGTACGTGGAGTGAGCGCGCGGGACGGCGCCGAGGTCGTCGCGTGGCGCGCTATGCCAGCGTCCGGAGGTCCGCGAGCGCCGCGTCGATGTCGCGGGTCGAGATGGCGAGCGCGAAGCCGTCGACGGCGGCGAGTTCCGGGGCGTGTTCCCAGACGTCGTCGGGCTCTAGTCCGTGGAGCACCACTGCCGCCGGGGTCGGGTTGACCACCCGGAGCGCGACGAGCGGCGACTCGCCGCGGGTCACGTCGGTGAACACGAGGACCCGATTCGTCGACTGGCCGTAGAGCCGGTAGAACTCGTCGCTGGAGAGGGTGGTGATCGCCCCGATGCTGTCGATGACCGTGTGGCCGTTGACCCGGTCGGCGTCGCCGGCGACGAGTTCGGTCGCGTCGAGCGCCTCGTAAACCCGGTCGAGCGGAACGGCGGTCGGGTACTCCTGAAGGTCGAGGACGACGTCGCTCTCGAAGCCGGCCGAGACGACCCGGGCGTACTGGCGGATGCGGGCGCCGCCCCGGCGCTCGTCGATGGCCAGGAGCGCCGTGACCATCCGCCGGACGACGCCGATCCCCGGGCTCTCGCGGCGGCCGCTCTCGTAGTCCGAGACGACCGAGGAGGAGACGTCGAGTTCCGCCGCCAGGTCGGTCTGGGAGACGTCGAAGTCGGTCCGCCACTTCCGGAGGGTCGCGCCGGGGTCGTCGCTGAGCGTGATCTCGCCGGCGATCCGGCGCGCGAGGTCGGCACGGGGGTCGTCCGTCACGTCGACCAGCCCCGTCCGGGCGAACGTCGCATTCGTGACCCCGTTGCGGGGGGGGCGGGGAAAAGGTATCGGGGCGACGGTCCGCCGCCTTCGCAACCACTAAGCGCGGGACGCACCTCCATCCGATAGATGGACTGGACGGAGAAGCACCGTCCGAGCACGCTGGCCGAGGTGCGCGGCAACGACAAGGCGCGCGACGCCCTGCAGGAGTGGGCGGAGACGTGGGACGAGCACCGCGAGGCGGCCGTCGTCCACGGCGCACCGGGGGTCGGCAAGACCTCGGCCGCACACGCGCTGGCGAGCGACATGGGCTGGGAGACGGTCGAGTTGAACGCCTCCGACCGGCGCACCGCCGACGACATCGAGCGGTTCGCCGGGCGGGCGTCGCGCAACGCGACCCTCGACGGGAGCGCGAGCGGCGAGGGCGGCCGCCAGCTAGTGATCGTCGACGAGGCGGACAACCTCCACGGCACCCACGACCGGGGCGGCGCCGGCGCCATCACCGACCTGGTGAAAAGCGCCGACCAGCCGGTGGTCCTGATCGCCAACGATTACTACGAGTTGAGCCGGGGGCTTCGGTCGGCGACGCGCGAAATCGAGTTCCGCGACGTCCCCGCGCGGTCGATCCTCCCGGTGCTGCGGGACGTCTGCCGTCGTGAGGGCATCGAGTTCGACGAGGAGGCACTGGAGCGCATCGCCGAGGCGGACAGCGGCGACCTCCGCGCGGCGGTCCGGGACCTGCAGTCCGCCGCCGAGGGCCGCGACCGGGTGACCGTCGCGGACGTGTCCGCCGGGGAGCGCGACCGGACGCTCGGAGTCTTCGAGTTCCTCGACGCGGTGCTGAAGGAGGACGCCCCGGAGGAGGCGCTCAGGTCGGCCTACGACACGGACGAGACGCCGGACGACCTCGTCCAGTGGGTCGAGCACAACGTCACGAAGGTCTACGAGGGCCCGGAACTCGCGCGGGCCTACGAGCACCTGGCGAACGCCGATCGATGGCTCGGCCGGGTGTGGGCGACGCAGAACTACAGTTACTGGCGCTACGCGACGGACAACCTGTCGGCCGGGGTGGCGGCCGCCCGCGACGGGGAGAAGGGCGGGTGGACGCGCTTCGGTCGCCCGCAGTTCTGGTCCTCGACCGACGACACCACCGAGTCGGTCGTCCGGGCCATCGCGACGGCCAACGGGACGAGCATGGCGACCGCCCGCCGGGAGATTCTCCCCGTCCTCTCGACGCTGACCCACCACTGCAAGCCCCGCGAGCTGACCGTCGCGATGGCCGCCGCGTACGACCTCGACGAGTCGGGGGTCGCGCTGATCACCGGGAGCGGGGAGTCGACCAACAAGGTCGAGTCCATCGTCGCCGACGCCTGCGAACTGCGCGAGGAGGCGGTGGCCGAGAGCGCGGGAGCGGCGTTCGCACCCGGCGATCCGGCCGGGGAGAGCGACGAGACGGCGGCTGACGACGGCAGCGAGGGGACGGCGGCTGACGACGACAGCGAGGAGAACGGCGCCGACGGTGCGCGGAGCGGGGCCGGTCGCGACGGGAATGCCGGGAGCGAGGACGAAGCCGAGGAGCGGGCCGCCGAGGCGGAGGAGGACGACGGGCAGTCGGGACTGGGCGACTTCATGTGAGGCGGGCCGCCCGACGCCGGTCGATCAGTCGCCGGGCGCCCGCAGGGCGGTTCCCGCGTCGGCGCCGTCGCGGATGCGCCACGCCGCGAGGCCGACGGCGACGAAGCCGACGGCGAAGACGGCGGCGTTGACGAGGCGGACCGTCGCGGTGTAGAGCACGAGGTCCCGGCCGAGAACCATGACGACGAGAGTGGCGGCGACCCCGACGCCGACGAGCAGGCGGACGGAGCGGTCGGCGGCGCCGAGCGCGAGCCACCGGCCGGCCGCGAGGAGCGCGGCGTAGAGCGCGAGCGAGACGCCGAAGAAGGCCGCCTGGGCCGCCGGCGTGTAGGGATAGACGGGCACGAGGCGGGAGAGGACGGCGGCGACGAGCAGAATCGCGAGCGCGACCGGGAGCGTCCGCCGGGCGCGGTCGCGCGGCGCGTCGGCCATCCGACCCTCGTAGGCCCGCAGGGTCGTCACCACGAGCGCGGTGAAGATGGTCAGCGCGACGAGGAGGTGGGCCGCCTGCGTCGGCGGGGAGTATCCGTTCGGGAAGAGACCGCCGAGGGTGACGGTGACGGCGCCGACGCTCACCTGGAGCGGCAGGAGGACGGCCGCGAGCGTCGCCGGCCCGCGGGCCCGGCGGTCGCCGGCACGCCAGGCCCAGGCCGCGGTCCCGAGGATGAGGAATCCGGTCACCATCGCCACCAGGCGGTGGAACCACTCGATGAACGAGGGGACGGTCTGCGGGAGGACTCCCCCGTCACAGAGGGGCCACTGCGCGGAGCAGGCCAGCCCCGACCCGGTGGCGGCCGTGTAGACGCCGAGGGAGACGAGCGTCAGCGTCGTCACGGTCGTGAGGGCGGCGAACCGTCGGAAGGAGAGGGCCGCCCGGAGACGTGCGCGCATACGCGAGCGTCGGGCGCGCCCGTACTTAGGTCTGTTCGGTTACGCGTTCGGCCGCCATCTGTTCGGTTACGCGTTCGGCCGCCATCTGTTCGGTTACGCGCTCGGCGGTCGGAGGGCCGTTCGACGCCCCTCTCGCCGCCGGCGCTGTCCCGGCCGACTCCCCTCTCGCCGCCGCCGTCCCGGTCGGTTCACTCGGTCGGTCGGTCGTCGGCCTCGACGACTTCGACTGCCACGCCGTTCGGCTCGTAGGCGTTCGCCGCGTATCCCCCTTCGTTCCACGGGAACTCGTCGGTGTCGAGAGCGGCGCGCCACGCGTCCGGCCCGGAGATGCGCGACGGCTGTCGCCGGTCCCGGTCGTCGGTCGCCCGCGACACCAGCACGTGCCGCCCAGGGTCGGCCGCCCAGTCGAACCTGAACAGCCGCCACGCGCCGGGGTACTCCGGACCGAACAGGTCGGCGTCGTGCCAGGTCTCGCCGCCGTCGGTCGAGACCTCGACGCGGACGACCGCGTCGTCGCCCGCCCACGCGACGCCGCGCACCTCGACTGCCCCGCCCGGACCAAGCGGCACGGGCGACTCGCCGTCCGGCCGTCCGATCACCGACATCACGGTCGCGTCGAACGTGTACGGGTGCTCGACCGCGCCCTCGAGCTGTTCCCACGTGTCGACCGTGGGGACGGTCTCGTGGGGGTCCGGGTCGACGCCCCGGGGATGGATGCGGTAGGACTCCTGTTGCCAGACGGCGTGCTCGCCCGGGCGGTCCAGCGACCCCTCGACCACCATCGAATCCATCACCCGGAGTTCGTCGACCCACTTCACGCTGTTGACGCCGTACCACCCGGGGACGATCAGTCGGACCGGACGGCCGTGCTCCGGCGGGAGCGGTCGGCCGTTCATCCCGTAGGCGAGGATGCAGTCGTCGAACGCCTTCGCGAGGGGAATCGACCGCGCGAAGACGTCGTCGCCGTCCGAGGGATCGCCCCCGACGGCGGTGAGCCACCGTCCGTCGGCCGACGCCACGCCGTGATCGCGGAGGACCGAACTGACCGGGGTGCCGGTCCAGAACGCGGTGCCGGCGGCCTCGAATCCCCACTGGACGCTGCCCGTCCCGGGGCGATGCTGGCCGCGACCGTTGCCCGCACACTCCATCGTGTGAGCGACCGCCACCGTCGGGTACGCGTCCTCGATGTCGGCCATAGAGAGCGTCCCCTCGACCTGCCCCGTGAGGGACACGGTCCACGCCCCGGGGTCGGCGTCCGGGATGTCGTTCCGGTGGCAGACGAAGTGTTCCTCGACGGGCGTCAGCCAGTCCGCGAAGGTGCGCCGGTGGGCGGCGCCGACCACGGTGTACCTGTCGGCGTCGTCCACCGTCTCCGCCACGCCGCCGGCCCGCGCCGCCACGATCGCGTCGATCTCCCCGCGTCGACTCGGCCGCGGTCGCTCTGTGACCATAGGTACCAGTACACACACCACGGAGATAACTGTTCTCTACCGGGACGTTGCGGTGGGTTCGATTATCGTCGAACCCTTCCATCGACGGAATCGGACACCTTTTTGTAGCGGCCGGCGACGGGGGACGTATGGGACTCTGGGACGACGCGCGGGAGTATCACCGCACGGACCCACACGGGAAGATCGAGATCACGATCACGAAGCCGACCAACACCCAGCGGGACCTGTCGCTGGCGTACTCGCCGGGGGTGGCCGCCCCCTGCCGCGACATCGACGAGGACCCCGAGATGGCCTACGAGTACACGGTGAAGGGGAACCTCGTCGGCGTGGTGTCGAACGGGTCGGCGGTCCTGGGACTGGGTGACATCGGCGCCCAGGCCGCAAAGCCCGTGATGGAGGGCAAGGGCGTCCTGTTCAAGCGGTTCGCCGACATCGACGTGTTCGACATCGAACTCGACCGCGAGGACCCCGACCGGATGGTCGACGCCATCACGGCGATGGAGCCGACGTTCGGCGGCATCAATCTGGAGGACACGAAGGCGCCGGAGTGTTTCGTCATCGAGGAGCGCCTGCGCGAGGAGATGGACGTGCCGGTCTTCCACGACGACCAGCACGGGACGGCCATCATCACCGGCGCGGGCCTGATCAACGGCGCCGACCTCGTCGACAAGGACTTCGAGGACCTGGAGGTGGCCTTCTCCGGCGCGGGCGCGAGCGCCATCGCCACGGCGCGGTTCTACGTCTCGCTCGGCGTCAAGGAGGAGAACATCACGATGTGTGACTCCGAGGGGATCATCACCGAGGAGCGCGTCGCGGCGGGCGACGTCAACGAGTACAAGGCCGAGTTCGCCCGCGACGTGCCCCCGGGCGACCTCGCCGACGCGATGGAGGGCGCGGACGTGTTCATCGGCCTGTCGGTGGGCGACCTCGTCAGCCCGGAGATGGTCCGGTCGATGGCCGACAATCCCATCATCTTCGCGATGGCCAACCCGGACCCCGAAATCGGGTACGAGGAGGCCCGGGCGGCCCGCGACGACACGGTCATCATGGGGACCGGCCGGTCGGACTATCCCAACATGGTGAACAACGTCCTCGGCTTCCCGTTCATCTTCCGGGGGGCGCTGGACGTCCGCGCGACCGAGATCAACGAGGAGATGAAGCTCGCGGCCGCGCAGGCGCTCGCCCGACTCGCCCGGAAGGACGTCCCCGACGCCGTGGTGAAGGCCTACGGCGACCAGCCGCTCCAGTACGGGCCGGAGTACATCCTGCCAAAGCCGCTCGACCCGCGGGTGATGTTCGACGTGGCACCGGCGGTCGCCGAGGCGGCGATGGAGTCGGGGGCGGCCCGGCGCGAGGTCGACGTCGACGGCTACCGGGACGAACTGGAGGCCCGCCTCGGCAAGTCCCGCGAGATGATGCGGGTCGTGCTCAACAAGGCCAAGTCCGATCCCAAGCGGGTCGCGCTCGCCGAGGGGACCGACGAGAAGATGATCCGCGCGGCCTACCAGATGCGCGAGGAGGGAATCGCCGAACCCGTGCTCCTCGGCGACGCCGACCGGATCGAGCAGGTGGCCGCGGACCTCGGCCTCGACTTCGACCCCGAGGTGGCCGACCCCGCGGACGACCACGACGCGTACGCCGAGCGGCTCTACGAACTGCGCCAGCGCAACGGGGTGACCCGGTCGGAGGCGGAGGAACTGGTCGAGCAAAACACCAACTACCTCGGGAGCGTGATGGTCGAGCAGGGCGACGCGGACGCCCTGCTCACCGGGCTGACCCACCACTACCCCTCGGCGCTCCGGCCGCCGCTCCAGGTCATCGGCACCGATGACGAGGCGGAGTACGCCGCCGGCGTCTACCTCATGACGTTCAAGAACCGGGTGGTGTTCTGCGCGGACACGACGGTCAACCCCGACCCGGACGCCGATGTGCTCGCCGAAATCACCAAGCACACCGCCGACCTCGCCCGGCGGTTCAACGTCGAGCCGCGGGCGGCGATGCTGTCCTACTCGAACTTCGGCAGCGTCGACAGCGAGGGGCCGCGCACCTCCCGGCGAGCGGTCGAGACCCTCCACGGCGACCCCGACGTCGACTTCCCGGTCGACGGCGAGATGCAGGCCGACACCGCCGTCGTCGAGGACATCCTGAACGGGACCTACGACTTCTCCGACCTCGACGAGCCGGCGAACGTGCTCGTCTTCCCGAACCTGGAGGCCGGCAACATCGGCTACAAGCTCCTCCAGCGGCTCGGCGGCGCCGACGCCATCGGGCCGATGCTGGTCGGCATGGACGAACCCGTCCACGTGCTCCAGCGCGGCGACGAGGTGAAGGACATCGTCAACCTGGCGGGCGTCGCGGTCGTGGACGCCCAGGACAGGTAGACGCGACCCGGACCATCCCTGTCGGTCCGGTCCCCGCCCCCGGTCGCCGTTCCCTGGCGGTCGAGACGATTCGACGACCGCTCGCCGCCGGCACACGGCCGGTCCACCGTTTTTCCTCCCTCCTCTCGTGGACGCGTCCGTGCTCACGCTCACGCCCGCCGCCGTCCTCGCGGTCGGTGTCGTCGTCGCGGTCGGCGGCTTCGTCACGGGGCTCGTCGGGTTCGGCTACGCCGTCGTGGGCACGGCGACACTCGCGGCGCTGTACACCCCGGACACGGCGGTCGTGGTGATGTTGCTCCCGATACTCGGCGCGAACGTCTCCCTGCTCCGGGAACTCGACCCGGCCGACGTCCCGGACTGCGTCCGTCGGTTCGGCCCGTACGTCGCGGCCGCCCTCGTCGGGACGCTACTCGGGATGGTCGCGCTCACCCGCATCCCCCGGGCCCCGCTGACGGTCGTCCTCGGGGCGTTCACGCTCGGCTACGTCCTCGTCTCACAGCGCGCAGTCCGGATTCCCGGTCGGGCGTGGGTCCGCGACCGGTGTTTCGTCGGCACGACGCGGGCGAAGGTCGGCCTCGGATTCGTCTCCGGCGTGGTGTTCGGCGGGAGCAACGTCGGGGTCCAGATGGTGGCGTATCTCCAGAGTCAGGGGCTCGACCGGAAGACGTTCGTCGGCGTGATGGCGATGGTCTTTCTCGGCATCTCGCTGCTCCGGGTCGGCGCGGCGGCGTGGCTCGACCTCTACACCGCCGGTCGCCTGCCGGTGTCGGCCGTCGCGGTCGTGCCGGGGCTCGTCGGGGTGGAACTCGGGCGTCGTGCGCGGCCGCTGACTCCGCGCCGGTACCGGCGTGGGCTGGCGCTCGGAGTACTGACCGTCGTCGGCGTCCGGCTGCTCCGCTCGGGGCTCGGCGCCGTCTAATCCGCCCCGCCCCGCTCCGCGCGGGACGGCGGCGGGACGCCGGGCTCGCCGGTCGCAGTCGCGTCCTCCGCGCCGTGGGCGGCGGGCAGGACACACCGGTCGGGCCGGGCGTTGACGTGCGCGTACTCCTCGGGCGCGTTCGCGAGGGGGTGGGCGGGGTTCTCGCGGCTGTCGATGCGGGCCGCACGGAGTTCGCGAAAGCCCGCGATGCGGGCGCGGATGCCCCGCCAGTGGTGTTCGCTGCCCTCGGGGACCGCGATGGCCTCGCCGGGGCGCCAGTCGTCACCCGCGGCCAGCACCGCCCGGTTGACGTTGCCGGCGAGATCGTCGAGGTCGACGAGGACGCCGACGCGCGCGTCGGCGGGCGTCCGGGCCGCGAGGACGTCCAGTCCGAGGTGCAGCGCCCGGTACTCCGCGACGTTGTTGTCCGGGGCAGCGTCGGGGAGCGCCACGCGGGCCACCCGCGTCCCGTCCCCCGTTTCGATCACCGCACCGAGTCCCCCACCGCCGTGACGGTAGGAGCCGTCCGTCGCGACGTAGAAGTGACGGCGGTGTGTGTGGGGCGGGTGGGCGATATGTGGCGTCGGCGAGTCGTCGAACAGGTCCCGCAACGTCGACCGGCCGTGAACGGCCATACGCCGGGTAGGGGACGGTATCACTTAATACTCGCGTCGAACGGACGGCGGACGGACGGCGGACGCGGGTGCTAGAGGGCGGATGGACCGCGGACAGGGGTGCTGGACGGCGGACGGATAGCGAACGGGGCTGACGGACGGGAACGACCGCGATACGTCGCCCGGACCGGCGGCCCGATCCCTAGGCCGCGCGCCGGGACCACCACTCCAGCCAGGCCGCCAGCGGACCGCGGGTGCCCTCGACGCTGACCGCGACGGTCCCGTCCAGTCGCCAGCGGGCGTGGGGACTCTCCTCGCCCATCCGGAGCGGGACGTCCACGGCGAAGGAGTCGAAGGTGCAGACGAACTCCTCGTCCCGTTCGATGGTGGCGTCGAGGAGGTCCTCGATGGCGTCGAACCAGGTCTCTCCCTCGCCGAACCCGACCGACGCGGGGGGGCCGTCGCTCGGCGGCGCGTGGTCGACGCCGTCGTTCCGGTCCCCGGCGACACGCTCCGACGGTGGCTCGTTCGACATCGTTTCGAACTGTCCCGACGACGGCTTGTATCTTCCGCAGGTTGCGGGTCACTCGCCGTCGGGCCCGTCCGTGAGGGACATCCGCACGCGCCGTCGGATGTGGGCGTAGTCGAAGGGGGGCCGGGCGTCGGGGTCGACGGGATCGACCCCGCAGGCGATCAGGGCGGCGCCGTCGTGAGCGACGGCGTCGCGGTAGGCGGCCTCGAAGTCGGGAGTCGTATCGACGCGCTCGGCGACCAGCCCACACCCCCGGGCGACGGCGGCGAAGTCGGTCGTGGCGGCGTGGGTCGGCTGGCCCCCGGTCGTGCCGTAGATGCCGTTGTCGAAGACGACGGCGACGAGGTTCGACGGGTCCGCGGCGCCCACCGTCGAGAGGGCGCCGAGCGACATCAGCGCCGAGCCGTCGCCGTCGAGCACCGTCACCTGCTCGTCCGTCGCGAGCGCCACCCCGAGGCCGACGGGCGTCGTCACGCCCATGCTCCCCCACTGGTAGAAGTTGCGGGGGCGGTCCTCGACGGCGGCCAGGACGTACGAGGCGATTCCGAGGTTCGAGACGACGACGGCGTCGGGCGTCTCGGCCAGGACCGCGGCCGTGCAGTCGTACTGGTCGGCGGTCATCGCTCGGCCTCCGGTTTGTGACCGGTGACGGTCGCGTCGAGGAACACGACGTACGGCATCCCGGTCGAGAAGGCGCTCGTGGCCGCCAGCCGGGCCCGTTCGGCGACCGCCCCGGGACGCTCGACGACGCAGTTGCGCACCCCGAGGGCGTCGAGAACCGCGGGCATGTCGTATCCCGCCGGCACCTGCGCCGCGTTGAACTCGCCGAGAGCGCCCCGCCGGGAGACGAGGCCGACGAACGGGAGGCGAGCGGGCACGGAGAGCGAGCCGACGGCGTTGAGCGCGTTGGCGAGGCCGCTCGTCTGACAGAGCAGGACGCCGCGACGGCCGCCGACCCACGCCCCCCCGAGCACGCCGACGGCCTCCTCCTCGCGCGACACGAGAAGGGCCTCGAGGTCGGGGGCGGCCTCGGTCGCCTCGAACAGTGGGGCGACGCCGGAGTCGGGCAGGCCGACCGCGAGGTCGATTCCGGTCGCCCGGAGGGCGGCGACAGCCTCGACGGACCAGTCCACGTCGCTCATGGGGACGCGTGTCCGCCGGACCGTATCAATCCACCTGTCAAGTTCGCTGATCGGGGGGCGGAGGGTTCATTACAGATAGTGAAAACACCCGGGATCGGCCACGAGGAGGGTTGTTTCGGATCATGAAAACGGTGAGAGGGGTTTTGTTTCCGGAGTCCCTGGGTCGAACTGCCTCGCGGGTTACGGGTGCCGCGACGGCAGTCCGCGTTCACGGCCATCGTGCCCCCCAGGCCGTGGACGGCTCTCGTCTCGTACGACGGCTGCGAACCGAATAGGTGACCCCTGCCGGACCGTCGACCGCTACCGCACCGGGTGCTCCGGGCCGCGCCCGAGGTACTCGGCCAGGAAAGCCCGCACGACCTGTGCGTCGTACTCGTTCATCCGGAGCAGGTGCCGCCACGCGGTGAGGACGTAGGGCGCCTCGGGGTCGTCCCGGGCGTGGGGCACGACGACGACGCTCCGCCACGTTCCGGTGTGGGCGTTGGCCCACGCGCGGAGGCTCGCGCGAGCGTCCTCGGTCAGGACCGCCGGGTCGTAGTAGATCACGACCGCACCGTGCTCGAGTGTGTGGACCATGTCGCCCATCGGCGGCGTCTCCTCGTAGAAACCGGCGGCGACGGTCCCGGCGTAGTGCGGCCCGGACGTCGGCGGATACGTGTCGTAGTCGACGTCGGTGCCGCGCTCGACGTGTTGGGTCCCCTCGGAGGGAAACGAGCGGACGTCGGACAGCAACGAGGGGTCGCCCCGGTCGGGGAGCGGTTGGGACTCGATGCCGCCGCCGTTACCGTCGCCGTCACCGCCGAGACACCCGGAGAGCACGAACATCCCGGTGCCCGCGGCGGCGAGCACGGACCGGCGAGTGCGGACGTCGGGTCGAGGCGCGCCTGGCATCGCACGCACCTGACGGCCACACGACTCAAGCGTTCCGGTCGGAACCGGATTCCGGGATATCGGGGCTGATAACTCGACACGAACGGTTATGAGGCGTCGCTCACACCGGCCTATGCGGGGGAGGGGGCTGCCCGGGTCACGGGAATCCGACCCCCGGCTCGTCTCCTGTCATGGTTTCGCGGTCCCGGTCGGGCGATGGAACCGCCCGAAAGACGCCGGCGAGCGCTCGCCACGACGTCGCCACTCGCCGGGGGAGAAACGGCGCGGCCGGGAACGACGATTCGGGCGGTGTGTCAGAGGCACGTGCCCGACCGCGCCATGGTATGGTAACCCATGCCGGACACTTGTGTGTTGTCATTCACAGGGCGGGACAAACCGGACTACGGCCACCCGGTAACGGGGACGGTGAAGCCCAGAATGTGAGCGCAGACTGGGAGTTCTTTCCCCCTCACCCCGTCCGTGGTGAGCGGGACACATGAAATGAAATAACCCAGTTATATAACTCTTTGGTCAGCCGTCGTCCACGGGCGGTTCGTGCCCCGCTTCGGCGACCACTCGGATCGGTGCC
>JBDGQA010000014.1:0-15913 GCA_042219325.1 Haloferacaceae archaeon | reverse complement strand
GTCCTCGCGCTCTGCTTTTTCGAGCCGAGCACGCGGACGAAGATGAGCTTCGACGCCGCGATGAACCGCCTCGGCGGCGACACCATCGACATGGGATCGGTCGAGGCCTCCTCGGTCAAGAAGGGCGAGAGCCTCGCCGACACGGTCCGCGTCATCGAGGGGTACGGCGACGCCATCGTGCTCCGCCATCCGAGCGAGGGGGCCGCCCGGATGGCCGCCGAGTACGTCGACGTGCCGGTGATCAACGCGGGCGACGGCGCCGGTCAGCACCCCAGCCAGACGCTGCTCGACCTCTACACGATGCGCGAGAGCGCGGGGCTCGACGGGATCACCGTCGGCGTGATGGGCGACCTGAAGTACGGACGGACCGTCCACTCGCTCGCGGGCGCGCTCACGGAGTTCGACGTCCGGATGCACTTCGTGAGCCCCGAGAGCCTCCGCCTGCCCCGGAACGTTCGGTACGACCTCCACGAGGCCGGGGCGGAGGTCCGCGAGCACCGCGACCTCGACGAGGTCCTCGACGAACTCGACGTGCTCTACGTCACGCGCATCCAGCGCGAGCGGTTCCCCGAGGAGAGCGAGTACCGGAAGGTCGCGGGCGAGTACCGCATCGACACCGGGGTACTCGCCGCGGCCCCGTCGGACCTGACGGTGATGCACCCGCTCCCGCGCGTCGACGAGATCGCGCCGGAGGTCGACGGGACCGAACACGCGCGGTACTTCGAACAGGCCCACAACGGCGTTCCCGTGCGGATGGCGCTTCTCGACACGTTGCTATGACCGAACCCGACCCACAGCTCCGCGTCAGCAAGATCCGGAACGGCACGGTCATCGACCACGTCTCGGGCGGACAGGCGCTCAACGTCCTGGCCATCCTCGGCATCGACGGGTCGGGCGGCGAGAGCGTCTCCGTCGGGATGAACGTCCCCTCCGACAAACTCGGCCGGAAGGACGTCGTGAAAGTCGAGGGCCGCGAACTGAGTTCCTCGGAGGTCGACGTGCTCTCGCTCATCGCGCCCGAGGCGACGATCAACATCATCCGGGACTACGAGGTGGTCGAGAAGACCCGCGTCGAGCGGCCCGACGTGGTCGTCGGCGTGCTGGAGTGCCCGAACCGCAACTGCATCACCAACGCCGGCGAACCCGCGGATTCGCGGTTCGTCGTCACCGACGGCGTCCGGTGTGACTACTGCGGGACGATCATCCGCGAGGGCATCGCCGACCACATCGCCGAGTAGCCGCGCTCGCTTCGACCGTCCGGCGGGCCGCATCGGCGTTTTCGCGGCTGATATTTTGTCCGACGACCATAATATCCGTCGGGCCAGTCCCCACTACGACGGGTCGGGGCCGCACCGGACTGTGGCCCCCAACCACATCGAACCGAGACGCCGCGGCCGGCACCGTGAGGCCGCCCATCGCGGGTGGGGGCGTGCCGGCGAGGGCGACACGACGGGAGCACACCATGACGGTCGACTTCACCGATCCTGCCCTCGAGTCGCTCTCCACGGGCACCGTCATCGTCGACGCGGACGGCGACGCCGTCGCGTCGAACCGGGCCGGGGGGACGTTCCTCGAGGACGCCGGAATCGACGCACGGTCACGAACTACCCCGGGGACGTCCTCCGGACGGAGATCGACCGTCCCCGGTCGAACTTCGAGTACCGGGCCGAGTCGCTCCTCATCGAGGGCGAGGAGTCGCTACCCGCCGACGTGGAGGTCCTGGCGACGCCGCTGTTGTCGTCGGTGTGCACGAACGTCCTGGACAACGCCGTGTTCCACAACGACGCCGACCGGATCCGCATCGAGGTGGGGGCCGACGTCGAGGACGACGTCGTCCAGGTCCGAATCGCCGACAACGGGCCGGGCATCCCGGACGCCCAGAAGCGGGCCGTCTTCGACCAGGGCGAGCAGGGCATCGACAGTACGGAGAGCGGCGTCGGACTGTTCCTCGTCGACCAGCTCGTCGAGCGGTTCGGCGGCCTGGCCCGGATCGAAGACAACAACCCAAGGGTGGCCATCGTCTGTGTCGAACTCAGACGCGCCTGACATGTGCCGACTGACTGACACGGGTCGCGGACTCCGGTCGATCCACCCGCACACGGGGGCCGACCGCTCGGTACGGGTGATCGCATGCCGCTAGAGTCGTTCCTCGACCGGGTCGACGCCCCGACGCGCACCCTGGTCGTCGCCAACCGATCGGGCCCGGAGCCGATTCAGTCGATGCTCGTATCCACGTTCGCCGACCAACCGGTCGAGGTCGACGAGCGCGACCTCCCGGAGGTCGGCGACGACCGGGTCCTGCTGGTCGAGGACGAGGAGGTGATCGCGACATCGCCGCTCTCGGCCATCGAGGACACGATTTTGCTGGTGAACTCCGACCTGTATCGCACCGGTACGCGAGGCATCGAGACGCTCGACGTGCCGGACGTCATCGAGCACCTCGGCGGCGTCCGCTTCTCGCTGCGGGGATATCCGAAGTCGGACAGGGAGAAACTGCTGTTGATCGTCATCTCCCGGTACATCGAGCAACGCGCCTGGCAGGCCGGCCGCGGCTGTCACCGGGCGTCCTTCCAGTACCTCTCACGCATCAGGGACGAGCGCGGGACGCGGCGCGTGTACGAGTCGCTGGCCGGGACCGACCTCGACGTCCACGTGTACGGGGTGCCGGACTGGCTCCCGCCGGAGGACTTCGCGCCGACGGCACACGTCGGGGATTCACACGACTTCAGGCACTCGTGGTTCGTCCTGTTCAGACCCCCCGGGACGGACGGCGAGCGGGGGGCGTCCCCGGACGGCTCGGCGGCTCCTGCGGACACCGACGCTCGCGGGCCCGTCGCGCTCCTGGCCGTCGAGCGCGAACCGCGGGAGTGGGAGGGCTTCTGGACGTTCGACCCGTCGCTCGTGGCCGATCTGGACGCGTACATCCGGCGGGAACTCTGATCGATCCGCGGGCGACGAGCGTCGACCTACCCGTAACGGCTTTGTAGCCGGTCGCCGTATCCCGGCGTATGTCGGGCAAATCGAAAGCCGTACTGCTCCTCATCACGCTCGCAATCGTGTACTTCGTGATCTCCGGCGAGAAGAAGGAGCCGATCGAAGTCGAGGAGTAACGCGGCACGTCGCCGGTCGCGTCGTTCAGCCCTCGGCGGCCGGTGTGGCCCCGGAACGTCGCGCGCCCGGTACCGTCCATCCGTCCCCGCACGTGTCGAACCACTTAGGGACCGGTCCGTCCTATCGTCGAACGTGTACGGGGTCATCACCCGCGACGCCGACGCCGTCGGCCGGCCCGCGTTCGACCGGGGTTTCTACGAGGTGAAGGACGTCTCCGGGCGCGCGTCGGAGCCACAGTCCGGCGCGGTGAACGCCGTCTCGTGTTTCGCGGACAACGCCGCGGCCGCGAGCGATCCCGGTCTCGTCCCCGTCGACGCCGAGGGCCGTCCCGCGGACCGCGACCGCCCCTACTTCGACTGGTCCTACGTCTGTCCCACCCATCCGGACTACCGCGAGGGTCTCCTCGAAATCATCGCGGACTGTGCCGACGCCGCGCCCGACGTGCGCCTCGACGACGTCGGGTTCCCGCGCGAGGGCTACTGCCGGTGTGAGCGGTGTGACCGCCTGTTCGCCGAGAGCGGGTTCGAGGACCGGTGGGCGTGGCGGGCCGACGTGATCGGCGAGTTCGTCGCCGACGCGGCCGCCCGCGTCCCCGGGGACTGCTACCTGACGCTCCACCCCGATCCTTACCCCGGCCATCTCCGCCGGCGGTCGGGAATCGACCTCGACGCCGTCCTCGCCCACGTGGACGAGGTGGTGGTGCCGCTGTACGACACGGCCTACGGCACCACCTACTGGCTGGAGACCATCGCGTCCGGGTTCCGGACGGCGCTCGCCGGCGGCGACCCGGCGGGCGAGCCACGGGTACCCCTCGCCGTCGAACTCTACGCCGCGGAGGCCGACCTCGACGCCCTCGTCGGCGCGGCGGAGGTCGTCGACGCGTACGCCGCCGACGTGCTCTTCGGCTACGACACGAGCGCCGCCGCCGCGGCGATCCGTCGACTGCGCGCCGACGGAAACGCGGGCGACGCGTACGCACCCGGCGACGAAACGACGGGCGGACAGTAGCCGCGGCCGCCCCGTCCCGTGCTGTTGCTCCCCCCGCGGCCGCCCCGTCCCGCGACCCTGCGCCGGTTCGGCCGCCACAGCGTATCGGCGTGGTCCGCCGACGGCGACCCCCGTTGGTCGGTCGGCCGTACCGCTTATCCGCACCTCTCCCGAGTACTCGATGGATGATCCCGGAGCGCGCCGCCCGCCTCGCCCGGTTCTGCCGCGACCGCGCCGGCGACCACCTGCGCGTCGTCGTGGGCTACGACGCCGAGGAGTACGTCGTCGCCTACGCCATCGACGAGGCCAGGGAGCGGTACACCTCCGACGAGGTCGACCGGCTGGTCGGCGCCTTCCGGGCGACCCACGGCGAACTGTGGGGGCCGGCGATGTCCGATTTGCCACTCGGATCGGCGGACGCCGCGGTCCATCACCACGGCGACGTCCTCGTGGTCCACCTGATGGCGGACGCGGAGTGTGGCTATCTCGCCTCGTTCGACCAGGCGGCGGGGTCGGCACTCACCGACTTCGTCGACGAATGCCGGTTGCGGGTCGCCGGCGAGATGGCCGACTAAACGAGGCCGTCGAAGGTCCCCCCTGCCAGTCCCGGTCCCGCCGGGACGCCGATCCGTCCTCCCTCCACCGGCACCGGGTCGGGGGCGAGGTCGTCGGCCAGCAGTGACCGGGTGGCAAGGCCGCAGGGGCCGACGTCGGGAATCGCGGCGGCGACGTGGACGGCCGCCGTCCGGGCCACGGCGGCGTCGACCGTCGTCGTGACGACCGGGTCGACGCCCGCCGCGTGGGAGCGCCGGGCCGCGGCGACCGCCCGGTCCGGACCGCCGAGCGCCATCGGCTTCAGGACGACGACGTCCGCCGCGTCACGGGCCAGGACGGGTTCGATCCCCGCGTCGACCAGCGACTCGTCGAGTGCCACCCGCACCCCCCGGCCGCGGAGCGCCCGGTGGCCGTCGAGGTCCGACGCGGGCAGCGGCTGCTCGACGTAGTCGAGGGCGAGCGGTCGAAGGGCCCCGACCGCCTCGACCGCCGTCTCGCGGTCCCACGCGCCGTTGGCGTCCGCACGGAGGTCCACGTCGTCGCCGACCGCCGCGCGGGCCGCCCGCAGGCGCTCGACGTCGCGCGCGACGCTCCCGACGCCGACCTTCACCTTCACGCAGGGGAAGCCCGCGGCCGCCGCCCGCCGGACCGCGCCGGCGGTCTCGTCCGGCGGCGCGTCGCCGACGGTGGCGTTGACCGGAATCCGGTCCCCCGGTGCTTTGCCGTCCAGCCGCGACCCGTCGACCAGGCGGGCCGCCAGCGACTCCCCCTGCCGGCGCGCCGCCGCGTCGAGGCGGGCGAGCGCGAGGCCGTGGCGCGCGGCCGGCGTCTCCGGCACGTCGCCGAGGTCCACGGTCCCGGGACTCGGATCGGCGGGTACGTCCAGCGGCGGGCCGCCGTCGGTCCCGGCCAGCGCCGCCAGACACTCCTCGAACGGTTCGGTCCACCCGGGAAGCGGCGTCGCCTCACCGACGCCGCGGACGCCCCTGCGCTCGACGCCGACCAGCAGGCCCCGGCGGGTCGTGATCTCGCCGCGCGCGGTCGCGAGCGGATCGTTCAGGTCGAGGGAGAACTCGCGGAGGGTCGTATCGTCGCCGGGCGCCGGGTCGCGGGAGCCGCCGTCGGAAGCGGCGTCGTTGCTGGCATCGCCGGGAGCGGCGTCGCCCCGGGTGCCGTCGGTACCGTCCGTCATACTGCCAGTCCCACGGCGAACAGCGCGGCGTAGGCGGCCAGGAGCTGACCGGTGCGCTCCAGCGCCGGATTGAGCGCATCGCCGTCCGTGCGCGTCAGGACCGTCCGGGTCACCCGTGCGGCGAGCGGAAGCGTCAGGAGCGGCAGGAGGACGGGGAGTCCGTAACCGCGGGCGAGAAACCAGAACGGTGCGATGTAGGCGAGCGCGAGCATGAGGAGGTACTCCGCGCGGGCGAACCGGTAGCCGAGGCGGACCGCGAGCGTGCGCTTGCCAGCCCGGGCGTCCTCCTCGCGGTCGCGGACGTTGTTCACCACGAGGATGTCCGTCGAGAGCGCGGCGGCGGGCAGGCCGGCGACGAGGGCGTCGAGCGGCAGGGTTCCGGGCGGAACTCCGACCGGAACGCCGGCGGCGAGGACGGCCGCCGCCTGGACGTAGTACGTGCCGGCCACGGCGACCAGGCCGAAGAAGACGAACACGAACAGGTCGCCGAGGCCGTGATAGCCGAGGGGGTAGGGGCCGCCGGTGTAGGCGATGCCCGACGCCACCGAGAGGAGGCCGACGACGACGATGGGGACGCCGCCGACCCACACGAGATAGGTACCGACGGCGACGGCCGCCGCGAACGTCAGCCACATGGCGCGCTTGACTCGCGCAGGGGGGATCAGTCCCCCGGCGGTCACCCGGGTGAACCCCTCGCGGTCGGCGGTGTCGGCGCCCTTCACCGCGTCGTAGTAGTCGTTCGCGAAGTTCGTTCCGACCTGGATGAGCGCCGCGCCGAGCAGCGCGAACAGGGCGGGGAGCGGCGCGAAGACGCCGTGGTGGACGGCGAGTCCGGTGCCGACCAGCACCGGCGCGGCCGCCGCCGGGAGCGTCTGGGGGCGCGCGGCCATCACCCACGCCCGCCGGCGGGTGACCTCCTCGGCGGTCATCGCCCGACCTTGGTCCAGGGCGCCCAAAGCGACTGCGGTTTCCACCCGCGGCGCGTTCGTCGTGACGACGGCGCCTCATCCGGTGGCAGCCAGTCCCTTCCACGGCCGCGTGGCATCGAGGCGCTGGCCGGCACGGAGGGCCGCGAGGCCGACGAGGGCGGCGACGCCCCAGAGCCCGGGCTGGAGGAGCGCGGTGACCGCCGTGCCGATCTCCGGAAGCCCCCGGATGATCAGCCGCATCACCTGCGAGTGGATCTGCAGGCAGGCCAGCGCGCCGACCACGACCAGCGGGTGGCCGGCGCCGCCGCGCGCCAGTTCGTCGGCGAGGAGGACGAACGCCGCGGGCAGGACGGCCGCGAGGTAGTAGGCGTACGCGATGGGGGTCAGGAGCGGCATGGCGACGACGCCCAGCGCGAACGCGAGGCGGTCGTCGGCGCCGGCGGGCGCGAGGCGACCGTACGCGTCCCCGTCGGCGGACGCGAGACCACCGCGTCCCCGGTCCGCCCGTCCGAGGGCGACGGCGGTCCCGGCGACGAGCGCGCTCCCCGCGAGACGGAGCACGAGCGCCTGGCCGCGGACGGGATAGAGCGGTCGGAAGTAGGGCGGCACCCACCTGATCGGCGGGGGGACGATTCCGCCGCCGCCGAGTCCCCACGCCAGCACGTCGAGGTACGTGCGGTGCGTCTCGACGCCGAAGACGAGCAGGGAGAGGGCGGTCGCCACGACGAGCGTCAGGGCGCCGCCGAGCAGGCGGTCGCGGTCCGCGAGCAGGTGGGCGGCCACCGGCGCGTACGCGGGTTTGATCACACAGACCACGGCCGTCAGCCCGCCGCTCGCGAGTCGGGCCGCCCACCCCCGGCGGCCGTCGAGCTGCGCGCCGCGCAGGAGCGCCCACAGCGAGAGCGCCAGCAGTCCGGCCAGCAACGGCGCAGTCTGGCCCATCTTCAGCCCGAGCAGGACCGGGGCGAAGCCGAGACAGAGCGGCAGGAGCCCGAGGCGTTCCAGCGGGTGGAGGTCGGCCCCGAGCGCCGTCGCCGCCGCCTGGACGCCGACCCACAGGACGAACAGCCCCGCGGCGCCCCAGACGAGGTGGATAGTCCGGAAGGGGAGCATCACGAGCGGGCGAAAGAGCAGGAGAGCCACCGGCGGGTAGAGGTAGCTCCCGTGGAACCCGCCGGCGTCGGTGCGCACGTAGAGCGGGTCGCCGACCATCCACCGCTTCACGGCCCCGTAGTACGCCCCGAGATCGATGGGCCGGACGGGCGCGGCGATTCCCTGCGCGCGGAGCCACGCGTCGACGAGCGGGTAGGTGAGCAGTACGGCGAGGAGGGCAATGGCGCTCGCGACGAAGACGGGACGCTCGCGCCGGGCGCGGAGGAGGGGACCGAGAACGCTCATCGTCGTTCGACGGGTCGGCGTGGGTCGTATGCTTTGTGATGCCCGGAGAGGCCGGGGGACGGCAAGCGTACCGGGAATCAGTAGTGCCAGGGGAACGGGGAGAAGTCCGGTTCCCGGCCCTCGAGGAAGGCGTCGCGGCCCTCGGCGGCCTCGTCGGTCATGTACGCGAGCCGGGTTGCTTCGCCGGCGAACAACTGCTGGCCGACCATCCCGTCGTCGGCGAGGTTGAACGCGTACTTGAGCATCCGCATCGCGGTCGGGGACTTGCCGGCCATCGTCTCCGCCATCTCCAGCGCGCGCGTCTCCAGGTCCTCGTGGGGCACCACCTCGTTGACCATCCCCATGTCCGCCGCCTCGGCGGCGTCGTAGGTCTTTCCCAGGAAGAACACCTCTCGCGCCCGTTTCTGCCCGATCTGTCGGGCGAGATACGCCGATCCGAAGCCGCCGTCGAACGAGGCGACGTCCGGGTCCGTCTGGAGGAACTTCGCGTGGTCCTCGCTGGCGACGGTCAGGTCACAGACGACGTGCAGCGAGTGCCCGCCGCCGACGGCCCAACCGGGAACGACGGCGACGACCGGCTTGGGCATGAAGCGGATGCGCCGCTGGACTTCGAGGACGTGGAGGCGTCCGGCCTCGGCCCGCCGGACGAGTGGGTCCTCCGACTCGTCGGCCTCGTCGCTATCGCGGTACTCGTAGCCCGACTCGCCGCGCACCGACTGGTCCCCGCCGGCCGAGAACGCCCAGCCGCCGTCCGTGGGCGACGGGCCGTTGCCGGTCAGGAGCACACAGCCCACGTCGGCCTGCTTGCGCGCGTGGTCCAGCGCGGCGTGGAGTTCGTCCACGGTGCCGGGCCGGAAGGCGTTTCGCACCTCGGGGCGGTCGATGGCGATCCGGACCGCCGGGACGTCCGTCGCCCGGTGGTAGGTCACGTCGTCGAACTCCTCCGTGACGGGCTCCCACCGCTCCGGGTCGAACAGCTCCGAAACCATATTGCGGGCGACGGCGCGACCCGACGAGAGCCTTCGGGTCCCTCCTACGGTCGCGCTCCCCCGCCGGATGGGGTGTGGGTGCCCTCGCCGGCAGGGGACGTACCCGTTACGACCGGCGGGGCAGCGCCGGGGTGTACGAGCCAACATTCAAGTTCCCGGTGGGGGTGGGGCGGAGCGTACACGACCACCACCCATGGCGAGCGATCCCCTCTCCCGGCAGCGGGCCCAACTGGACGCCGAGGAGCGTGACCGCCTCGAAGGCGTCGTCGCGGAGATGCGCGAGCGCGTCGAGGACGACGTCGCGTTCCGGCTCGCACGGCGGGGCCTCGACGAGCGGCCGAAGACCCCCGACGACCTCGACGACGACACGCGCCGACTCGTGGCGGCCATCGACGGCGAGGGCGCCGACGGTCACGACTGGAACGAGGCGTTCGAGCAGTACGTCGCGGGCGTGGGGTACACGGTCGTCACCCGGCTGGCCGCCCTGCGGTGTATGGAGGTGCGGGGATTCCTCGACGAGGCGGTCACCGTCTTCGGGGACGACGGCCTGACGCCGGCCGCCGAGACGCTCGCCCGCGAGGGGGGCGCGCCGGCGGACGAAGCCGCCATCCGGGCGTATCACGACGCGTGTGATCGGCTGGCCGACGAGGCCGGGATCGTCTTCGATCGGGAAACGGCGTACAGCCGGGTCGACCCCGACGACGACACCTTCGAGGATCTCTGTGGACTGCTCGACGGGATTCCCGACGCAGTCTGGCGGGCCGACGACGTGCTCGGCTGGGTGTACGAGTACTACAACCGGCCCGCCGTCGAGGCTCTGGACGCGAAGAACACGCTCGAACCCGACGATGTCGGGCCCGCGAACCAGTTCTACACGCCACACTGGGTCGTCCGAATGCTCACGGACAACTCCCTCGGGAAACTCTACCTCGAAGCCACCGGCAGGGAGTCGGCCGTTCCCGACCCGGAGGAGCGCTCGCCCGCGGAGCGCAAGGAACGACCCGCCACTTCGGAGGCCGCCCCTGACGTCCCCGAACTCTGCACGTACCTCATTCCCGACGCGGACGCGGACGCGGGGGAGGCGCCGTCGTTCGACCATCCCCGCGAACTCCGGGTCCTCGACCCCGCCTGCGGGAGCGGACACTTCCTGCTCTACGCGTTCGACGTCCTCGAACGCATCTGGTGGGCCGAAACCGACCTCGACCGCGGCGAAATCCCCGCGAGAATCCTCGAACACAACCTCTACGGCGTCGACATCGATCTGCGGTCCTGTCGACTCGCCGCGTTCAACCTCTACCTGAAGGCCCGAACACGGGCCAACGCCGAGGACGCGGAGTTCGAGATGCCGAATCTCGGCATCGTCTGTGCCGACGCCCGCGTCGCCGACGTCGAGGGGGCGGCCGACGTGCTCGACCGGATCGCGGGAGAGCGGACGGACGTGCGGGAGGCGCTCACACGCATCGTCGAAGAGTTCCGGACGACGGAGGCCCTCGGGAGCCTGCTCGACGTCCGGGGGACGCTCGCCGGGGAGTTCGTGGAGGAGTGCCCCGACACGCCGGAGCAGGGTCGAACGGGCCCGCACACGCTGGACCAGTTCCTGGACCGGCTCGCGGGGGCCGTCGAGGAGCGGACCGCGGACTCCTTTGGCGAGCGCAACCTCCGGAGCTTTCCGAACCTGCTCGTCGTGCTGACCCAGGAGTACGACGTCGCGCTGATGAACCCGCCGTACGGCTCTGGGGGACGGATGCCAGACGACGTGAAAGCGTACGTCGAGGACCACTACGAGTACGCGACCGACTACTACATCAACTTCTTCGAGGCGTGCGACCGACTGGTGGCGACGAACGGCCGCATCGGGATGCTGGTCCCGCGATCGTTCATGTTCCTGCAGTCGTTCCGGCGCTTCCGGGAGGATTTCGTCGGCGGTCGGGGGTCGTTCGATTTCCTCGCGGAGTACGGGATCGGAATTCTCGACAACGCGACGGTGCGGACCGCGGGGACCGTCGTTCGCTCCGGGGGAGAGGGCGGACGGGAGGGGACGTTCTTCCGTCTCGGGGACGTCGAGAGGGGTGCCAAGGAGCGAGCGTTCCTCCATGCGGCCTTCGTCGACGACGTCGACGATGGGGTTCGGCGGCGCTACGAGCGCGATCTCGGGGCGTTCGACCTGATCCCCGGAACCCCGCTCTCGTACTGGGTCCCCCGGGAGCTCCGCGAGACGTACTCGGCGAACTGTTATCTGGACGCCGACACGGGCGGGGTCGGCGGTGAGAGCCTCGGCACGGTGAGCGCGGGCCTCTGTACCGGCGACGACGACCGGTTCGTCCGGCGGTTCTGGGAGGTCAGCGGCGAGGGAGAGTGGGTTCCGTTCGCGAAGGGCGGGAGCGATGCGTGGCTGTTGCCGCGGGTCGATCGGATGGTCGACTGGTCACCCCGGGAGATGGCGAGCCAGCCGGGCGGCCGGGTGCAGAACACTGACGACTACTTCAGCGAAGCGCTCTCGTACACGGTCGCCAAGGAGAGCGGCCGCCGCTTTGGCTACCTCCACCCGACTTCGATCTTCAGCCACAAGGGATCGGTCCTCATCCCCGACCGCGCCGTCTGGCAGGCGCTGTCGTACACGAACAGCCACCTGTTCACCTACCTCATGCTCGCGCAGACGACCGAGCGGATGTGGGAGGTCGGCCTGGTGGCGACGGTGCCGTGGGCGGAGGACCTCGAAACCATCGACCGCCTCGAAACCCTGCCGCGGGAGGCCGTCGGGCATCTCGTCTCGAAGCGCCGGTACGATCCCGTCTCGCCGCATTACGACGGCCCCGTCCTGCTGGACGTGCTCGGCATCGACGAGTCGCTTCCCCGGTCCGACCACCCGCATCGGGACCTCCGGGAGCGCGTCGAAATCGATACGCCGGCCGGGACGGTCCCCCCGTCCGCCTCGCTGACCGAAATCGGCGTGGCGGCGGCGAGACATCTCGAACGCGTCGAGGCGAACCTCCAGTCCTGTGCCGACGCCATCGACGAGGCGGTGTTCGACTGCTTCGACGTCACCGGGGATCAGCGGGAGACCGTCCTCCAGGAGATCGCCCTCCGGACCAACGGGAACCCCCGCGAGCGCGAGACGTACGACCCCGACGCCATCACCGACCCGGGCGACGACTTCCCCGGGATGGTGAAGGACCTGCTGCTCCACCTCGCGATCCGGGTCGTCCGCGAAGACGACGACGGGATCGTTCCGCTCTCGGCCGTCGACGGCGAGGACGACCTGCTCGCGCGTATCGAGGACGAGTTCGAGCGCCTCTTTGGCGGGCACGCCCCGGCCCGCCTCGCGAACGTCGACGGGGTTCTCGGGGACGAGCCGGCGGACGGGGAGGCGTACCCGAACCTCCGGGCGTGGCTCACACACGACCTGTTCGACTATCACGTATCCCGGTTCGACCGGCGGCCGATCTGCTGGCAGCTCACGACCGAGCGACTCGCCCCCGATCACGACGACGTGGGCTTCGCCTGCCTGGTCGACTACCACCAGCTGGACGCGAACGTCGTCGACCGACTCCGGGACCGCTACCTCGAACCCCGAAAGGCCCTGCTCCGCGAACGCCGGAGTGCGGCCGACCGGCGCCGCAGCGACGACGCGCTCCCCACCGCGGACCGGATGGCGGCCGCCGAGGCGTACGCGCGATGCGAGAACGGGCTGGAAGGGATCGGCGCGTTCGAGGACCGGCTCGCCGACCTCGCCGAGCCCGCCCCGCGCGAGTGGCCCGCGGCGAACCGGGAACGCGCCGCAGCGGCGGCCGGGAAGGTGGTCGAATTCCGTGACCGGACGGCCGCCAGACTGGAGACGCTCGACGCGCTCGCCGACCTCGACGACGTCGACGTGGACGGGCTGTTCAGCCCGTCGTTCTACGAGACCGTCGAGGAGAACCGCGGGGAGTGGCTCGACGCCCTGGACGCCCTGGAGGCCGCCTTCGAGGCCTACGCGGGGGACGGGTCCGAGCCGGTGGCGGCCGGCCTGTACGACCTCTTCGAGTACTACGACGAGCTGATCGGCTCCCCACACCACGCGAGCAACGGCATCCTCGTCACGACCTACTACTTCGGCAAGTTCGAGGACGTCGGACAGTCCCGGGCTGGCGACGACGTCCCGGAACGTCGGCGCCTCCTCGCCGCGCTGGCGCGGGATCTCGACGAGTACGAGGCCCTGGCGGACGAGATCGCGGACGCCTGTGACCGGATCGCCGCCGCCGCCCCCTCCGAGTGGGCCGAGCGTGCACGCTCCGAGATCACGACCGCCGGCTACCGGCCGAACCGCAAACACGGCGTCGCGATCAACGTCGCGCCCCTCGCCGACGCCGAGATCGTTCCCCGAACTGTAGACGACAGCGTCCTGTAGCCACACGCTCGCGGCGGTAGCGGCGCTTTTTGCCCACCTGCTCGCACGGCTGTCAGGGCGGGCGGCATCCGTCTGGTCGAGGACTACGGGCCTTGATTTGATCGCAGGCGGAGCGATGCAGGAAGAACCGATACCTGGCGATCGAACCGTTCTGGGACAGGCTAGGACGGTCACCGACCACGTCATCCGAATCGTCTTCCCGACGTTCTTGCTGCCGATTGGTATTGGAAATTCCTGGCGCTATTCGACACGTAGGAGGATACGTGTCGATTGGTGATTGCTTTTCCTGGATGCGACCGGTTTGGAGCGCGCGAATCCCGGTGACGCCCCTCCTCGTTCGACCATCGAACGAAATCAAAAACGTGTCCGTTCGACCGATAATCGCCACGCTATCGGGCGGTTGTTGCACTTCAGAGTCATGGGCGCTGCAGGCGCCGGTTCGACTGTCAACGAATCGACCTTTGAGGCGTGTGGTGGTCGAATTCGGACGTTTGAGAAGCGGCGAATATGTCTGGTTTCGAACACGTATTCAAACCCGTGCTGAATACAGAGCGCGTATCTCGTAATCGCATCCGGCAACCAATCGTCGCGGCATCAATATCCGTTTACCAGCCCGTTCCGTATCTACGTCCACTCCATGTCCGACTGGGTCGCGGAGCAGATGACAAGTGCCGGCCGAGCGCTGGCCGCAAATCGGGCACTCCTCGGGTGCATCGTTGGAACGTGGCTGTTGACCGCGGCGACCCACCACTACATCATGGCGCCCGCGAGTGTGCTATCCCAGGTTGCCACCGATCTGGACGTCACGTCGGGGGTGGCGGTCTGGCTCGTGAGTGCGGTTCCAGCCTCGTGGGCGGTCACGAACTTCGCACTCGGTGTCTGGATCGACCGTCTCGGCGATTATCGGATGATCGCCATCGGCGTCGGAACAGTCATCCTCGCCGGTGTCTGGAGCTGGTGGGCGGCACGGCAGAGGGCATTCGGTTCCCTGCTCGGGTCGCGTCTCGTTGCGGGGGTCGCGGTGGGGGTGATCTGGACCGCATCGACGAATCTGATCGGCGGCGCCGTCTCGGACCGCAACCGCGCGACGGCCATCGGCGTCTTCATCACGAGTGCCCCGGCGGGGTTCGCGCTCGGGCAGCTCACAACTCCCGGTATCGCGGCCTGGGCCGGTTGGCCCGCGAGCTTTCTCGTGATGAGCAGTGCCGCTGGCATCGCCTTTGCCCTCATCACGGCGTCCGTGCGTCACCTCGCGGTCGAGCCGACGGCGAACACCGCGTCGATGCGGACGAATTTTATCCGGGTTTTCCAACACCGGACAGTGTGGTACGGGTGTGCGATGGCGTTCGCCGCCTACTCCTATTATCTGTTCATGAACAGTTGGATGCCAACGTACCTCGGCCAGCGATTTGCGCTGTCCGCTGCACTCAGTGGTGGCCTGGCGGCCGTGTTCCCGGCGATGGGCGTGCTGTCACGAGCGGGGGGCGGGATCATCTCGGACCGACTCCTGTATCAGCGACGGATCCCCGTCCTCCGGGCGGCGTTCCTGATTTCGCTCCCGCTCATCGGGCTCATCGCGTGGTCGCGCTGGCTGGCGCTCATCGTGGCGGCGCTGATCATCGCCGGGTTCGTGATCCAGTTCACGTTTGGCGTCGTGTACAGCTACGTCCGGGAGGTCGTTGAGGCGGACATCACCGGAACGGCACTGGCGTTTCTCACGACGGCTGGGATCTCCGGGGCGTTCACGGCACCGGTGATCGCCGGAGCATTGATCGAGCGGACCGACGGATATCTCCCGGCGTTCGCCTATGCAGCCGCTTTGACGGCCATCGGGCTCCTCCTCTCGTGGATTGCCCCCGAGTCCTCCGAGTTCACGAACTGACACGGCGCACACCGGCTCCGTGATGACCACCGCCCGCTGGGAGGGCCACAGCCACTGAGGCGATCAGGACCTGCGTGACCCGCTCGCCCACTGTAAAACCAACGTGCTGCATACAACGCGCGACTGTTCGACATGTCATCTATAATATCTACAGACACGGCTTGCTGTACTCAGCCGCTGTATTCAGCAAGGCACCTTTGATAGACATCAATCGGATTAGCGACCAACGTGCTCTGTGTTCCCTCTTTCAACTAGTCCAGAGAGTCCGTATCGGACTGCCACCAACGGGAGATCAGTCGCGCCGAGACAAGTCCTTATCAATCGGCGGTTGATTTTTCGCTGCTGTCCAGTTGCGCTGTACGCAAATCCCACCGGCACACCCTCTATCGTTCAACTATCGGAAGAAAGAAAACCAGGTCCGTTCGACTGAAAACCTCGCCGACATCGGGCGGTTACGACCCGCTCAAAGTTATGGGCGCTGCA